>NZ_JBGUAW010000006.1 GCF_041821045.1 Thiohalorhabdus sp. Cl-TMA | reverse complement strand
TGCCGCTCGCTGTCGGCCAGCTCCGTAGCCCGTTCGCAGTCAGATCGCCACTGCTGGAGCTGTTCCAGATACAGCCCACGGCTGCGACAGTACTCGGCTCGGTCGTGCTCGTTCATGCCAGCCGTCTCCACGACCGCGGCGAACTTGTCCCGGGCGCTCCAGCCCTCGGGTCCGCCCGCATCGGCATCGGGCAGGCAGGTGCCCTCGGCCCGGGCCTCCCGGCGCCATTTGTACAGCGTCCCCAGGGAGATGCCCTCCTGCTCGGACACCGCCTGGGGGCTCAGATTATGCGGCGGCAGCATCTTGGCTACCACGGCCTCACGCCGCTCTTGGGAATATCGGGCCAAATCCGGCTCCTATCGCCCTGGCTTTTGTAATAACAGGATACCAAGGAGCGACAACTACCCTGACAGCCAGGGCCCCGGCGGGTCAGCTGGTTGGGGCCGTACCGCTCCCGCCGGCGCGCCGCCTCTTCCCCGGGAAGTCCCGCTTCCCGGCCGCTTTCCAGCGCCTGCAGGGCTTCCCGGGAATGCCAGGATCGCTCCGGCTCCCGTGCGGGGGCGCCGGATTTCTCTTGCCGAGTCCGTTCCATGGGCTTCGCTGGCCGTGGTGGGGAGGAAGACCGTGGTCAGGTCCCTCCAACCACTGTAGGGGGTGGCGAAGATGTGGCAAGGGGGGTAGTCCAACAGCTTGAAGCTAGATGTGCTGTAACAAGAGGTTGTCCACAGTTACCCCAGTACGCTGACCGGTGGCTGATCGTTGAGGCTTCCGTGTGGCCGTAGCCAGTTGTACTCCTTGAGCCATTCGGAAAGCCGCTGGCGGCGCTGCTCGGAGGAGCGATACGCCGCGGCATAGGCCCATTCGTTGAGCGCCGTTTGGATGAAGCGCTCCGCTTTCCCATTCGTCTGCGGCGAATAGGGCTTGGTGAAGCCCTGCCGGATGCCCAAACGGCGGCACACCCGCCGAAAGTGCCTGGAGCGGTAACAGCTCCCGTTGTCTGTGAGCACCCGGTGCACGTGGTAGATGCCGTGGCGCCGGAAGAAGGCCAGGGCTTCCCGCAGAAACTGCTCCGCCGTCTCCTGGCGCTCATCGGGCTTTACGGCCGCGTAGCTGAGCCGGGAGGCGTCGTCCACTGCCACGTGGACATACTCCCAGCCGGCGCCCGAGGAGGCCTGCTTACGGTTTCCGGTCACCCGGTGGCCTGGGCGTGCAAAGCGCCCGAGCTTCTTGATGTCCAGGTGCACCAGGTCGCCTGGGGCCTCGTGCTCATAGCGGTTCGCCGGCCGCTTGGGTTCCAGATCCCGGGCCCGGCTGAGCTTTCTTCGCCGTAGGATCCGGGAAACCGTGCCCCGGGAGACTCGGCACACCTGGGCAATGCGCTTGCCGGTCCACCGCAGCCGACGCAGTCCCAGGATGCGCCGCACGCGCCCTGGACTGGTGGCCCAAGGGCTGCGGTGCGGCCGGCAGCTGCGATCGTACAAACCGGCGCGCCCTTCGACCTGGTAGCGACGGACCCATTTGCTGACCGTCTTGGTGCAAACCCCTGCTTCGGCGGCTACCGAGCGGCAACTGCGCCCATCAAAGAGGACGCGATGAACCAGAACCGCTCGACCTGCCGGCGTATGCCGGGCATTTTGGTGGATGTCCACGGTGTTTCTCCCAGTGTGCTGCGGTTTCCCACCTACAGCGTTACTGGGTTGAAACCCGTGGACAATCTATTTAAACCCCACATCTAGATTGGCAGGTGGGGTGGACCCATTCGGTTGGACAGTAACCAGGCTTTGAGAAGTAAACGGTCCTTGGGATCTCCTCAGACTTCGGTTTCCGGCTGGGTGGCCCAGTGGACCTCGGCCGGGGTTTGATGATCAAGGGCGCTGTGCGGGCGCTCCTCGTTGTAGAACTGGAAATATTCGGCCAATCCGGTCTCCAGGTCAGGCACGGTCTGGTAGTCCCGGAGGTAGATATCCTCGTACTTCACGGTGCGCCACAGGCGCTCGACGAAGACGTTATCCAGGGCCCGGCCGCGCCCGTCCATGCTGATGAGGATACCCCGCTTCTGTAGCGGGGCCAGCCACTCCTGGCTGGTGAACTGGGCGCCCTGGTCGGTGTTGAAGATCACCGGCTCGCCTCGGCCCAGTGCCATTTCCAGGGCCTCGAGGCAAAACAGCGCGTCCATCGTGTTGGAGAGCCGCCAGGCCAGTACGTAGCGGCTGTACCAGTCGAGGACCGCTACCAAATACAGAAAGCCCCGCGGCATGGGGATGTAGGTGATGTCCGCGCACCAGACCAGGTTGCTGTTCGTTAGCGCCAGCTGCCGAAGCAGATAGGGGTAGACCGGATTCTGCGGGTGCGGACGACTGGTATGCGGCCCGGGGACCGTCGCTTGCAGGCCCATGCGGCCCATCAGCCGCTGGACCCGTTTGCGGTTGACGGCGTATCCCTGGCGCCGCAGCCAAGCCGTCATCTGGCGACTGCCGTAGAAGGGCGTCTCCAGGTACTGCCGGTCGATGAGCCGCATCAATGCCAGGTTCTCGGTGCTTTCCCCGGCCGGCTGGCGATAGTACGTGGACCGGGGCAGGCCGAGCAGGTTGCATTGGCGCTGAACCGAAAGCCGGGGATGAGCTGGTTCGATTTGCCATCGGCCTACTCCTTGATCTGCTTGGACTTTTTTTGGAGAAAGTCCACCTCAATCTTGAGGCGGCCAATCTCCTCGTACAGCGGGGCGGTCAACTCCTCGGCCGAAGGCGCTTTGCTGCGGCGCTTGGACTCGAACAGCTCCGGAAGACCCTCAAGCAGCTGGCGCTTCCACTGGCTGATCTGCGCCGGATGCACCTGATACTCGCTGGCGATCTCGCTGGTCGTCTTGGCGCCCTTGGCGGCTTCCAGAGCGACGCGGGCCTTGAATTCGGGGCTGAGGCGCTTGCCTTTGGCTCGGGACACGGGGAAGGCTCCTTTCAGAGCCCGAGGATAATCCCTCAGCCGTTTACTTCTACCCCTGTCCAGTTTTTGGGGTCCACTTCAAGGTGCCAGCAAAGGTGTGCTAATAGCGAGTAAAATGAAGGTAAAGTTAAAAGTAAAAAGACATAAAAAAGTGGCGCTTCTCGGATTTGTTTGGGTGCCCCCGACTTCAATCAGGGACACGGTGAATGCGTGATACCGACCTTTACGCTCAGATTTTGGATATCCAAGCCCCTTGGGGGTCCAGGACGGGGAGCTGGACCAGTCCGGTGGCGAAGTGCGAGTCCGTGTCACCCAGGATGAGCCTACTCCCACCCCACAAATATTGGGTATAGGTCATTCTTATGAATCTTCCCTCCATTTTAATGAGGGAACACTTTACTATTCATATTTTTTTATAAGCTTGCTAAAGTCAAGTTTTATGGATCTTGAATTGTAATTCTGGAACTATGCATTTAAATAATTTTAATGCAAAAAATTCTTAAAATACCGCTCCTTGCGCTACCATAGCCAATCGCATCCCATTTTTTTTAAAAAAAATAAAATAAAAATATATCAAATGCTTAAATCAATAAGCACCCAGGAAGTTAATCCTCAAAAGGGGGGGCTAGGACTAAGGCAGGCACCAAAAAGTTTAAGAACTATTATCTCTAGATGGTCTTTATGTTTTTGTTTTTATTTTATTTTTACAAAACCTAAAAAAATGAATAGGGATAGATTAAAGAGAAGGTAATAACCTAAAAAATAATTCATAAGCAAAGGTCGTAGAGGGCACAATGAATACTTCCCCCTTCCCCCACCCGACATCTTTCAAATGGGCATCGGAGACTACTCACACGGAAAAGAGCCCGGATCCTGCCCCCGAACTGGAAAAGGAACGGGAGGCAGGAAATCACTGCCTCATCCCAGAGAATTGGGAGAATGCAGAGCTGCCGCTAGTTTCCGTTATCATTCCTACATATAATGCTGAACCATTTATATCAGAGGCTTTGGATAGTGTCCTGGAACAAGACTACCCTAACAAAGAAATTATAGTAGTGGACGACGGGTCAACCGACAATACCGAAGACATATTACTTTTATACAAAGATAATATAATAATAGAAAAAAAGGAAAATGGAGGTATATCCTCTGCGCGGAACAAGGGTTTGGAGATCGCTACTGGGGAATATATAGCATTTTTAGATGCAGATGATATCTGGTTACCAGGGAAATTGACTAGCCAAGTTACTTACCTAGAAAGCAACCCCCATATACATCTTATATATGGAAAAGTGGAGGAGTGGCGGACAAATAACCCCAATCCCCCTATCAAGCAAGAATCTTTGCATTTCCTAAATAAAGCAGAGCCACCCTCTATTGATCCAGATTATTCCGGGTGGTTATATGGTCAGCTACTAGGTGATTTCTCAATTTCAACAATTTGTGTAATGCTACGTAGCAGCTTAATAGAAAGCATTGGATACTTTAAGGAGAACCTGGAACAGGGAGAGGATTTCGAATTTTGGTTAAGAATATCCCTAATTTCAGAAATTCATATGCTAGATCAAACAATGGCCCTATTTAGGAAAACTGGGAAAAATACCACGTCAGAGTGCCCTGATAAAAATTATGCGGCTGATATAATAGAAGAATCCATAAAAAAATGGGGAATTACCAACCCTGATGGGAGCCGAGCAAACACAAAAAGAATAAAAAGAAATCTTTCCCAGTTATGGTTTTTGTACGGTTGGAAGAATAAAAATGCTAAAAGGTATTACGTATCTTTCATTTCTTTTTTGAAAAGTTCTTGTTATGATCCATCAAAGCCAAAAACATGGATTTTTATTTTTCTTACAGGTTATAAGAATATATTAGAAAATATCAGATATGCCCTTCGGGCCACCAGGCCTGTTAGGGATATAACTAGAAGAAAAAGTATAAAAAATAAGACTTTTAATGTGCAAGGGAGGGTTCAATAAAAAATAGTCCCTACAGTGGCCTATAAACCCTTTTGCTCTTGGCTTTTACGGGGCCGGCACATTCAAATTGCAATCGCAAGGGCCTCGAGCTCGTCTGTGAAAGCCTCCAAGGTTGTTCGGTAGTTCAAACACTTGCCAAGCATGGTGTTGTATAGGCATAGGGCGTCGTCCAGGCCCTCGGCCGCGTAATTGTAAGGACTCGGGTGCTTGTCTCCCTCCCCGGAGCCTGATGTATTTTGAGGCGCGGTCGGTGATTGAGTACCTGTTGGAGGAGATTGAGGCTTGAGCACGCCCCTCCATGACAATGCCACCACCACGCCTCGGATTCGACGCTATATCCAGGAGTCCGACAAGGGTACGACCAAGTTGGCCCGGGAGCTGGGCCTGTCCGAGACCACGGTCCGCAAGTGGAAGCGGCGCCGGACAGTGGAAGACGGCTCGCATGTGCCGCACCGGATTCCGACGACCATGGCCCCGGAAACCGAGGCCGTCCTCGTGGAGCTGCGTCAGTTGTTCCTGCTGCCCGTGGACGACCTGCTCCGGGTGGGCCGGGACTTTCTGGACGCGAGCCTATCCCGGGCCGCTCTGTTGCGCTGCCTGAAGCGCAACGGGGTCAATAATCTGAAGGCGTTGCGGGCCCAGCAGCTGGGCGAATCGGCGGAAACCACCAAGCGCCGCAATACCTTCAAGGACTACGAACCGGGCTTCGTCCACGTCGACATCAAGTACCTGCCGCAGCTGCCCGAGGAGTCCGACCGCTGTTTCCTGTTCGCGGCCATCGACCGGGCCAGCAAGTGGGTCTACTTCGAGATCCGCGATGACCGCAAGGCGGCGACGGCACGCACGTTCGTGACCAACTTGATCCGGCGGGCGCCGTTTCGGATCACCCACCTGCTGACGGACAACGAGGCGGCTTTCACGGACCGGCTGAATCGCCCGCAGGGCGAGCCCTCCGGGAAGCACCCAGTGGACCAGCTGTGCGCCGAGCAGGGCATCGCCCACCGGCTCATCCCGCCCCGCCAGCCAGAGACCAATGGCCTGGTGGAGCGCTTCAACGGCCGCATCAGCGAGGTGCTAGCATCGGTCCACCTCCGCAACCGCGAAGAGCTGGAGGCGACCCTGGAGCGCTATCGGCGCCTGTACAACGGCCAGATTCCCCAGAAAAACCTGGGTGCACGGACCCCGGTTGAGGTCCTCAAGGCCTATTACGAATCAAACCCCGACCGCTTTTGGAGAAAGCCACACAATCCTCCGAGTCCCGACACGTAATGATCCAGGGAGACCTTATAGGATCGGTCCCGGCGCGGCCAGCGGTTGACGTTCTCGATGGTACCCCGCTGCCAGGGGGAATCCGGATCGCAAAAGTAGGTTCCATCCCCGTGGCGGCGATGTCCTCGTGTCCGGTTAATTCGTTGGCATAGTACCTATGGAGTTGCAGGTAGGAAGCGCCGAGCCCTGGCGGGGATCCAACCAATAGGCGCTTTTGCTCCGTAAAAAGTATGTCCTTCCCGTCTGTGCCTGAGCCTACCTGATGGATATCCTGCCTCTGAATCCCAATCGGAGGCCCGCTGGCTCGGGAGCTGGGGTTGTCGGAGGCGACGTTGGCTGAGCCGGAAGCCCAGGGTGGCGGCCTATTCCGCCGCGCCGAGGTGGTCGATGCGCGGCCGCTTTCCAGAGCGGGGCCTCCTGCCGAGTGGGGACGCCCTGGAGCTGGACGATGTCGTCGATACGCTTCCACCACGCGCCTACCCGCAGCCACGAGATGCCGAAGCGGCTACTGGCCGACTTCCACTGCTACTTGCAGACCGATGGCTACAGCGCCTAGGCACCGCGCTCGCGGGCCGGGACGAGGTCGTGGCCGGGTAGACTGCTGGGCCTACCTGCGCGGCGCTAAATCGATGCGGCCATCAAAGCCTCCGGCAAGAAGAAGGCCAAGAAGGCTGGCCGCGCCCGCCAGGGCCTGGACTATATCCAGCAGTTCTACGCCATCGAGCGCCAGGGCCGGAACCAGGACCTGGACCTCGCGGCCCGCCACCGGCAAGGCCCTCCACTACCTGGCCGGGCAGTGGGAGCGCCTAGGACTCTGTTGAAAAACCAGGGTTTGGTAGGCTGCTCCAAGCCAACCCATTGATAGGAGGTTCTTCGTGCGCGGGGTCGAGGACCAGCAAGCCAGCCTGTTCAGCTACGTGTCCCTGGAAGAGCGGGTCCCCGAGGATCATCCCTTGCGGGCCGTCCGGGCGCTGGTGGACGACGCCTTGCACCAGCTCCAAGCCCATCTGGATGGCCTCTATCCCGAAACGGGGCGCCCCTCGATCCCGCCCGAGTACCTACTTCGGGCCTCGCTGCTACAGATCCTGTATGCCATCCGCTCCGAGCGGCTGTTGATGGAGCAGCTGGAATACAACCTGCTGTTCCGGTGGTTCGTGGGCCTCGGTATCGATGACCCGGTCTGGAACCACTCAACCTTTTCCAAGAACCGCGACCGGCTGCTGACCACCGAGGTTGCCCAGCAGCTGTTGCAAGCGGTGCTGAAGCCGGCCCGGGACCGCAAGCTCCTGTCCGACGAGCACTTCAGCGTCGACGGCACCCTGGTGGAGGCCTGGGCCTCTATGCGCAGCTTCCGTCCCGTCGATGAGGATGACGATGACCCCACGGGTGGTAGCAATGCCGGCCAGGATTTCCACGGCGAGCGTCGCTCCAACGCCACCCATCGCTCCCGCACGGACCCCGGGGCCAAGCTCTTCAAGAAAGGCCCCGGCAAGGAGGCCAAGCTGGCCTACCTCGGCCACGTGGCCATCGAGAACCGCAACGGCCTGGTTATCCAGACTGAGCTGACCCCGGCCGACGGCTACGCCGAGCGCGATGCGGCGATTGCCATGCTCGAGCGGATGCGTGGGCGGCATCGGATCACCGTGGCGGCGGACAAGGGCTATGACGCCCGGGACTTCGTACGCACGCTGCGCCATAAGCTCAACGCCACCCCGCACATCGCCCAGAATACGGGCAACCGGCGTTCCGCCATCGACGGGCGAACCACCCGGCATCCGGGCTTCGCGGCGAGCCAGCGAGCGCGGAAGCGCGTGGAGGAACCGTTCGGTTGGGCCAAGGCCTTCGGCCTCCTCCGGCGGCCCATGCTGCGCGGCAGGGCGGCGCTGGAGGCCTGGTTCACCTTTCATGCAGCGGCGTACAACCTGGTCCGTCTGCGCAAGCTGCTCATGCCGGGCCCGGCCTGATTTTCCGCCAGGGGGCCGGTGTGTCCGGCTCCTTGGCTAGCGGGGGCGATTGGCGGCCCATTCCGGTCACCACCGGCCCGGGCAATTGGGGCCAAACGCCCCGCCAATCGGTTTTTGAGCCGCTCGCGGGGCCAAACCCCGGTACCAAGGCTCAATTTCAACGAACTCCTAGTGGGTTACCTGGGGTGGACCCATTCCCATCGACATTAATGGCGCAGGGAACGCCATCCGGCCCTTTGTAGTCGGCCGCCAGAATTGGCTGTTTTACAACAGCGCAGCCGGCACCACGGATTCGGCCAACCTCTACAGCCTCGTGGAAACGGCCAAGGCGGGCGGCCATGCCCCCACACCTACCTCCGCTACACTTTCAAAGAACTTCCCGCCGCATCCAGCGCCGAGGACTACGAGGCGCTCCTGGCATGGAACCTCGACCTGAAGACCTTTCAGCCCCCCTCCCCCGCAGGAAACGAAAACCAGTAGACATTACCCCATACGGAAATATCGCGGGAAACCCCAAGCTCAATGATGGGAGTCCCACATTCCCCAGCCCCACGATGCCTATACGTTCCTGCTCAATCATTTTCCGGCCTCCATAACCCATGCTTTCCCCCTCGGGATTACTCTCGGCTCACGCCGGAGTCTTCTTTGAACGGCAAAACTGGGCCTTTAGGGCCAGAAATCCCGCGGGGCGCCCTTTTATGCCGGACTTCCGCCTGGGCCCCGTGAGGCGGTTTGGGAGCCCGCGACCTTCTGGTGCGGACCGGGCCGCCTTGATACCGAGGAGCCAGCCGGCATCCAGTAGGGCTGATCGTCGAAGTCGGTGAGGTCCTGTCGGGGGAGGGTAGAGAAGAAAGTTAAAATTTTGATTGGTTGGATAATTTTTATAAAGGAGTCTTATTAAATTGGGTATGGATTTAAAGTTTAAATTTATTAATTCTTCATAAACAGCAACTTGATATTGTGTCAAGAGGGGTTGTAAAGTGTATAGACACGACAGTATTGGTTCGGTTTCATGGGCTGGGAAGGGAAATTTGTTAATATTTTCTATCCCTTCGAGGAAAAATAAATAATATGAACCAAAAATAACCAATTTTTTGGTGAAGGAGTTCCCGAAATGACGACCACTTTAAAGCTGCGGGGAAGCGAGAAAAAGGGGGCTCCTGAACCCGGCCGGGCTTCTGGGAGGGAGGGAACTAAGGCTCAGGCAAGAGGGTCCGTTCCCTTTGATTCGGCCAACCTTGGGGTAGAAGTCCTGACCTCCCGCCATGAGCTCCGGGCTATCGGAACGGAATGGAATGATCTGGTCGAGGATTCATTCCTGGATACCCCTTTCCTGCGGTTCGAATGGCTCGACGCGGCATGGAAATGGCAACATCCCAACGATAAGCCTCTGATCCTTTTGATCAAATCCAATGGTCACCTCCTGGGCGGCTGTCCCCTTGTGGTGCGGCACCGAAGCACAAGGAAGGTTCGGATCAGGAATCTGGAGTTCCTGACCGTTCCCGATACCCAGGAATGCGATATCGTTACTGCACCGACCGAAGTTCGGGAGAACGTCCTAATCCGAATCGCCACCTGGATGGTCAATGAGTTCAAGGCCTGGGACCGGCTTGTGCTCCGGAATTTACCTTCCTATTCCGATACCATCACTCGTTTGACGGATCTTTTCCACGGTCATGGATACGCCCTGGAGCAAAACCCGGATTCCCCGAATTATCTGGTTAGGACTCTGGGGTCCTGGGATGAGTACTACAAGGGCCTGGGAAGGAAGCTGAAGAAGAACAATAACTGGGTAAGTAACCGGCTGCAGAAGGCCGGGGTGGTGGAGGTGGAATGGCATACCCCCTCCTCCGGAGATTTCGAGTCTTTGTTCGAGGCCATAGGGGTCTCGGCTAACAGCTGGAAAGGCAGAGAAGGGGGGAGTCTCGATTTCCCAGGACCTTTTGCTTTTATTAGGCAGCTTTCGGAGCATGCCTGGAACGCAGGGTGGTTCTCTATTTGGCTTCTGAAGCTGGGGGACCGGACCGTTGCGATGGAATACCAATTGATTTATCAGGGCAAGGTTTACGCCCTGCGTGGGGACTTCGACGAGCAGTACAGCAACCTTTCCCCAGGGCATCACCTAAATTACCGGATACTCCAGGGCCTGTTCGAGGAGGAGGAGCTCGAGACCTACTACATGGGCCCTGGCCGGAATGGCTACAAGCTCCGCTGGACGGACGAATATGAGGGTCAGGGGAATCTCACTGTCTACGGCAGAACCCTACGTTCCCGCCTGCTTAGGATGTACAGCAGGGCCAATGGGTCCCGCTTGGCGGGCCTGATGTCTAGGGGGAATGGCTCGGCTCCCGCTCCCGGCAAAGGCGAGAGATCTTAGCCGCCCACTTGACGGATTCCCGGGAAGGCCGGATGTGACACTCGCCCGGTGAACCCCCCATAGTAGCCAAAACTGCTTTTTCCATCGTATAGGCGGGAATATTCTCCGGAGCGCGGCATCATGCCAATTGCAAGTTTAACGATCCGCCCGCCAACCTAATTTAGTGTCGGGGCAGGCTCGATGTCCCCGCACCCCCCCCGGTTGGATTGGACACCGCCCTGGGGCAAGGTCCCCGGTTGAGTGATTGGGTTCATCCCCTTGCTGGCAACAGCGAAGGAGGTGCCCATGAGCCAGCCCACAGTCCAAGTGAAGAAGGACAAGGGTCGTTTCTCCAGCAAGCGCAAGACCTAGGCGGTGCTGCGTCTGCTGCAGGGTGCGGACCTCAATACCCTGAGCCGGGAGCTGGATGTCACCGAGCGGTTCTTCCGTACCCTAAAGGACCAGTTCCTATGGCTCCATGACCGCCGAACCCTCGAGGAGCTGAACGAACAACTTGAGCAATGGCGGCAGCTCTGCAACGAGCAGTGGCTGATCCAGCGCCACGGTCATCGGTCACGGGCTGAAGTCCGCCGGGCCCATCAGCCCGGTATGGCCGCTTGAACAAAACCCCTGGTGTCCAAGAACCGGTGGACGATACACATATTACTTGAGGAACTTTGACTGATTTATAACTTGCTTTTGACTACCCCCTTGGGGAGCTGCTTGCCTCGGCTTCCGCGGGTGCGTATGTAGGCCTTGAGGTCTTCCGGGGAAAGGGTTAACGATTTGCCGCCCTTGCCGGGTAGGGACAGGCCCTGGTCGGTGATCCGGTCTACGCGGACCAGGGCCTCCTCCGCCTTCAGGTCCACGAGCTTTACGCCCTTGCCGGCAGCCATCTCCTTGATCTCTCCGGCGGGGAAGACCGCCAGGTAGCCGCTGTCGGTGACTACCGCCACCTGGTTTCCGGCGGGGGAGAGTGGGAGGGGGGGAAGTACGCCGGCTCCGTTCAGGGACTTGAGCACCGCCTTCCCATTCTTGGTGCGCCCTAGGAGGTCGCCGAAGGTCGCGATGAATCCGAAGCCGGCGGTGGTAGCCAGGAGGAAGCGGTCTTCGGCCTCGCCGATGACCATGCCCGCTACACCGGCTCCTTGAAGGTCCACCAGCGAGGAAAGCGGCGTACCGTAACCGCGCCCCCCCGGGGCTTCGTTGGCGGACACGGTGTAGGCGCGGCCGTTGGTGCCGAGCACCACCACGGACTTGGTGGTGCGGGTTTCCACGGCGTCCAGCGGGTCGTCGCCGTCCTTGTGGGGTACCGAGCTGAGGTCCAGGCCGTGGCCCTGCCGGGAGCGGAACCAGCCCTTGCGCGACAGCAGCACCGTAACCGGCTCGTCCATTACCGGAGCCTCCATGGCCACTGGCTCCGAGTCCTCGATGAGGGTGCGCCTGTCGTCGCCGTAGGTGGCGATATCGGCCTCCAGCTCTTCGACGATCTTGTCGGTCATGGCGTCGTGATCGGCGAGCAGATGCTCGAGCTTGGCCTTCTCGTCGCGCAGGTCGGTGAGCTCCTGGTCCACCTTGAGGGTGTCCATGCGGGTGAGCCGGCCCAGGGGGATGGCGAGTACGTCGTCGGCCTGCTCCTCCGTGAGGGCGAACTGCTCCATGACGCCGCGCTTGGCCTCGGCGTAGTCCTCGGCGTTGCGCACGATGGCGATTACCGCGTCGATGTCCAGCAGGACGGCGCGGCGGCCCTCCAGGATATGGATACGGTGGTCCACCTTCTCCAGGCGGGTGCGCGTGCGCCGGGTCACCACCTCGCGGCGGAAGGTGGTCCAGCCCGCCAGGACCTCCTCGAGGCTCAGGTCCTTGGGCCGGCCGTCCAGGTCGATGAAGGTGAGGCTCACCTTCTGCCGCACCTCCAGGGAGGTCAGTCCCATGAGGAAGCCCATGAGCTCTTCCGGCTTCTGACGTTTGGACTTGGGCTCGATCACCAGCCGCACCGGGCCGGTGTCCTGGCCCGCCTGGTTGGACATGCCGCCCACCTGCGCCAGCATGGCCTGCTTCTTGGCCTTATGATCGCTGGTGATGTCCTTTTTGCCCTTCTTGGGCTGTGGATTGGCGAGGGCGTCGATCTCGGCAAGGATCTGTTCCGCCGAGCCGCCAGGCGGCAGCTCCGTGACCACCACTTGCCAATCGCCGCCGGCGAGCTTCTCCACCTCCCAGCGGGCCCGCAGGGTGAGCGAGCCGCGCCCCTTGGTGTAGAGCTCCGCCAGCTCCTTAGACGAGGCGCAAACCTGGCCGCCGCCGGGGAAGTCCGGGCCCTGGATGTGCGCCATCAGGTCGGCGGTGGTGGCCTCGGGATTGCGGTAGAGGGCGATGGCCGCCGCGCCCACCTCGCGCAGGTTGTGGGAGGGCACGTCGGTGGCCAGGCCCACCGCAACGCCGGGCTGGGCGTTGAGCAGTGCCATGGGCACCCGGGCCGGCAGTACCTCCGGCTCCTGCTCGGCGCCGTCGTAGTTGTCGATGAAGTCTACGGTGCCGCGGTCGGTCTCGCCGAGCAGCACGTCGGAGAAGGGCGTGAGCCGCGCCTCCGTGTAGCGCATGGCGGCGGCGTTGTCGCCGTCGGGGGAGCCGAAGTTGCCCTGACCATCCACAAGCGGGTAGCGGAAGGTGAAGTCCTGGGCCATGCGCACCATGGCATCGTAGGCCGCCTGGTCGCCGTGAGGGTGGTATTTACCGATCACCTCGCCCACCACCCGGGCCGACTTCTTGTGGTCGGTGTCGGCGCGCAGGCCCAGCCGGTGCATGGCGTAGAGGGTTCGCCGCTGCACCGGCTTGAGGCCGTCGCGCACGTCGGGAATGGCGCGGCCCTTCACCACCGACAGCGAGTAGGCCAGATAGGAGCGGCCCAGGTGCTCGCGCAGGTCCAGCCAGTCCTCGCCGCGCTCGCCGTCGCGGGCGCCGGCGAAGGTGGTCATGTCAGCCATGGGAATGCCTCGTTAATGCCTTCTCAGAGAATGCGGCAAACATCCGGTCGTTCGTAGGAGCCTCGTCCCCGCCGCGCCCCGTAGAGGCGCCCGAAGGGGGTCGCCGCCGGGAGGCCGCTCCTACGGGCACCCTCCCTGCCACGCTTCAGATATCCGCCTCCACCTGGTCGCCGTTGGCCTCGATCCAGGCCCGGCGGGCTGCCGCCTCGCGCTTGCCGAGGCAGCGGTTCACTTCGTTCCAGGTCTCCTCCTCCTCGTCCTCCGGGACGAACAGGGGCAGCAGGCGCCGGGTATCGGGGGAAAGCACGGTCTCCCAGAGCTGCTCGGAGTTCATCTCGCCGAGGCCCTTGAAGCGGTAGGCCTTCACCTTCTCGGGATCCACGCCCTCGTCGGCCAGCTTCTCCAGGGTGGCCGCCTTCTCCTGCTCGTCGAGCACGTAGATCTTGCGCGCCGGCTTGCCCTTGCCCTGGGACGGGATGTCGAGGCGGAATAGCGGCGGATGGGCGACGAACAGATGGCCGCGCTCGATGATCTTGGGGAAGTGGCGCAGGAACAGGCCGATGAGCAGGGCCTGGATATGGGCGCCGTCCACGTCGGCGTCGGCGAGGATCACGATCTTGCCGTAGCGCAAGCCGGAGAGGTCCGCCTCGTCCTCGAAGCCATGGGGGTCCACGCCGATGGAAACGGCGATGTCGTGCACCTCCCGGTTGCCGTAGAGCTCGACGCTGTCCACCTCCCAGGTGTTCAGTACCTTGCCGCGCAGGGGCAGCACCGCCTGGGTGTCCCGATCCCGGGCCTGCTTGGCGCTGCCGCCCGCCGAGTCCCCCTCGACGATGAACAGCTCGTTGCGGGCCGGGTCGTCGGACTCGCAGTCGGTGAGCTTGCCGGGCAGCGTGGCCAGGGAACCGCCGCGCTTCTTGGCGGACTTCTTGTTGGCCTGCTGGCGCTCCCGCGCCGCGGCGATAGCCAGCTCGGTGATGGCCTTGCCCGCCTCCGGGTTCTCGTTCAGCCACAGCTCGAAGCGGTCCCGGAACAGGGTGGTCACCAGCTTGGCCGCCTCCCGGGAGGTGAGCTTCTCCTTCACCTGGCCCTGGAACTGGGGATCCAGCAGCTTGGCGGAGAGCAGGAAGCAGGCCCGGCTCCAGATGTCCTCGGGGGCCAGCTTGACGCCTCGCGGCAAAAGCTGGTGGTGCTCGGCGAAGGCCCGGATGGCCTCCGTGGCCCCGGTGCGTAGGCCGTTGACGTGGGTGCCGCCCTGGGCGGTGGGGATGAGGTTGACGAAGGATTCGCCCAGTCCCGCGCCCTCGCTCACCCAGGTAATGGCCCAATCAGCGCCCTCGCCGGGCTGGAAGTCGCCGCCGTTCGTCGCCGGATCGTAGAAGCGGCCGGCGGCGTAGACCGGGCACACGGTATCGCGGCCGTCGAGCAGCTCCTCCAGGTATTGGGCCATGCCGTTCTCGTACTGCCACGCCTCTACCAGCGGATCGTCGTTCGGCTGTTCGCGGACCAGCTCCACGTGGAGGCCCGGCAGGAGGATGGCCTTGGTGCGCAGCAGGCGTTGCAGGGGCGCCAGCAGGATCCGCTCGTCGTCGAAGTAGGAGCCGTCGGGCCAGACCCGGATGGTGGTGCCGGTAGTGCGCTTGCCCACGGTATCGGTCTGGGCCAGGGCCTCCGTCACTTCCCCGCCGGAGAAGGCCATGCGATGGACGGCGCTGCCCCGCTTGACGGTCACCTCCAGGCGGTGGGACAGGGCGTTGGTCACCGCCACCCCCACGCCGTGCAGCCCGCCGGAAATCCCGTAGACGCTGTCCGCGCCCTTCTTGAATTTGCCGCCGGCATGGAGGGTGGTGAGGATTACCTCTACTGCGGGCTTGTTCTGGGCTTTGTGCATCTCCACCGGGATGCCGCGGCCGTCGTCCTCCACGGAGACGGAGCCGTCCGCGTGCAGGATTACCCGGATTACGGAGGCGTGGCCGCCCAGCGCCTCGTCGGCGGCATTGTCCACCACCTCCTGGATGATGTGGTTGGGGGACGAGGTCTCCGTGTACATGCCCGGCCGCTTGCGGACCGGGTCCAATCCCTCGAGAACCGTGATGTCATCGGCGGAGTAGCCGCCTTCCTTTCCCATGAACCGTTTCTCCAAAGGGTTTCAGGGATGAATGTTGTGCCCCGGGCCCCCTTCCGGCCCTGGCGGGATTAGTCACGCAGGCCACGCGAGAAAGTACGGGAAAGGTGCGCGTTTGAAAACAGCCATGGCCGGGACGGCGTTCTGGAAAGCAAGTATTATGAGAACATAAAGAAAACATGCCAGCCAGTACCGGCGGGCCGGTACCGGTACCGGGTACGGCCTTTCCCCAGGAAAGCCGGGGGTACCATGAGCCGGAATAACCTTTGGCACCTTGAACATCTGGAAAATTCCAGCTTCCCCTATCGGATCACGGTGGAGCAGGAGGGCCGGCTGGCAATCGCCCTCCGCACCAAGGAGCCCTGGCCGGAGCCCCAGGCCGCCGTGTTCTGCCTACGCGAAGAGGAGCCGCCGCCCGAGGAATACCGGAAGGTGGAGGAGTGCGTTCCCGTGGCCTCGTTCAGGCCGCGGGGCAAGAAAATATCCGTCACCCTGGAGCGCGCCGAACGGCGTCACTGCGAGTTTCTCTTCGTCACCAAACGCTACAAGAGCAAGGAGGGGGAGTACGAACAGATCTTCTTCCGGGTTCCCGAGACGGTGCATGCCCATCGAACCAAGGGCCGCACCGGGCTCTTCGCCGGGACGCCTTTGGAACTGGTAGTGGATGCCGACGAGCGGCGCCCCTGGCGGTTCCAGGGGGCCGATATCCGACGGGAACCGCTCGAGGCCGGGACCTATGCCCTGGTCCGGGACGGTCGGTTCCGCGCCCTTGTGGCGCGCAAGACCTTCACCGGCTTCCTCGGAGAGCTCGATGATCTGGAAGCCCTGCACGAGCAACTGGACAGGTTGGCAGCCGTTCCCCATTCGGCGGTGGTGGTGGAGGCCCAGTACGGAGATTTCCTGGACCCCCGCCGGGTGGACCCGTGGCCGGCCGCCCGGGTGGCGCGTGCGCTGGCAGGAATCAGCGCCCGGCACCCCGCGCTGCCGGTGATTTACGCCGGCAACCGGAAGATGGCAAACGAATGGGCCCATGGCCTTTTCTGTGCAGTGGCTGGCGGGGGCCGGTCCTCCGGGTCCTGATCTCCTTTGAGGCCGGGGTATCCGGTTGGTGGGGCAATCGGGCTCGCGGGGGAGGCTCCTTACAAAAAAGGCCCGGGTACAAGGACCCGGGCCGTCGGCCGCGTGAGCGCGGTTTGGCGGCAGCTATTCCCCGGACAGGTGGAAGGTCCAGGTCTCGGGGGTCTGCCCTTCATTGGCGTTCTCGTTCTCCTTCGCGAGGAACACGTATACGCCGGTCTGGGGATCCCGGGCCAGGGTGTCCCACTTGCCGTGGGCGTTCGCCGGCCCCTCGCCCGCCAGCTCGAAGGTCGCCCAGCGGTCGCTGCCGGGGTTATAAGTCCACATGCGCAGGCGGCCGTCCACATTCTTGGCCACCAGGACCTTGCCCAGCTCGGGGGACCACTCCATGGACAGGGAGGCTCCCACACGCTGGCCGTTGTAGCGCAGCTGGGCCATCTGCTTCACCTCGCCGGTGCGGAAGTTCATCTGCAGCCAGCGGCTCTGGGCGTAGACTACGCTCCAGCCCGTCTCCGGGTTGAGAGCGCTGTACACCTCGGAATACTTCTCTCCCGTGGAAGCCCCCGTGACTACCGTATCCCAGGCGCCGGTCTGCGGGTTGTAGGCCCAGGCGCGCTGGCTGTAGCCGCTGCCGGCCACCGTCACCACCGTATCCAGCTGCGGGTCGTAGGAGAGGTCCCAGATGGCGATCTGGCCCTCGTTGTTGAAGGGGAAGGGGTCCTTGGCCAAGGAGGTCCAGGCGCCGTCGGTGTCACCCTTCTCCGGGTCGTAGCACCACAGCCGCTGCTTGAGCAGGCAGTAGCCGTGGCCGGGCCACCAGGCCATCTGGCCGTAGGAATGCTTGGTCACCGGCCGGCCACGCGGCGACAGCAAGTCCACCTCCCAGCCGCCGCGGCGGCTTGCGTCCATGGCCTCCTTTTCGCTCTGGGTCAGGTGGTCCCATTGCCAGACGTTCTCCCAGTTCTCCTCCTCGGTGAGCTGTATCCAGCGGTTGTTGGCGATGTCGTAGGCGTCCACGTCGTTGCCCGGATGGGTCTTGTGGCCACCTCCCCAGTAGTAGACGAAACCGTTGCCGGCGGTGACCCCGGAGTAGGGACGGTAGTCCGGCTGGCCGGCACCGGCCTGTGGCGACTGTTTGATCCAGGTCCCCGATTGGCCCTCCACCGGCTCGCTCTTCGGCGGATCCTCGCTGCCGTCGGTGTTGTCCCCGGAATCGCCAGTGCCCGGATCCTGGGCGTCCCCGCCCGAGTCCCCGGAATCGGTCTGGTCCGCGTCGGTGGACCCTCCGGAGTCGCCGCCTCCACCCGTGGGCGTCTGTCCCGTCTGGTCGCTTTCCTCCCCGGTGCCATTCAGGCCGTCGGCGTTTTCCAGCGTATCCCCGCAGGCGGTCATCAGCAGGGCGGCGAAGACCACCGCACCCGCGGGAATGTACCGGTTCCCCCCATTTCCTTGCAGCATGCGTGTCTCTCCTGAATTGCATCCGGAGGCCCCGCGGTGCGGGGCGCTCCACAAAGGAAGGGCCCGGGGCAAGCCCCGGACCCCTTTCGTAGCTACCGCTCAGCCATGCGGTTCCGGTAACGGCATTCGCTTACTGCGAGATGCTGTAGGCGCCCATGTTGTAGGCGTTGTCCCGGGACTCCGTGGCCATGGGGTGCTGGTATTGCTCCGTGGGCTGGTGCTCCGAGCTGACCGCGGAAGGCGCCGATTCCACATGGAGGAGGTCGTCCAGGTACTGGTTCGCGGGATAGCTCTGGTTCTTGCCGTTCCAATCCCCGGGGTACCAGTAGACGCCGGTAGTGGTTCCGTCCTTCACCAGGCGGGCGTTGGTCACCAGATTGTTCTCGATGGTCATGCTGTCCATGTCGTACACATCGAGCAGCAGCGACGACCACAGGGTCTCGCCCTTCTTCCAGAAGCTGTTATAGGCGATGGTGATGTCGGCGTTGTTCACCGGGCAGGGCTTCACGTCGCCGTAGCGCTTGCGCACGGTTACGTCCATGGCCTGCACCGCGCCGCTGGTGTTCTCCGAGACGATCGCGTTGCCCACCACGCGGTTGGTGCCGCAGCCCCAGATGTTGATGAGGTTGGCCGTGGTGCCGTAGTTGTCGAGCAGGTAGTTGTTCTCGATGTCCACGTTCACCGACTTGGCCTTGATCATGTGGCCGTTGCGGGCGCTGTGGAAGAAGGAGCCCTTGATAACCAGATTCTTCACCTGCCCGGCGTAGACCAGGTGGCCGTTCTGGGTGGGCTCGTCCGTGTCGTAGAACTCCGAGTTGAGGATCTCCAGGCGTTCGGAGTTGGTGGAGGCGAGGATCCCCATGCCGGCGTTGTGGACCTCCACGTTGCGCAGGATCAGCGCGCCGGTGTTGTCGTGGTGCCAGATGACCTTGTCAGTGCCGGCGTCGGAGAGCTCCAGGCCCTCGATCACCACCTTGCCCGTGGAGTAGTTGACCACCACCCCTTTCTGATCGCAGAGCCGGGAGTGCAGGTGCGGCCGGCCGTTCAGGGCCTTGATGGTCAGGCTCTTATTGGACGGGATCACCACGCACTGCGTGTAGGACCCGTCCTGAATGCCCACCGAGCCACCATCGGGCGCCGCGTCAATCGCCGCCTGAACGCTGGCGTACTGGTGGTCGGGACCCACACAGGGGCTGGTGCCGCAATCGATGGCGGCGCTTCCGTCCCCGGAGTCCCCGCTGCCGGAATCCCCGCTACTGGAATCCCCGCTACCGGAATCCCCGCTACCGGAATCCCCGCTGCCGGAGTCCCCACCATCGGAGCTGTCACCGCTTGTGGAGCCGTCGCTCCCGGAACCGTCGGTGCCGCTGCTGTCCTGCTGCTCGTCGGCCGGCGCGTTCTGGTCGATGAAATCGTTGACGGCTTCTTCGTCGCCGCATGCGCTCAAAAGAACTACGGCTAGCCCCACCACCGCTGTTCCGAGCAGTTTCCCCCCACTTTTTCTAAGCATGTGCATCCTTTCTTCGTACGCTTTCGTTTCCCATGCCCTGCTCGGGCACGGCCATTCAGGGTGCTGGTCTGTCCGGGACGGCGTGCCCGCTCGCGCCTCTTTTGCCGTTAATGGAGAAATCGAATAGCTCGTAAAAGCGCCCTTGGAGGCGGTTCCGTCCGATTCCCGTGCAAGGGCTGCAAGGGAGGCCGCGAACCGGGCCCGGGACGTACCCGGAGAGGCAGAGTGCATCCGAGGAGTCGAGGGTTCTCGGTCAGGGTTCCTTGCAAACCGGAGAATCAGCTGGAAGTGAGCGCATACTCTCATGGGTTTTCGGGGGCGTCTAGGGGTTTTCCCCAATACTTATTAGGGTTCCCCCTAGAGTGCGGAAATTTCTAGGAAATCAGTGGTCCGCAACGGGCTGGAGCAGGGAGGCGAAGGGGAGATCGGGCCCGGAATCGGGCCGGAGGACGCGGTCGGACGTATAGGAGGGAGAGGCTGGACGGGAACAGCAAATGCCCGGGCCGGGCCCAGCCTGTTGACGAAGATGGAGGCCCCCGAAGCGTTGCACGGACAGCTGACGGTGTTGAGCCTGTTTCGCGCGCCGCCGTAGTGGCGGCGGTCCAGTGTGGCGCCTTCTGGCCCCCGAGCGGGTGGGACCATAGAGTAGGCCCCTATGCAGGCATCCCTCTGCAGCGGCCCCGGAAGAGCGTACCGTCTACGAGGAAATCCTCGGCGCGGCCCCGTTTCACTAGGGCCCAGCTGCGCCGCAAGTCCCCGGAACTGTCCGCCGAATATCTTTTTTGTCCTTTGCAGCCTTGCGCAATTGTGGCTACCTCCACAGCGAAGAGTGCGGCCGCGGTTCATAGGGGATACGGCAAAAGGAGGCGGGGTTGATTCCGTTGCCTGTAATAGGGGAAAGGGCAATAGAAAAGGCCTGGGTTCTTGAACCCAGGCCTGGGAGGCCGCCGGCCGAAGTACGGTTCGGCCAGGAAGCGATGCCCTACTGGATAGCATAGGCCCCCATGGTGGAGGCATCCGAACGGGCCTCCGTGGAGGTAGGGTGGGCGTACTGCCGGTCGGGCTGATTCTGGGAGGAAACAGCCGCCGGTGCGGAATTCACGTGGAGGTACTGATCCACGTACTGCCCCTCGTTCATTGTCGCGTTCTTGCCGTTCCAGTCCCCCGGATACCAGTAGACGCCAGTGGTGGTCCCGTCCTTCACCAGCCGGGCATTGGTCGCCAGGTTGTTCTCGACCACCATGCTGTCCATCTCGTACACGTCCAGCAGCAGAGAGGACCACAACGTCTCACCCTTTTTCAGGAAGCTGTTGTAGGCCACCGTCAGGTTGGCGTGGTTCACCGGGCAGGGCTTCACGTCGCCGTAGCGCTTGCGCACGGTTACGTCCATGGCCTGCACCGCGCCGCTGGTGTTCTCCGAAACAATGGCGTTGCCGATTACTCGGTTGTTTCCGCAGCCCCAGATGTTGATGAGGTTGGCGGTGGTGCCGTGGGTGTCATGGAGAAAGTTGTTCTCGATGGTCACGTTGACCGACTTCGCCTTGATCAGGTGGCCGTTGCGGGCGCCGTGGAAGTAGGAGCCTCGGATGACGAGGTCCTTGACCTGACCGGCGTACACCAGGTGGCCGTTCTCCGTGGGGTCGTCGGTGTCGTAGAACTCCGAGTTGATGATTTCCAGCCGCTCCGAGTTGGTGGAGGCAAGGATGCCCATGCCGGCGTTGTGGACCTCCACGTTGCGGAGAATCAGCGTTCCCGCGCTGTCGTGGTGCCAGATCGCCTTCTCGGAGGGAACGTTGGAGAGCTCGAGACCTTCCAGCACCACCTTGCCGGTGGAGTAGTTGGTAACGATGCCCTTGCCGTCGCAGCGCTTTGAATGCAGGTGCGGACGGCCATCCAGGGCCTTGATGGAGACGCTCTTGGCGTTACGGATCACGAAGCACTGCTGGTAGGAGCCCGACTGAATGCCCACGGTGCCGCCATCAGGGGCATTGTCCACCGCCTGCTGGATGCTGGCGTACTGGAAGTCGCTTCCCACACAGGTGTCCGCGTTGCAGCCGCCGGTGCCGATATCTCCGGAGGAGTCGCCGCCGGTGCTCGAATCTCCGGAGCCGGAATCCGTGCCGCTGGAGGTCCCGGAGCCATCCCCCGGAGCGGTGTCGCCGGAGAGTCGGAAGGTCCAGGTCTGTGGCGTTTCGTAGGGGTTTTCGTCGTCCTTGGCAATGAGCACGTAGACGCCGGTTTTGGGATCCCGGGCAAGCGTGTCCCATTTGACGTGGGCGTTCACTGGACCGGTGCCCTTCAGGCTGAAATCGGACCAAGTATCGGACTCGGGGTCATAGGTATAAAGACTCATGACTCCGTTCGTATTATTGGCCACCAATACCTTGTCGAGCTCCGGTGCCCACTCGAGGGAAAAGGTCCCCAACCGGTCCACGCCAACCTTGTGTCGGAGCTGGGCCATGGGCTCCGCCGCTCCGGTAGCGAGGTCCACCTTTTGCCATTGTTGTCCGGCGTAGACTATGTGCTGTTTCGCGCCCGGATCATAAACGCTATACACGTCGCTCCACGAGCTGCTATCGCGACCAACGTAGCTGGCAACTGTGGTCCAGTTCCCGGAGTCGGGGTTGTATTTGTAAGCATTGCCAGTGCCGGTGCCTGTGAAGCTCACCACCGTATCCAGATCTGGATCATAAGTGAGATTCCAGGGGGCGATCCCGGCTATGTTGAAAGGAGGCTGACCTAAATCCGTCCAGGCACCATCGGCGTCCCCCATCTCCGGGTCATAGCACCAGAAGCGTTGCTTGAGCAGGCAATAGCCATGGCCAGGCCACCAAGCCATCTGGCCATAGGAATGCTTGGTCACGGGCCGGCCCCGAGGGCTGAGGAGATCCACCTCCCAGCCGCCACGCCGGCTGGCGTCCATCTCCTGCTTTTCCTGCTCCGTTAGGTGGTCCCACTCCCAGACGTTCTCCCAGTTCTCTTCCTCGGTGAGCTGGACCCAGCGGTCGTTGACGATGTCGTAGGCGTCCACATCGTTGCCGGGATGGGTCTTGTGGCCGCCGCCCCAGTAGTAGACGAAGCCGTTGCCGGCGGTGACCCCGGAGTAGGGGCGGTAGTCGGGCTCATCGGGATCCGTCTGGGCGGATTCCTGGCTCCAGGAGGAATCGGCGCTTCCGGAATCCGAGCCGGAATCGCCGCTGTCCTGGTCCCCGCTCCCGGAATCCGAGCCGGAATCGCCGCTGTCCTGGTCCCCGCTCCCGGAGTCCGAGCCGGAATCGCCGTCGTCCTGGTCCCCGCTCCCGGAATCCGAGCCGGAACCGCCGTCGTTCTGGTCTCCGCTCCCGGAATCCGAGCCGGAACCGCCGTCGTTCAGGTCCCCACTCCCGGAGCCATCGTTGTTCTGGTCCCCGGAGCCGGAATCCGTCTGCTGCGTGTCGTCGCCGACCTGCGTCCAGGTATCCGTTTCATCAGGTCCGTAACCGCATGAAGAGACCAGCAGAGCGGCCAGTGCCACGCTCCCCGGGCCTCGCAGGTTGCCCCCACTTTTTCTAAGCATGTGCATCCTTTCTTCGTACACTTTCGTTTCCCATGCCCCGTTCGGGCATGGCCATTCAGGGTTCTGGTCTGTCCGGGACGGCATGCCCGCTCGCGCCTCTTTGGCCGTTGATGGAGAAATCGAATAGCTCGTAAAAGCGCTCTTGAAGGCGATTCCGTCCGATTCCCGCGCAAGGGGTGCAAGGGAGACCGCGAACCGAGCCCGGGGCGTGGCCGGGCAGGCAGGGTGTGTCCGAAGAGTTGGTGCGGTTGTCGGTCATGATTCCTTGCAATCCGGGGAATCAACTGAAAGTGAGCAAATACTCTCATGGGTTTTTGGGGCCGTCTAGGGGTTTTCCCCAATACTTATTAGGATTTCCCCTAACAAGCGGATATTTCTGGGAAACTGAGTGGGTCGCAACGAGTTGGAGAAGGGAGCGAGGGGGACATCGGGCCGATGGAAACGGCCGCATGGATAAGAGGCGGGGCCGGGCTGAGACATGAAAAAGCCCGGGCGGGTACCCGGGCTGAGTAGTGGTTCACGAGCCAGCGCATGGGCCGGGTCGCTTCCCGGAAAGGCTCACTGGGAGATGGGGTAGGCTCCCATGGTGAAGGCTTCCTCCCGGACCGTCGTGGAGCTCGGGTGCGCGTACTGCCCGACGGGCTCGTTCTCGGAGGGAACGGCGGAGGGCGCGGAGTCCACGTGCAGGAAGCGGTCGATGTAGGCCTCCTCCTCCAGGGCCATGTTTTTGCCGTTCCAGTCCCCCGGATACCAGTAGACGCCGGTGGTGGTCCCGTCCTTCATGAGCCGGGCATTGGTCACCAGATTGTTCTCGATGACCATCTCGTCCATGTCGTAGACGTCCAGCAGCAGGGAGGAGTACAGGGTCTGGCCCTTCTTCAGGAAGCTGTTGTAGGCCACGGTCAGCTTGGCCTCGTCCACGGGGCAGGGCTGCACGTTGCCGTAGCGCTTGCGCGCCGTCACGTCCATGGCCTGGACCGCGCCGCTCTGGTTCTCGGATACGATGGCATTGCCGACCACCCGGTTGTTTCCGCACCCCCAGAGGTTGATGAGATTGGCGGTGGTGCGCTTGTCGTCGTGGAGATGGTTGTTCTCGATCACCACGTTGACCGACTTCGCCTTGATCAGGTGACCATTGCGGGCGCCGTGCAGGTAGGAGCCCCGCACTATCAGGTCCTTGACCTGCCCGGCGTAGATGAGGTGCCCGTTCTGGGTGGGCTCATCCATGTCCCAGATCTCGGAGTCGATCACCTCAAGGCGCTCCGACTCCGTGGAGGCGAGGATGCCCATGCCGGCGCCGTGGAGCTTCATGTCGCGCAGGATCAGGGCTCCGGCCTTATCGTGGTGCCAGACCAGCTTGTCGGTGCCGCCGTCGGAGACCTCCAGGCCTTCCAGCACCACCTTGCCGGTGGAATAGTTGACCACGTTGGCCTTCTGCTCGCACTGCTTGGTGTGCAGGTGCGGGCGGCCGTCCAGGGCCTTGATGGTGACGCTCTTGGGGTCCCGGATGACGACGCACTGCTTGTAGGAGCCCGACTGTATACCCACCACCCCACCGTCGGGGGCGTTATCCACGGCCTCCTGGATACTGTCGTACTGGAAGCTGCTGCCCGCGCAGGTATCCCCGGGGCACTCGGGCGAGCCGCTGACATCGAACTCGCCGGCCTTCCAGCCGCCGATGAGGGCTTCATCGGAGGAGCCGGTCTGCTCCGCCAGGGAGGCCGCCTGGGAAGCCGCATTCGGGCTGTCCCCGCAAGCCGTGATCAACAGGGTGGCCAATACCATTGCCATCTGGCCCCCGAGCTTCCCCCCACTTTTCCTAAGCATGTGCTTCCCTTCTTCGCTGTATAACAGTTTCCCGGGAGCGGACCTCCCGGATCCGAAAGCGTTTTTCTTTACGGGACGGCTTGCCCGGTAATCCCTGTGCCGTAGTCAGCTGCCTGTCCTTGAAAGGCCGATTCCGCTTGTGCGAATGGCTTGGAAATACGGGAGCGGCGTCCGGCGACGTTTCGGGGGCGCTGTTCCGGCGCCGGGACGCTGCACGGGATCCGGGGGGACGGGGTGATGGGGGGTACAGGGAATTCCCGAAGGGGGCCGCCAAGCGCTCGGGGTGCTGGGGAAGTCCTGCGCGGCGGTCCGTTGATCGGCCATTGCTACCTTCTTATCGGGGGTTTCCCTGAAAGTGAGCGCATACTCTCATGGGCTGCCCCTATCGTCTAGGGGATTTCCCCAAAATCGATTAGGGAATATCCAACGCCCTCAATTCCCCGAGGAAACCCGCGCAGGCGGCCGGCCGGTGCCGCTTCCCCGGATGCCCGCCCGCTGAAAGGGGCCTTAGGCTGTTCCCAGAGCAGGCATTAACGGGGCGTTCCCATGGCGGAGCGTTTCCGTGTGGTGGTGATCGGCGGTGGGGCGGTGGGTGAGAACGCGGCCGCCCGGGCGGTGGTCAACGGGCTATCGGCGGTCCTGGTGGAGCAGGAGCTGATGGGTGGGCAGTGCACCTACTGGGCGTGTATGCCCAGCAAGGCCCTCCGGGAGATCTCCGCCTGGGCGGACCACAGCGCGGTGCCCTTTGTCACCTTCACGGATCCCCAGGTGGCCGTGGTGGGGCTGAGCGAGGAGGCCGCCCGGAAGCGCGGACGAACCGGGCGCACCGTGGAGCACCCCTTCGGCGCGGTGGCCGGGGAGGTGCCCTTGGGGCGGCTGTGGCACGCCGTTCCCGCCTGCCCGACGGTGAGCGAGAACTGGCTGCGCCTGTTGGAGAACTACGGGCTTTGACCGGTGGCGCAGGGCGGTTCGGCCGCTGCTTGGCCGGGACTACACCCGAAGGAGGAGTGCCCGGCGATGCGCCGGGCGGCTAAGGTGGCGGAAAAGACCCAGGAAGGGATAGGCATGCCAGTGCGCGAAGTGATCCGGATGGGCGACCCCCGCCTGAACCGGAAGGCCGCGCCCGTGGAGGAGCTGGATACGCGGGCGCTTCACGATCTGGTGCAGGACCTCTGGGACACCATGGAGGCCTACCAGGGGATCGGCATCGCCGCACCGCAGATCGGGGTGGAGCAGCGGGTGATCGTGTTCGGCCTGGAGAAAAGCGCCCGGTATCCCGAGGCGGAGCCCGTGCCGCGTACCGTGCTGGTCAATCCGGAATACGAGGTGATCGGCGACGAGTACGAGGAGATCTGGGACGGGTGCCTGAGCGTGCCGGGGCTCCGGGGCGTGATCCCCCGTTACGTGCGGATCCGGTACTGGGGGTATTCCCCCGCCGGCGAGCTCATCGAGCGCACCGCCGAGCATACCCACGCCATGGTGGTCCAGCACGAATGCGACCACCTTGACGGCATCCTCTATCCTCTGCGGATCCGGGACCTCCGGCAATTCGGCTTCGAGCAGGAGCTGTTCGGGCGGTCGACGGATACCCGGCCGGACGCCACCTAGCCCGCCGCTGGGCAGCCGCCTACAGGGACGGGCCGCGCTCCGGGGAGCGGGACGTGCCCGCCCGGGAGCTGGAGCGGGCCGCTTCCCGGGCGGCCGCCCGGCGGACCTGTTCCGCCAGGTCCACGCCCCAGGCCGCCTGGATGAAGTTCAGGCGGTCGAGGACCGTGGTGCCCTGTTGGTCGGCAATGCCGGGGTCCGCTCCGTGCTGGACCAGCAGCTCGGTCACCCGGGGATGGTTGTTCAGGAGCCCCTGCAGGAGGGCGGTGCGCCCCTCTGCGTCGGTGCGGTTCGCGTCGGCCCCGTGATACAGCAGGGATTCCACCACCGGCTCGTTGCCGTTCCGGGCGGCCACCTGCAGGGGGGTGCGGCCGTTCGCGTCGGGTATATCCACATCCGCGCCCCGCTCCAGCAGCACCTCCAGCCACCCCACCAGGCCCGCCGGGTTGTACAGGCCCCGTTCGGCCTTGCGGTGCATGGGAACCGCGATCCAGTGCAGGGGGGTGGAGCCTTCCCGGTCCTTGATCCCGGGGTCGGCGTCGTGCATGGCCAGGGCGATCCCCGCCTGCCAGCTGCGGTTCAGGGCGCACAGGTGCAGGGCCGTGCCCCCGGTGCCCGGGTCCTCGGCATCCGGGTCGGCCCCCTTCTCCAGAAGCGCCTCCGCGATCAGGGCCTGACCCAGGATGGCGGTGCGGTGGAGCAGCGTGCGCCCCCAGGGGTCCCGGATCTCCAGATCCATATCCGCGCCGCCTTCCGCCAGGGCGGAAACGGCGGTGTCCTTGGCCCCCATGGTTATGAGCCGGTGCATGGGGGTAACGCCGTCCTCCCCGGGTACCAGAAGGATACGGGGATCGGCGCCAGCCTTGAAGGCCAGCCGCACGCCGTCCGGGTCCGCGTTGTTTGCCGATGCCACCAGAATCCGGTTGGCGCCCCGCATTTCCAGCATTCCAGCCTCCTGTCGCTGCCGCCTCCCCGCCAAACGACCAGCTAACGTCCTTCGACACCGTCCGGCAAGCAAGAATCGCTCCCCGTCAGGAAAGTCCCCCATCCTGTCAGGGGTGATCCCACTGGAAGACCGGGGCCCGGGCGGGCGGGGATAGGAGGGGGTGAATCCCCCGCCGTATCGCAAATCAAAGTGGGATAGGACGACCGGTAAAGTCCACCTCCCCGGGAGCGAGCCATGACCCAGATGAGCGCGCAGCGCATGGGGCAGCGGAGCCTGCTGTCCGCCGAGAATCACCCCTACCAGGAGGCCATGCACCGGGTGCGGGAGTTCGTGATGGGCAGCACCCGCGACACGAAATCGGGCATGACCCTGCCCCGGTTCGGCCAGTTCTCCCTCATGGCCCAGCGGGTGCCCGTCTATCTGTACGACCATCCCGACATCACGGCGCGTTTCCCCACGGCCTTCACCGACGGGCAGTACATCTTCTTCAACGTGGATTTCTTCCGGAGCATGCTCGCGGACGAGCGCGCCGGCGGGGGGGAGAGCGTCATCCCCGTGCTGCTTCACGAGATGATGCACATGATGCTGAACCACACGAAAGGCCGGCATGGCGGCCAGGCTTCGCCCCACATCGTGAACATGGCCCACGACGTGGTGATCAACGGCATGCTCCTGGACGCCTTCGAGCGCCGGATGACCTTCGGCACCTATTTCCTGGGCAACGGCGACGACATCCCCGGCGGGCTGGGCACTTCCGACCAGGAGCGCAGCAAGTACCGCGGCAAGACGGAGCTGCAGGTCCTGAAGGCGCTACTGGCGGACATGCCGGAGCCGCCATCGGGAAAGGGCGGCCAAACCGGCCGGCGCGCTCCCCGAGGCGGCGGACAGGGCACCGGGGGTGGCGGCTCCGGGGATAGCGAGCGGGAAGAGGCCGAATCGGGGGAAGGCGGAGCGGGCGAGGTCCCGGAGTCCTCGGGCGAAGAGGTCTCCGCCGAGGGCACGGGAAGCGGGGACCCTGAATCCCCGCAGCCCGGGGTGGGCCCGGACGGCTCCGAGGGCGGGGACCTCACCGATCCCCTGGAGCTGCGGCATACCCTGGAAAACGCCGGGCTGAAGGGCGTGGCCGACAAGGCGGGCCTGCCGCGGAATCCCCAGGAAGCGGAGGCGCAGGCCCAGGAGCTGGCCGCCAAGATGGCGCAGGAGGCGGCCAAGGCTCGGAATCTGGCCAAGGAGGCGGAACGCCAGGGCGGCCAGATGGCCGGCGCCCACATCTCCGATTATTTGGGCACCCGGGTGGATGTGCTCCACGAGCCCGTGATCGGCTGGCGGGACAGCCTTCAGGAAACGGTGCTCGGCGGAGAGGGGGGCACGGACTACACGGACGACCTCCCGGGGGACCTCTATTACGTGGAGCCCGGGGATATGGGAATGGCCGAGCCCGTATACGACGGCACGGTGGTCTCTCACTCGCCGGCCCGGGCCAGCCTGGTGGTTGTGGATACCTCCGGTTCCGTGGGCACCGCCATGCTCCGCGATTTCTTCAGCGAGGTGGCCGGCATGAGCCGCGAGATGGGCGAGGGCGGCCTGAACCGGGAGATCATCGTCCTCTCCGCCGATACGGTCATCCGGGGCGAAGCGCAGCGGATCCAGCCGGGGGATTTCGAAACGCTGCTGGAGGAGGGCATGGAGGCCTATGGGCGGGGCGGAACCAGCCTGGCGGACTGCATGAACATGGCGGTGGAGCTGGCCCGGCAGGAGGGCTGGCCCGTGGACGGCCTGGTCTATTTCACGGACTGGTGCGACCGGGTGCCGGAGCTGGGGCGGCTCCATCCCCGGCTTCCGCCCCGGGTCACCTTCATCGTCCCGGAGGGCCACAAGCACGAGCAGGGCATGAAGGCCGCCCGGCCCTATGCCGAGATCTGCGAGATCCGGCCCGGGGTGGAGGTGGACTTCGACCAGCCCACGGGCGACCGGGGGCGCCCGCCCGGCGCGGCGCCCTGATGAATCGCCGTATACCAAACGATCCCGTACGAGCGGACCCGGCGCCGGGTCCCGCCTATGGAAAAGTCCGGGCTACCAACGCGGGGCTCGGATCAAACGCAAGAGGCACGAAATGCCCACGCAGTTGAAGGATCAGGTTCCCTATCCCTTCGTCCATCCGGACGACCTCCTGGACGAGCTGAGCGAGTCCATGCTGCTCAGCGCCTACACCCACGGCCGGGAGCCCGACATCGACGCCCGCGTGGCGAGCGGCTACGAGCACCTGTTCGGAATCCCCTTCGATCCGGCCATCGTCACCTTCAGCCCGGAGCTCGACGACGATCCCATGCCGGGCGTCACCCTCCACGGCCCGCCCGGCCACGGCAAGAGCACCGTGATGAAGATGGCCGCCCGGCGGGCCGCCAAGGCCATGGGGATGTACTTCAAGGACATGGACGAGGAGGTGCACGAAGCGGTCACCAAGGAGGATTTCCTCTTCGCGATCCGGGAGATGGCCGGCCAGGTCTCCGCGGTCTCCTTCGCCGGCATCCCATCCAAGGCGGAGCGCAACCAGGGAGCGGGGTCCTCCGTTTCCTACATGGAGACTCTGCCCGAGCGGGTGTTCGCACTGATGCCCCATGCCGGGGTGGGCGTGCTGGTGCTGGAGGATCTGGGAAACGCGGACCAGCGGCTGATCCCGTCGGTGCTCGGGGTGGTGAACGATCGGCGCTACGGCCAGAACAAGCTCGGGGATCGCGCCTGGGTCGGCATCACCACCAATCTGGGCCGCGCCGACGGCGCCGTGGCCATCAGCCGCATGGGGACGGCGCTCGACAACCGGGTGGAGCATTACTACGTGGAGGACAACCTCGATCACTGGGTGCAGCGTTACCAGCGCTGGCTGGCCCGGAGCCCGGCGGGCCGCATCGGCGACGTGGGCTTCGTGGGCTTCCTGCGCCAGCACGAGGACATCTTCTACTCCATGCCGCCCAAGGACGGCGGTCCGTTCCCCTCCCCCCGAAGCCTGGAGAAGCTCGCCAAGCGTCTGCCGTCCCTGGTCTACCGGGCCACCGGCGGGCGGGTGGAGGGCGCCCTGGACGGGGGCGAGCTCAGCCTCGTCCAGCTCCAGACCAAGGCGAGCGGGCTGATCGGCAGCGACGCCGGCTTCAAGCTGGCGAGCTACCTCCACGCGTATCTCACCCACGCCGCGCCCCTGGCCACCAAGCTGGTTCGGAGCTACGACACCCTGTCCGCGGAGGAGGTGGAAGCCACCCACGCCCGCATCCGGGAGCGCTACGGCACGGGAACGGGGGCCCGGGAGAGCGAGTTCGGCCTGCAGCTCTGCCTGGCCGCCGCCGACCAGGCCGCCACCGCCATCATACGGACCCTGCCGTCCGACGGTGCCGGGGAAAGGAGTCCGGAAGTCGTGGAGGCCATCCGCATCTATACCGGCCGGATCGGCGAGGCCACCCAGGCCATTCACCGGACGCAGCTCTGGGCGGCGCTCCGTCATTTCGTGGATCGCCTGAGCGACCAGCTCCCCGCGCCCTATCTGGACTCCCGGGTCGTCGTTCCCGAGGTGGCACGGGCCATGCGCGACGGCTTCGCGCCCTATTTCCGCGGCGATCAGGACGAGTTCGCTGACGTGATCAGCACCTGCGCCGATTACCGGGCGGGGTACCACGATCAAATTCAGGATGTGCTGAACGAGCTCGAGGCCGAAGCGGAGGCGACCGGGCAGGGCCATGGCGCGGGGGACGGCCGAGGCCGATCCGGCGGGGGTGCGCATTCCACGGGAGGAGGTTCTTGAGCGGCCATACGGAGATCCTGGACGATCGCGCCCACCGGCGGGCTTGGGCCCTTGCCCGCGATCCCTTCCAGCAGGCCCTGATCGAGGGCCGGGAGAGCTGGATGGGCATTCCCGAGGAATTGCCCAACCTTAACGTGGGATCGGCGGACCAGGAGCGCAATGCCCTGCTGAGCCGCCTCCGGGCCGAGGTGGTTGCCCATCATTTCGCCCGCCGGCCGCGGGGCAGGAAGGTCCTGCGTCTGGGCGGGCGTTGGGTGGGGGACGATTTCTTCTATTGTCCGGGCGGGCTTCCGCCCGACGAGGGGGACCCCAACTACGAGAACTTCCGCGGCGAGACTCCGCTGCACTGGGCCGCCCGTCTGGGGGAGCGGGGCCTGCAATACGTCCGGGTGCTTCTGGAGCGCGGCGCGCGTCCCGACACCCGCAATATCCTCGGGCAGACCCCTCTGCACGACGCCCTGATGGGCTCGGAAACGGTCATCGCGGTGCTGCTGGAGAATGGCGCGGATCCCCGGATCCCTGATCACCTGGGCTCCACCCCGCTCATGCGGGCGAGACGGCGGCTCAAGGGCGAGAACGGCGGCCGGGTGATCGAGGTGCTGGAAGGGGCCGCCGCCCGCCTGGAGGCGCGCGACGCGGCTCGTGCGGGGTCCAGTTCCCAGCGCCCGGGACGCTCCGGAAGGGGGCCGGCGCTTTAAGGCTCGTGCCACGCCGTACCGGTTGCGGTGTCCGGAATAGAAAAGGCCGGCCCCAAGGGGCCGGCCTTGGCCTGTACAAGGGGAGTACAGGAAAAGGGCCGGAGGATGGCCACTTTGCGCACGAGCAAACCAACCCAAAGTCCGCATGCCCGCTTGAGCATTAACGGAACCTCTAAGGCGATAAGCTATATTGATGTATTAGCCCGAAAAATACCCCTTTGGGGGTAGCTTCGGCTTTCGCTGGGGGGCGCTCCCGGCTGCCGCGGTTCAGTGCTCGGTAGGAAGAGGCGGGGTCAGCTCGCGGGCTGGGACTGCGGGTCCTGCTTTTTCGCCACGAAGATCCGGATTCCTTCCTCCCCCCGGGTGCTGCCGAGGAATTCGTGTCCCGTCCGTTGCAGCCAGGTCCGGACGTCGTCCAGCACCGTCGGATCGCCGGTAAGCAGCTCCACGGTCTCCCCGGGCGCCAATTCCCGGAGCTTGGCCACCAGGAACTTGATGTGGGTGGGGCAGCTGGTATTCCGGACATCCACGAGATGGGTATTCAAGCCATCCTCCTTGAGGGCGTTCTCCACCGGTCCCATCGGGCGCGGCGGAGTATAAGGCATGCACGGCGGAAAGTTTATTAGCGAACGGGACGTACCTCCTTTGAGCCCGGTCAAGGGAAATGGTTTCGTCGCATTGTCCGGTAGGCCGTTTTCGACAAGCTGATAACGAGGCGGACGACGGGCATAATGGGCCGGGCCCGTCATCGGCCGTCGGCCGCGACGGACGGCATTCCACCCATCCGGAGCCGAGCTCGGGCCGGTACCGGATCCGACCAGGAGCGGGAAGTATGGGCAAACGCCAGGGGCTGGCCACACGCTGCGTGCACGCCGGGGATCGGTCCGACGCCTTCGGAAGCCCGCACACGCCGGTCTATAACACCACCACCTTCCGCTATCCTTCCACGGATGCCCTGCTCGATGTGGTGGAGGGGCGCGCGGAGGGGGCCCTGTACACCCGCTTCGGCGCCAACCCCAGCGTGCGCAGCCTGGAGGCCAAGCTGGCCGCCCTGGAGGACGCGGAGGCCGCCCTGGCGTTCACCGCCGGCATGGGCGCCGAGTCGTCCCTGTTCTTCGCCCATGGCCGGGAGGGGATTGTCTGTATCGGCGACGCTTACGGCGGGACCCTGGAGCTGCTTACGGACCAGCTCCCCCGGCTGGGTATGGACACCCATCTACTCTGGGAAACGGAGCCCGTTGCGCTGCGGGCGCAACTGGAGGAACGGCTGGCGGCTGGAGCGCGTCTGGTGTTCCTGGAGACCCCCACCAATCCCTCTCTGGAAGTCTACGATATTGCCGAGATCAGCGAGGTGGCCCATGCGTACGGGGCCCTGGTGGCGGTGGACAATACCTTCGCCACCCCCGTCAATCAGAATCCCCTGGGGCTGGGAGCCGACCTCGTCATGCACAGCGCCACCAAGTACCTGGGTGGCCACAGCGACCTGACCGCCGGCGCCGTCATGGGCCCCGCGGCGCTTTTGGAGCCCGTCGCCGCCTGGCGCAAGAGCCTCGGCCAGGTCCCCGCCCCGGAGACGGCGACGCTCCTATCCCGCAGCCTTGCCACCCTGCCGCTCCGGGTGGAGCGGCAGAACGCCACGGCCGGTGTCCTGGCCCGTTCCCTGGCGGAGCACCCCCGCGTGGCGCGGGCCCTGTATCCAGGGCTGGCGCAATTCCCCGGCCATTCCCTGGCGGCCCGGCAGATGACCGGCTTTGGCGGCATGGTCACCTTCGAGGTGGCGGATGCGGACGCCGCGGCGGTGGTGGACCGGCTGCGCCTGTTCGCCATCGCGCCGAGCCTGGGCGGGGTGGAAAGCCTGGCGACCCAGCCGGTTACCACCACGCACCACGGGCTGTCGGGGGAATCCCAGCGGCGCCTGGGCATAACACCCGCCATGGTGCGGCTTTCGGTGGGCCTGGAGGATCCGGAGGATCTGCTGGCGGATCTGGAGCAGGCCCTGGAATAGGCACGGGGAACGGCTTCAGGGTGGCCAGTCGTGGACCGGCCGTCCGGACTCCTGGCGCTCCCGGTAGGCGGCGACCAGGTCGCCGAAATGCCGGCCATGGGCCTCCGCGTGGGCCACTTGCCAGAACGCTCCCGTCTGTCCGGTTCGGACCCGGTCGCGGAGGATCCCGAGGTAGCGATCAGTCTCGCCGGGCCCGCAGTCCAGGGCGCGCAACCCCTGCCGGGCCTGGGGCAGGAGGGTCTCGGTAAGCAGCGTGCGCGCGGGACCGGTCCGCCCGTCGAGCCAGGTGACCCGGGCTTCCAGTCCGGAGCGTGCCGCCGCGTAGAAGTTGTCCCGGGCGGTTGCGAAGGGGAGGCGCGCCTCCGGGGGCTCCTCCGACTCCGCCAGCTGGCGCATCAGCCCCTGGAACAGGGCCGCGTTGGCGACCATGTCCGGGACGGTGGGGCCGGCAGGGACCGGGCGGTGCTCGATGCGCAGGTGGGGCGTGCCGTCCGGATCGAAGCCCACCAGGGGGCGGTTCCAGCGCCATATGGTGCCGTTGTGGAGCCGGAGGTGGAAAAAGGAGGCCGATTCGGACTCCGCCGTGACCGGCAGCAGCACGGGGTAGCGCTCCAGGTTCTCCCGGAAGAGCGCCATCAGGCTCCCGCGCAGGTAGCCGTCGCCGAAGGTCACGCGCTGCAGGCGCGGTTCTTCCGGGGGCCCGAGGATCCCCCCGGCTACCGTCTGCTCGTACAGCGGGATCCGGGTCTCCTGCCACAGGCGGTGCCCGAAGAGGAACGGCGAGTTGGCGGAGACGGCCACCAGAGGGGCGGCCAGGATCTGCGCGGCGTTGTAGTACCGCACCGCCCGTCTGGGGTCCAGCTGGAGGTGGATCTGCAGGGAGGTGGTGGCCGCCTCCGTCATGACGTCCAGGTGGCTGGTGCAAAGCCGCTCGGCGCCCCGGATGTCCAGCTGGATGGGCCGGCCGCGGCGCAGCCGGATCAGCTGTTCGTTGAGCGCATGGAACCGGTCCTGGCGCGACATGTTGGCGGGAGCGAGCATGTCCTCCGTGACCGTGGGCAGGATGCCGATCATTACCGGATCGAGCCCGAGCGTTCGGGCCACCCCACGGCTCCGGTTCCAGCCCCCGGCCAGGTCCTCGGCGAAGCGCTCCAGCGCGCCCGCTTCCAGGGGGTGCGGGATGGTGTTGAGCTCGAAATTGAAGCGGGAAAGCTCCGGGGAGACCAGGGCGCCCTCCATCCCCGCCAGGAAGGCCTCGTTGGCGGGCACCGGGATCCCCTCGGCGTCCACGAGCCAGGCCTCCAGCTCGAACCCGGCGGTGCCGTGGCGGAGGGAGAAGCCTTCCTCTTCGAAGAGGCGTGCCAGGGCCGCCGTCTCCTCGCGGAGATGGCGCTGGAAGCGGCTGAAATGGCAATGGCGGTAATGGCTGCCGTGAACCTTCTCACCCATGGGGCCTTCCCGGTACGTTATCCGGTTCAGCAGGGCCGGTCGTGCCGCTTCCGAGGCTGCGAACCGAGCACGAGTCCATGATGGGTCAAAGGGGGGGTATGAAAAAGGGCGGACCGGAGTCCGCCCTGGGGAGAGGCGTGTGCGGGCTATCGCTCAGCGCGCGTTGGGGAAGAAGGCCTGCTCGCCCTTGAGGCGATACTCGGCGATGGCCTGCTGCCCTTCGGCGGAAACCAGCCAGTCGATGAAGGCCTGCCCCATCTGGTCCTTCACGTGGGGATATTTCTCGGGGCTGATGAGCATCACGCCGTACTGGTTGTAGAGCCGGGGATCCCCCTCCACCAGGATCTCGAAGCTGCCCTTGTTCTTGAAGTTCAGCCAGGTGGCGCGGTCGCTCAGGGTGTAGGCGCCCATGGAGACGGCGGTATTGAGCGTGGCGCCCATGCCGGAGCCGGTCTCCCGGTACCAGGTCCCGCTGGCCTGCTTGGGCTTCGCCGGCGTCTGTGCCCACAGCCCCAGCTCTTTCTTGTTGGTGCCGCTGTCGTCGCCGCGGGAGGCGAAGGGGGCCTCGGCCTCGGCGATCTTGCGCATGGCCTTGGTCACGTCTTCCATGCCGGCGACTCCGGCCGGATCGTCCTTCGGGCCCACGAGGATGAAGTCGTTATACATGACGTCGAAGCGGCGAACGCCGTACCCCTGGGCGATGAACTTGAATTCGGAGGGGGTGTGGTGGACGAACAGCACGTCGCCGTCGCCGTTCTTGGCGTTGCGGATGGCCTGTCCGGTGCCCACGGCCACCACCCGCACGTCGATGCCGGTCATCTTCTCGAATTTGGGCAGCAGGTACTCGAAGAGCCCGGAGGCCTCGGTGGAGGTGGTGGACTGAACTACGATATAGGGATCTTCCTCCGCCGGGGCCGAGGAAATACCGGCCATGCCCAGCAGCAGCGTCGCCAGCAGGAAAGCCGAGGCCTTGCCGGCCAGAAAACGCATTGACGTCATAGATTGCGGTCCTTCTGTTGGTGCGCTCAAACTACCAGGCCTCCCTGGAGGAAGGCCCGGGCTTCCTGACTTTCCGGTGCGCCGAAGAAGGTATCGGCGTCGGCCTGGTCCAGCAGGCGTCCCCGATGGAGGAACAGGATCTCGTCGCCAAGGCGGCGGGCCTGCCCCATGTCGTGGGTGGTCATGAGGATCTTGGTGCCGCGCTGGTGGATGGTGTCGATCATGCCTTCCACCGCCAGGGCCGCCCCGGGGTCCAGATTCGAGGTGGGCTCGTCGAGGAACAGCACCTCCGGGCGCAGCGCCCAGGCGCGGGCGATGGCGAGGCGCTGCTGCTCGCCGCCGGACAGCACCCGGGCGGAGCGATTGCCGAGCGCTTCCAGGCCGGCCTGCGCCAGCACTTCGTCGATCCGCTCGCGCCGTTGGGCGCGGCCCATGCCGTGAATCCGCAGCACGTAGTCGATGTTGGCCCGGACCGTGCGGCGCAGTAGCACGGGCCGCTGGAAGACCATGGCCTGCCGGGTGCGCAGGTGCCGGTCGGGAGGCAGGCCGTCCCAGCGGATGGTCCCGGAAGAGGGCCGAATCAGGCCGTGGAGCAGCCGCAGGGTCAGGCTCTTCCCGGAGCCGTTGGGCCCGATGAGCAGGGTCCGGGGGCCGTGCCGCAGCTCGAGGTTCAGGTGATCGAGCAGCAGCGTGCCTCCGACCTGGAAGCACAGCTCCCGGACCTGCAGGGGAAGGATGGTGGATGGGCCCGCGGGGCTCTGGCCGGGAAAGGGGATTACGTTCATGCCGCTGCCTTTTCTACCAGTTGGCCCGCGCTGCCGCGCCCCGCAGGGAGAGGACGCTGGCGTTCACCAGGACCGCCAGGGTGACGAGGATGATGCCGAGGCCCAGGGCCAGCTCCAGGTTTCCCTTGGAGGTCTCCAGGGCGATGGTGGTGGTCATGACGCGCGTAACGTGGTTGATGTTGCCGCCGACGATGATGACCGCGCCCACCTCGGCGATGGCCCGCCCGAAGCCGGCCAGCAGGGCCGTCATCAGGCTGTAGCGGCCGTCCCAGAGCAGGGTCCGCACCATCTGGTCCGCGCGCAGGCCCAGTGAGCGCATCTGCTCCTTGTACTCCTGGTGAAGGTCCTCCACGGTCTGCCGGGTAAGGGCGGCTATGATGGGCGTTACCAGCACCGCCTGGGCGATGATCATGGCGGTGGGGGTGAACAGCAGACCCAGCTCGCCCAGGGGGCCGGCCCGCGACAGGAGCAGGTAGATGCCCAGGCCGGCGACCACGGGCGGCAGGCCCATGAGCGCGTTGAGCAGGACGATCACCGCCTGCCTTCCCGGAAACCGCAGGACCCCGATCAGGGCGCCGAGGGGCAGCCCGATCAGGGCGGCGACAGCCACCGCGGCCAGGCTGACCCGCAGGGACAGTGCCACGATCTCCAGCAGCTCCGGATCCAGGTCGAGCAGGAGCCGCAGGGCGGCGGCGAAGGCAGCGGCGAAGTTGTCCATGACGGTTGAACAATCCGATTAAATCCGTTCCGGGGTCCTGAAGCCCTTGCCCCGAACGGAAATATGTTTTTAAATGCATATTTTGGGTCCGGGAAGCCGGACCGAGCCTGGAAATTTTTCCATAACCCGGCTTCATTTCAAAGGAAAACCGACCCGGTCACTGTGTCTGTCCGCCAAGGAATCGGTACCCGAGCACATATGAAAACGGCCAAACCGTCTCTGGAAATCGCCTGGATGTCGGGGGAGGACGCCTCCAAACGGATGGATCGCGATCTCTTCCCCCTGCTGGAAGCTATCCGCGGCGAGGGCAAGCTCACCGCCGCCGCCGCGCAGGTGGGAATTCCCTATCGGCAGGCCTGGCAGCGTATCCAGACCTGGGAGGAGGAGCTGGGGGCGCCGCTCGTGCAGAAGGAGCGGGGGCGCGGGACCAGGCTGACGTCCCTGGGTGAACGGCTGGTGGATCTGCAGATCCGGGTGAACGCCCTCCTCGAGCCGCACCTGCAGCGCGCCTCCAGCGAGATCGGCCAGGAGCTGCAGGCCCTGCTGCTGGGCGGCAAGGCCTCCCTGTCCATGGTGGCCAGCCACGATCTGGCCCTGAACAAGCTCATCGACTACCTGCACACGCGATCGGGGACCACCCTGGAGGTCCGCTTCGCCGGCAGCCTGCAGAGCCTCATGTCGCTGGCCCGCGGCGACTGCGAGCTGGGCGGCATCCACCTGCCCGAGGGGCCGCTCGGGGCGCCCATCGGGGAGATCTATCGTCCTTGGCTGGATTCGCGCAGCCAGCGCCTGATCCACTTCGTTATGCGCAGCCAGGGGCTCATCGTGCCGCCCGGCAATCCCCTGGGGCTGCAGGATGTGGTCGACATCGCCGGGAAAGGGGCGCGCTTCGTCAATCGGCAGCCGGGCTCGGGAACCCGCCTGGCCCTGGACCAGATGCTCGAGCGCGTGGGGCTGGACAGCGAGCAGATCACCGGCTATCACGCCGAGGAATACACCCACTTGGCGGTGGCCGCGGCCGTGGCGGGGGGCATGGCCGACGTGGGGCTGGGGGAAGAGGCCGCCGCCCGGATGCTGGAGCTGGACTTCGTTCCCCTCTACCGGGAGGTCTACTACCTGGTTGTGGGGGCCCGGGCCCTCGATCAGCAGCGCTTCTCCGAGCTGCTATCGGTCCTGCGCGGGGACGACTTCCAGGACCTGCTTCATCCCCTGAGCGGCTACGACGGTGCCGGAGCCGGGGAGATCCTCAGCCCGGATGTCCTGTTCGCCAAGGAAGGGGTGTAGATTCTCAGTCGGGGCTGACCACCTTGAGTCCGATGATTCCCGTGATGATGGCCATGATGCACAGGATTCTGGGCAGGTCGGAGGGCTCGTTGAACAGCACGATTCCCAAGGCGACGGTGCCGGCCGCCCCGATCCCCGTCCACACGGCATAGGCCGTTCCCACCGGCAGGTTCTTCACGGCCATCCCCAGCAGCAGCACGCTCACCACCATGGCCGCCAGCGTCGCCACGCTGGGCACCAGGCGCGTGAATCCGTCCGTGTATTTCAGGCCGATGGCCCAGGCAACCTCGAACAGGCCGGCAATGAAAAGCGTCCACCACGCCATGGGTCGGTGCCCTTCCTTGGGAATAACGGGGGTCCCAGCCTACCCAAAAAGCGGGGGCTGAAAATCCGCCGAGAGGGTTATTCCTTCGAGGGGGTGGCCGGGAAATAATGGGGCCGGTACCGCAGGCCATCCAGGCGTTCACCGGAAAGGACGGTAATCATGGATCCAACCTTCGGGGAGGCCCCCCGGGAGTTCTCCTATGCGGAGTTCCGCGCCTATGTGGACAGCTATTCCCGGATCCGGGAGAAAACCATCCAGTCGCTCGGTGAGCGGGAGGAGGGCAACCTCGCCTCCTCGCCGGGCATGCCGTGGCAGTTCGGCCAGGACCTGAAGGGGGACGAGAAGGCGGAACGGCTGATCCGCCAGGAATTCGAGAACCAGGATGACTTCGACCACTTCATGACCCGCTATCTGGCACTCCAGCTCACCGTCTTCTACCAGGACGGCGCCCTGGACCGGTGGCTCCGCTACGGCGAGGAGTACTGGGACGTGACCATCGGGGAAGCCCTCATCGACGTGGCCGCCTGGCATCCCGTGGACACCACGGCCATGCTCTTCCCGCTGGCCGACTTCGCCGATGCGGTGGCCCGCTCCCGATTCGCCGGCGAGGAGCTCTGACCGCAGGAGGGGGGAGCAGGCTATCCCCGCCCGCCCTTGCTGAAACGTCTGGACGGTGGCCCGGTCCGATCCCCCCGGGGCTCGGACCTCGCCAACGCCGCATCCCCGTCCCCTGATTCCAGGCGCTCCTTGCCGCCGCTCTCCCGGCCCTGGATGGCCAGGATGCCGGCCCCGCAGATGAGGACCGCCCCCACCAGCGACAGGGGGTCCAGCCATTCGCCCCAGAGCACCCAGCCGAGGCCCGCCGAGAAGACCACCACCAGGTAGGTGAAAGGGCCGACCCGGGCGGCGGGGGCCAGGGCGTAAGCCTGGGTCAGGAAGAGCTGTCCTCCGGTGGCCGCGGCCCCCATGGCCACCAGCAGGAGCCACAGCCGGGGCTCCGGCGTCTCCCATACCCAGGGCAAGGGCAGGGCGGACAGCAGGGTGGCGATGGCGGCAAAGTAGAACACCACGCGGGAGGTAGGCTCCGTCTCCCGCAGGCGACGCACCACCACGTAGGAGGCCGCCGCCAGCACGGCCCCGCCGATACCGGCGAAGGCGGCGGGGTTCAGCGGTGCCATGCCCGGTTTCAGGATCAGGGCCACGCCCACGAAGCCCACGGGGATGGCGATCCAGACGCTGGCCGGCGAGCGCTCGCCCAGCAGCAGCACGGCGAACAGGGGGATGAACAGGGGGGCGGTATTGTTGAACAGGACCGCCGTGGCAAGCTCCAGGTTGGAGAGGGCGTAGAAGAACCCGAAGATGGTGCCGAGCCCGGCGACGCCCCGGACCAGATGGAGACCCGGGCGCCGGGTACGCAGGCTGCCCAGGCCCCGGTGGAGCAGCCAGGGGAGCAGGAAAACCAGGCCCAGGGCGCTGCGGAAGAACACCATTTCCAGGTAGGGCAGGTGCCCGGAGACCGCCTTTACCGTGGCCCCGGTGAGCGCGAACATCAGGGCCGACGCGGTGGCGGTGGCGGCGGCCAAATAGGGCCGGGGCTCCGGTCTCAAGGTGCGGTCCTCTTCCTGCGGTGGCGGATCTCCTCGTTCCGGGGTGTACGCCCTGGTCCCGATGCCTCGCCATACCCCGGAGTACATGCCCAATTCGGCTTATGCGGCAGCATAGCAGGCACGGCCGGGGCATGGACTAATGGGTACAGATTACGCCAATAGTTGGGGTACACCGCCGCATAATTGCGAAGCTGTGCCCCTTCATTGATCGGTTCCTGGACCTTACCACTCTGGGCGAAGCCCCTTATCTTGCCCGGAACTGGATCACCGAATGGAGGAGCGGAAAATGAAACCGGTCCTGATTGTTCGTCACGAGGATTGGATCGAATCCGGGCACCTGGCCGAGACCCTGGAAGCAGAGGGGCTGCCCTATGAGCTGTGCGCCATAGATCAGGGCGACCGGGTCCCCGAGGACCCGGAGGCCTATGCCGGGCTGACCTTCATGGGCGGGACCATGAGCGTCAATGACGGCTATTCCTGGATCGACGACGAGGTGGCGCTGATTCAACGGGCCGTGGAGCGGGACCTGCCCGTGCTCGGCCATTGCTTCGGGTCGCAGCTCTGCGCCAAGGCGCTGGGCGCCAAGGTGGCCCCCATGTCGGCCAAGGAGATCGGCTGGCATCACGTGGTCCGGAACGGGGATCCGGAGGTGGATGCGTGGCTGGGCGACGCCCCCCGGGAATTCCGGGTGCTGGCCTGGCACCACGATGCCTTCGAGCTGCCCGAAGGGGCCACGCCGCTGTATTCCTCCAGCTTCTGTCCCCACCAGGCCTATGTCCGGGGCAACCTGGCCGCCACCGTGGCCCATGTGGAGGTGACCCCCGAGCTTCTGGAGCGCTGGGTTTCCATCTACGGCTACGATATGGATCCCATCTCGGAAACCGTGCACAGCCCAGAATCGGTCCTGGAGGATCGCGAGGCCAAGGTGGAAGCCATGCAAGCGGCGGTAACCGACCCCCTGTATCGACGTTGGCTGGGTCCGGTGCGGGAGCGGGCCCGCACGTAGCCCGGTTGGCGGCTGTCCCCGGGCTTCGCCGCCCGGGGACAGCCGGCTCAGGAAGCACCGGACCGCAGCAAGGCGCCGATGCGCTCCAGGGCGGGCTCCAGGATGTCCTCCCACGGTTGGGCACAGTTGAGCCGCAGGCAGTTCCGGAATTTCTGGGAGGGCGAGAAGATCGGTCCCGGGGCGATGCTCACCCCCTGCCCCAGGGCCGTTTCATGGAGCTGCAGGGCGTCCACGTCCTCGGGAAGCTCCACCCAGATGACGAAGCCGCCCCGGGGCTGGCTGACCCGGACCTCGGCGGGGAAGCGGCGGCGTATGGCCTCGATGGCCCGGGCCACGTGGGTCTGATAGCGCCCCCGGATGCCGCGCAGGTAGCGCTCCAGCTGGCCTTCGGCCAGGAAGTGCGCCAGGGCCCGTTGGGGATAGGAGGGCGCCGCCTGGTTGGTGGCGAACTTCCCGAAATTGAGCAGGTCCAGGTTCCGGCCCGGCACGGCCCAGCCGATCCGCAGCCCGGGCGCGACGGTCTTGGAGAAGGATGAGCAGTAGATGACGCTGCCCTGCTCGTCGTAGGCCTTGGCTGCGGTAGGCCGCTCCCCCTCGTAGCCCAGCTCCCCGTAGATATCGTCCTCGATCAGCACCGCGCCGCGCTCCGCCAGGAGCCGGACCAGCCTTTTCTTGCGGTCCGCGGGAATGGTGCCTCCCAGCGGATTGCTGAAGTTGGTCACGGCGGCTACCGCCTTGATGGGCCATTGCTCCACGGCGAGCTGCAGCGCTTCCAGGCTGATCCCCGTTTCCGGGTCCCCCGGTATCTCCAGGGCCTGGAGGCCCTGGGCCTCGATCCCCTGCAGGAGCCCGTAGAAGGCCGGGGATTCGATGGCCACGATGTCCCCGGGCTCGGTCACCGCGTCCAGGGCCAGCATGATGGCCTCCTGGCAGCCGCTGGTGATCACCACCTCGTCGGGATCCACGGGACAGCCGGCATCCATCATGCGGCGGGCGATATGGCGGCGGAGCTCGAAGTGGCCGGGCGGGAACTCGTAGGTCTGAAGACCCGCGCCGCCGCGGCGGCGGGCCGCGCCGTGGGCCTGCTCGATGGCCTCCACGGGCAGGAAGCTGGGGTGGGGGACGGCCGTTCCGAGCTGGGCGATGCCCGGCCGGCTGGCGGCCCAGGCCAGCCGCAGTACCAGCTCCTGGCCGGTCACCGCCTGGGGGTGGCCCTGCGTTTCGGTGGAGCGGGGCTCCCGGATCGGCGTGGTGGCGGCCTTCACGTAGAAGCCGGCCCGCGGCCGCGCCGTCAGCCGGCCTTCCCCCTCCAGCTGCTCCAGGGCGTGCAGGGTGGTGTTCACGCTCACGCCGAACTGCCGGGCCAGCCGCCGCACCCCCGGGAGCTTCTCGCCGGGCTGGTAGACCCCCTGCTCGATCTGGTGGCCCAGCTCCAGGGCAACCTGCTGATAGCGTGTCTCTTTCTGGGGCATGGGGTACAGAACCCTTACTCTATTATGGGCACAGTGGCTACAGTCTTTGTAGCTGTAACCATAAACTTCTTGTTGTTCTGCCGCTAGGTTCCATTAATGTTAGGGAGTACGTTGGTCCCGCATTCATAGATTTCCCTTGAGGAGACAACCATGGCGCTTCCCACGCATTGCAAGTACGTCATTATCGGGGCCGGTATCCACGGCCTGAGCACGGCCTGGAATCTGGCCAAGGAGCTCAAGGCCCGGGGCAAGGGCGATGGCAGCGATATCGCCATCCTGGACAAGAGCGGCATCGCCTCCGGGGCCTCCGGCATTGCTTGCGGGGTGATCCGGAACAACTATTTCCAGCCCGCCATGCGCAAGCTCATGGCGCACAGCGTGGACGTCTGGGATAGCGACCCGGAGGCCTTCAGCTACCATCCCGTGGGCTACATGCAGATCAGCTCGGAAGTGATGCGGGAAGACGTCGGCACCATTTACGAGCAGCAGAAAGAGATCGGCTACGAGTCCGAGTTCATCGAAGGGGCCAAGGACGCCAACGACTACATGAAGTCCTACTTCGATGACTGGCAGGCCCAGGGCATCACCTCCGTGCTGCACGAGAAGCGCGGCGGCTACGCCAACAACACCAAGAGCATGTACGGACTGGCCAAGAAGGCCGAGGCCGAGGGCGTGACCATCCACTCCGGGGTCAAGGTCACCGATCTGAAGCTGGACGCCAGCGGCTCCTCGGTGGAGGCGGTGGAGACCGACAAGGGCACTATCGGCTGCGACTACGTGGTGGTCGGCGGTGGTCCCTGGGCGCCCCACTTCTGGGACATGCTGGAGCTGCCCACCCAGATTACCCTCAAGCAGCTCGACGGCACGGTGCACAACAACGTGCCCATGTGGACCTACTTCTGCCTCCAGGAAGGCACGGTGGCCATGGACCCCGACGCCTTCAAGACCAATGACGGCAACTTCCCGCCCGTGCTCCACGTGGATACCGATGCCCCGCTGTATTCCGACATGGACGGCGGCCTGATCAACGAAGACGGCGAAATGTGGGGCATCTACTACAAGCCCGACTTCGGCTTCGGCGGCATCCAGGGCGGCACCTCGCCGTACAAGGTGGAGAAGCCCTACGATCAGGTGAAAGTCGATCCCTACGGAACCGAATCCAAGGAATACGTGGTGACGGACGCCTTCGTGGACATGTGGACCTCCGCGCTGGCCCATTGCCACAAGCGTTTCGAGGGGTGCCACAAGCAGTACAAGCGGGAGCCCTCCGGCGGGCTCGGCGCCTTCACCCCGGACAGCTTCCCGGTGTTCGATACCTTCCGGGACAACTGCTACTTCATCGCCGATGCCAACCACGGCTACAAGATGATCGGCGTTGGCGCCCTAGTGGCCCAGGAGATCTGCGGACAGGAGAGCGAGCTGCTGAAGCCGTTCCGGTTCGACCGCTATGAGAAGGGCGAGCTGCATCCCACTTCCCATAGCCCGTTCCCCTGGAGCTGAGTCGAAGTCAAGGTATGGGCAATGCCTTGCGCTTGGGGCCCGGACGGATTCCGTCCGGGCCCTTTTTTTATCCGGGAAACGGGCCATGGGGAGTAGGACGTTGGGCTACTCCTCAGGGGGTGGCGGTACGCCGTGGTCCCGCCCCGCATCCTTGTGGAGATCGTCGCTCAGCTCGTAGTAGTCCCCGGCATCCGCGGTGAAGATGTGCGCGGCCAGCCGCAGGCCGGTGGGCGCGTCCAGGCTGCCCGCGGCGATGCCCATATAGGGGCGCTCCTGGTTGTCCCAGAACAGCGTGGAGCCGCACTGGCCACAGAATCCCCGGCGTATGCCCGGGGAGGATTCATACCAGCGCAGTCCTTCCTCCCGATCCATGCGGAGATTGGAGCGATGCGTGGCCGTGTTGGCCGCGTAGTGCCCCGTCTGCCGGCGGCACTGGCCGCAGTGGCAGGCCACCGGGTCCCTTATCGGTCCCATCACCCGAAAGCGCACGGCCCCGCACAGGCAGCCGCCCCGGGCCCGTTCCGGGCCGGACGAACCTTCCCCTTGCACCTCGGTTACCATGGGTGTCTCCTACTGGGCGTGGATGACTTGGCGATTGGCCCTCCGGGCGCAACGTTCTCATGTTGAAGGAGGGGCGGCGGGGTGGGGAACATGAAAGAAGGGGTACGCCATTCCGGCAGGGTCTTGCGCGACCCGACCGGGAACGGCCCAGCCGGCCGTTGAAAGGAGCAGCGCAGTCATGGAGCGTCAGAATATCCTGGACCTGCTGGGCGCCCGTTCCGGCATAGTGGCCTTCGTGGGCGCGGGCGGCAAGAAGACGACGATCTACCGTCTGGCTGATCTGCACCCCGGGAGGGTGGGAGTTACAACCACGGTTCGGATAACGGAATTCCCAGCGGATTTCGAGGCGGAACGGGTGATCGGCGAAGTGGCGGATCTGGCGGTCGGCGTGCCCCGGGCCGCGGGAAACAGCCAGCGTGTGGCCTACGCCCTGCCGCCGGAGCAGCCCGGGCGGCTGGACGGGACCCCGCCGGAATTGGTCCGCCGTCTACACGGGGAGGGGGGCTTCGATGCCACCTTCGTCAAGGCCGACGGGGCCCGGATGCGCTGGGTCAAGTGCCCGCGCCCGGGAGAGCCGGTGCTGCCGTCGGGCACAACTACCCTGGTGCCCATCGTCTCGGCCCGCGGATTCGGTCGGCCGCTGGACGATCGGATCGCCCACCGCCCCGAGCGCTGCGCTGAGCTTCTGGGAATGGCGGCGGGAGAGACCTTGCGGCCCGAGCAGCTCGCCGGGCTGCTCGGGCCCTATATGGCCTGCCGGGAGAACCGGGAGGATCTGACGGTGGTGCCCTTGATCAACATGGTGGACGACGCGGACCTGGAGGAGGCGGCCCGCACCGCGGCGCGGGCGGTTCTGGATCGCTACCCCTTCGTTCCCCGGGTGGTTCTGGGCCGGATGCGGAGCGCCGAACCGCTGCGGGCAGTGGTTACCCGCTAGGTCCCGGTGCCGCGGCGGACCGGGAGGTGCCCGGCGGGCGCGGTCCCGCCGGACTGGTGCTCGGGAGGGAGCCCGATTGGCGCGGCCGGAGGGCGTTTCCGTAACGGCCCGATAGAGCCGGCCCCGGCCTTGACTGATCAGGTCTCGGGCAGGGGCTCCGCCTTGTCCCGCTCGATCCAGGCGTAGGCCGAGTGGTTGTGGATGGACTCGAAGTTCTCCGCACCCACGGAATACCAGAGGATCCGGCCGTCGTCCTCCAGCCGACGGGCGATGTCCCGGACCATGTCCTCCACGAACTTGGGATTGTCGTAGGCACGCTCGGTGACGTATTTCTCGTCGGGCCGCTTGAGCACGCCGTAGAGGTCGCAGGAGGCCTCCGACTCCACCAGCTCCACCAGATCCTCCACCCAGACGAAATCCTCGGCGCGCACCTTCAGGTTCACGTTGGAGCGCTGGTTGTGGGCGCCGTACCGGGAGATGGACTTGGAGCAGGGGCAAAGGCTGGTGACGGGAACGTTCACCTCGATGATGATGCCGTAGTCGTCGCTGCTCAGGTTGCCGTGGAAGGTGACCTCGTAGTCCATCAGGCTCTGCACGCCGGTGGCCGGCGCCGATTTCATGACGAACAGGGGAAAGGTCATCTCCAGGTGCGCTTCCTCGGCCTCCAGGCGGTCGCGCATCTCCTCGAGGATGTTCCGGAAGGACAGCACCGAGATCTCCCGCTCGTGCTGATTGAGGATCTCCACGAACCGCGACATGTGGGTCCCCTTGAAGTGGTGGGGGAGCCCGACGAAGGCGTTGAATCGGGCGATGGTGTGCTGCTCGCCCTGGCTGCGGTCCATGACCCGCACCGGATGCTGGATGTCCTTGATGCCCACCTTGTCGATGGCGATCCGCCGCTTATCCGGCAGGCCCTGGGTATCCGGAATCTCGCTGGCGCAGTCGGGCAGGTCCTCCCCGTAGGAGAGGGGGGTCTCCGACTGCGTATCGTGGTTCTTGATTGCCATGAGTCGATCCTATTGTCGGAAGCCAGGCAAAGCCCGCCTTGCCAGTTTGCAGGCCGCCACCCGCTATCCCTCCTGCGAGGCCGAATCCGCCCGGGCCTTATCCCCGCGGTCGTGCTTCGGGTAGGGGGTGGGCTCGTCGTCGAAGACGACCTGGTCGGCCCCATTATAGACCTGGAACCGGGTACCCTTGGCCCGGGCGATCAGGGTGATGCCCAGACGTCGGCCCAGATCGAGCCCCATTTCCGTGATCCCGGAGCGGGAAAGGAGGGTGGGAATGCCCATCTGCGCCACCTTCATGACCATTTCCGAGGTTAGGCGACCGGTGGTGTAGAAGATCCTGCTGCGGCCCGGCATGCCTTCGAGCCACATGTGGCCGGCGATGGCGTCCACCGCGTTGTGCCGGCCCACATCCTCGACGAACATCTCGATGTCCTGGTCTCGGCAGAGGGCGCAGCCGTGCACGGCCCCCGCCCTCCGGTACACCTCGTTGTACTGGTTGATGGCGTCCAGGGTGCCATAGATCTCCGACTGCCGAACCTCCACGGGCTCCTTCAGGGCGGAGCGCTCCAGATGGTCCATGAGCTTGCCGAAGACCGTTCCCTGGCCGCAGCCCGTGGTCACGGTGCGGGTGCCGAGCTTCTCGTCGAGCTCCGAAACGCCCGCGCGGGTCACCACCACCGCCGATTCCGTCTCCCAGTCCACCTGGACCTCGGCCACCTCCTCGGGGTCCGAGAGGATGCCCTGGTTGCGCAGGTAGCCGAGCACCAGCAGCTCGGGATGGCTGCCGAGGGTCATGAGGGTGACGATCTCCCGCTTGTCCAGGTACAGGGTCAGGGGGCGCTCGCCGGCGATCTCCCGCTCCTGGACCTTGCCGTGCTCGTCCACGGCCTCCACCCGCCGGCAAGGGTCCAGTCCGGCCTGGGTCAGCCTGGGCCGGTAACGCTCCTGCGATCGGGGTGGGGATTGCATGACACGCTCCTGTCTCTATGCGCGGCGCGGGGCGCGCCCTTCGGTCGGGAACGCGCCCCGGCGCGGATTATTCCCGGGGCCGAAAGCCGAGGGCCTGGAGCCGCTCGCGGATCTCCGGCTCGTCAAGCAGCGCCCGGAACTGACGTACCGGCTCCCGGTCCAGCCGGGTGCGCGGCACCACGAAGTCGTAATGCTCCTCCTGCATGGGCAGGAAGCCGAGCCCGTAGTCGGTGGCCACCGTCTCGATGGCCACGCCCCAATCGGCCCGCCCCTGCGCCACCGCCGCCGCCACGGCGTTGTGCGACTTGGTCTGCACGCCGTAGCCCGCGGGCTCCCGGCCGGCGAGCAGCCGGTCGGTGAGGATGCGGGTGCCGCTGCCGGGATTGCGGTTGACCATGGCGCATTCCGGATCCTCGGCCACGTCGGCAACGGCCTGTTCGGCGTCCTTTCCCGTGAACCGCCGATCCCCGGCGCGGAACACGATCCCCTGCATGCGGCGGTAGCCCGGCACCAGCTCCAGGTCCTCGTCGAGGAACGGGCGGTTGTAGGTGCCGGATTCCGGGTCCAGCAGGTGCACGCCGGCAATGTCGCACTCGCCGCGCCGGGCGGCGGCCAGGCCGCCCATGCTGCCCACGTGCAGGGCCTTGGTGCTGATCCCGCGGCCCTGTAGCTCGCCGAGCAGGACATCGAGGCCCACGCAGTGGCTGCCGATGGCCACCAGGTCGGCCGGTGCCAGCTGCTCGCCCATGAGCTGGACGATCACCTCCGTCCCCGCATCCAGCAGCTCGGTGTGGCGGGGGATGGCGATGAACCCGTCGGCGTAGGTGAAGGCCGTGACCGAGCCCGAGCCCTTGCCCATGGGGTAGGCGCTGAGCACCTCCGTTCCTTGGACCAGACTGACCAGCAGGTATTCCTGACGGCCCCGCTCGGAGTTCACCCGCAGCGGCAGCCGGGCAGTGACCGTGTCCCGCTCCTGCGGCCCGCGGCCCGCGTAGGAGCGGATCACCGGGGCCAGGAACTCGTGGAAGGTGAAGATGGCGGAGGTGGGGAATCCCGGGAGCACCACCACCGGTTTTGGGCCGCTGGCGGCCAGACAGATGGGCTTGCCGGGCTTGAGGGCCACCCCGTGGGCGATGATCCCGGGCGGGTCCAGGCGCTCGGCGACCCGGTACGAGAGGTCGCCGGCCCCCTTGGAGGTGCCTCCGGAGAGCACCACCACGTCGTATTCCAGGGCCTTGCTCAGCGCCTCGGCCAGGGCTTCCTCGTCGTCGGGGATCACGCCCATGAAGGTCGGCTCGCCGCCGAGCTCCTGGACTGCGGCCGTCAGCAGGGCGCCGTTGGCGTCGTAGACCGACCCCAGGGGGAGGGGCTCCCCCTGGGGCACCACCTCGTTGCCCGTGGAGAGGACGGCCACCCTCGGGCGGCGGTAGACGGTGACCTCCGCCCGGCCGAGCGCGCCCAGCACGCCGATCTCCCGGGAAGTGAGGAGCTGGCCGCGGCGCAGCACGGTCTCGCCGAGGCCGATATCGGTGCCGGCGAAGGCGACGTTCTGGCCCGGAGCCACGGAGGTGCGGACCTCCAGGGTGCCTTCCCCGCCGGGGAGGAGCTCGGTGCGCTCCACCAGCACCACCGCGTCGGCGCCGCGGGGCAGGATCGCGCCGGTGGCCACCGGGGTCGCGGTGCCGGGCGTGACGGCCACCTCGGGAACCATGCCCGGCTCCAGGGTCTCGGCATTGAGCCGAAGCTGGACGGAGCTCTCCTCCATGGCGCCGAAGGTGTCGTCGGCGCGGACTGCGAAGCCGTCCACGTTGGCGCGGTCGAAGCCCGGCACATCGAGCTCGGCGGCCACCGGCTCGGCGAGGACGCGCTCCAGGGCCTCGGCGAGGGGCAGGGTCTCGATGCCCAGGGGCTCCGGCTGGAGGTGGGCGAGGAAGCGGGCCTCGGCCTCGTTCCGGTCCATGACCTCCAGGAACTGGCCCTGGCTGGTGCCGCGCTGATTCGGCGAAGAAGAGGAGTTTGTCATGGCGCGCCTATCCTAGTCCCCGGGCTCGTACAGGTGCACGGTAACCGCCGTTCCCGGCGCGTAGCCCTCGCTGTCCGCGGGGATGATCACGAAGCCGTCGGCGCGGGTGGTGGAAGAAAGGATGGAGGCCCCGCTGAGGGCGAGGGGCTCCACGCCCTCGTCGCCGAGGGCCACCCGGCAGTAGTCCATGCGGCCGATCTCGGAGCTGATCTTTCGGGCCAGGGTCGCCGACACGGTGGGGTGCGGCCAGTGGCTGGGGCGGCCTCCCAGGCGCCGGACGGCCCGCCCGGCGAAGAAGTCGTAGCCGGCGAGGCAGGAAACCGGATTGCCCGGCAGCAGGAAGGCCAAAGTATCCGCGCCCAGTCGTCCCATCCCGGTGGGCGCCGAGGGGCGCATGGCCACGCCGTGGAAAGCCAGCTCCCCGGCTTCCGAAAGCACGCGGGGCGCATGATCCTCGGCGCCGACGCTCGATCCTCCGGTGACGATCAGCACGTCCGGGGAGCCCTCGGTGAAATGCTCGGTGATCACGTCCGCATCGTCGCCCACCCGGTAGGTGCCTTCGACGGTGCCGCCGTCGCGTTCCACGAGGGCGGCGAGCATGTCCGTATTGGCGTCGTAGATCTGGGCGTTGCCGCGGGGCTGGTCCGAGGGGACAAGCTCGTTGCCGGTCACCAGGATCCGCACCCGTGGCCGTGCCACCACCGTAACGCTGGTGCGTCCCACCGAGGCCAGGAGCCCGAGGTCCTGGGGCCGGAGCTTGCGTCCCGGTCGCAGCAGGACCTCGCCCTCCTGGATGTCCTCGCCGATCTGGCCCACGTGCTTCCAGGGTGGAATGGCGTTGGTGACCTCCACCCGTTCGCCCACCTCCTGGGCGTATTCCGCGGGCAGGACGGCGTCGGCCCCCTCGGGAACGGGGGCGCCGGTCATGATGCGCACGGCGGCCCCCGGCGGCAGCGGCTGGTCGTGGGCCGCTCCGGGCATGGATTGGCCGACCAGCCGGAAGGAAAGCGGATTGTAGGCCCCGGCCCCCACCGTCTCGCTGCCGCGCAGGGCGTAACCATCCATGGCGGAGCGCGGGAAGGGCGGAACCGATTCAGGGGCCGTCACTTCCTCGGCGAGGATGCGCCGGTGGGCCTCCCGGGGATGGAGGGTCTCTCCGGGAAGCGGACGCGCCGTCTCTTCCAGCCATTGCCAGACGGTTTCAACCGGGGCGCGGTGGCTGAACCCGCGCATGCGCACGTCCGGTTGGGTGCTTCGACCTTGGGGCAAGTGTCGGACCCTCCTTCGCGCCTAGCGGCGGGTGGACCGCGCTTCTTCCGGGGGGGCGGGCAGCTCCGACTCTGCGGTGGCCCGCTGCTCCGGGGTATTGATATTGGTAAAGGCTTCCGGGCAGTCGGAGAAGTCCGCCAGGGCCGTGAGGTGGCGGGCGAACCACCGGTCGATCTTGCGGCCTCCCCCTTGCAGGTAAGTCAGCAGACTGTCCAGGAGGCTCCGGTGCAGCAGGGCGAACACCGGCTGGAGCCCCTCGCCCGTCTCCACCGTGGCCAGCTCGCTGTTGAGGTTCCGGCGGGCGAGCTGGAGGCGGGTGGCCAGGTCCAGCGGCAGCCAGGGACAGTCGCAGGGGACGGTCAGGATGTACTCGGTTTCCGCCGCGCGGAGGGCGGCGGCCATTCCGGCAAGAGGTCCTGGATAATCGGCCATCTCATCGGGGACCACCGGGAAGCCGTAGGCGGCGTAGGTGCCCCGGTTGCGGTTGGCGTTGATCACCAGGCGATCCACCTGCGGCTGGAGGCGCTCAATAGCGTACTCCAGGGCGGGTCGCCCGGCCATCTCCAGGAGGCCCTTGTCCGCTCCGCCCATGCGCTTGGCGCGTCCGCCGGCGAGGATTACACCGGTGATCTGCTGGGGATTGGCTGCCATTTATGTACCTGTACAGGAGTGCGCGGAAAATAACGTTGGCGCTTCCTACCATCTGGAGAAGCGTCCAACCGGCCAGCCCGGCCGGGCGCGGTTCGCCGGCCATTGTCCGGCGGCTGTCCGTCAATGGGATGGGGCCCCATTCCTGAGCCCGTCCCGATCATTCCATTTACGAAAGGCCGGAAACCTGCGAGTGCCCGCCCGGGCCGGAGCCCGGGCGGGCACTGGATAAACGCGCGGTCTGCAATTGTACTTGTCGCGGATCGCCGTGGGAATGCGGATGCTTGCCCATGGGTACCGCTCCCGTTCTTCCTTTCCTTGGACCGGGGAACGCCCCATTGGTGCGGCGCCGGATATTTCCCGGACAGCCGCGCCGCGCCGGAAAACGGTTTCGGTGCGAGGTACGGTAATGGCGGGTAATCCGGCCTCTAACAGCAACGAGGTATTCCTTCAGGGGCAAGACGCCGGAGTATAACTCCTTTTCAATAGGAAAATATCCGGATTCCAGCCAATCCGCCGTTGGCCCCAAGTACGGAGGGTGGGAATGTACAAGGTCCTGGTCCCCATCGACCACGATAAGGGCCGCGCTTCCGCGCAGGCCCAAGCCATCATCGATCTTCCGGATGGCCAGAAAGAGGTGCAGGCCATTCTCTTCCACGTTTTCGGGGACAATCCCGAGGGGGCGTCCGTCGCCCAGGTGGCTTCCGTGCATACGGTGATGGATGCCCTCAAGAAGGCCGGAATCGCCTACGACCTTCAGGAAGCCAGCGGGGACCCGGCCACCGCCGTTCTCGACGCCTGTCGGAGCCAGGAGGTGAACCTGATCTGCATGAGTGGACGCAAGCGCAACCAACTGGATGAAATGCTGTTCGGGAGCGTGGCCCACGAGGTGGTTCATCGGTCGGATATACCCGTGATGGTCTGCGGCCCGACCACCTGACGCCGCGCCGCTGGGCGGGCGGTACAGCTCGCGGCTTCCCCGCGCCCGGCCTATTCCGCTTGGCTATCCCCGAAAGCCGCTCTGCACTTATGTAGAGCGGTCGAACATAGTTTGTTTCATTTAAAAGCGCCTTCCTCTACTGTTTCACCTCCGTTTTGCGCCGCGGCTGCACTAGTGTAACCCCGCCGGACCGCTTTCCTGTCGCTCTATTTCTCCGATTCGTATCGGCTCATTCCTGATGTTTTGTTTTGGTGCCCGGTTTTCCGATTATCTGGGTACGCTCATGGGAGTACGTCTAAAAGATGTTTGCAGACAAGGAACTTTTGCGTATCTCATACCGAAAAAGGGTTGCCCGTTTGGGTAGCTCCTGATTCCCGGAGGAACGCTGTCCCCCATAACTGCTTTGGACAGGCGTGAAAATTCTAGGGGTGCCCGCTTCGAGGGAAGAGACCGAAAGGTTTCCGTCCCCGAATTGCAATTCGCCCGAGGGCGTACCTCTTGCCGACGGGAGGCCGAGGACCAAGACCGGTCTTCAGCCAAGGAGGACCCACTTTTCGGGGGCTGCATTTCTTCCCGCGGGGAGTCTCCGGCACCACCAACGCCGTACGCCCAAAAGGAGGCGGCTTATGAGCATTTCCCGCAGAGACGTATTGAAAGCCACTGCAGCCGGGGCGGTACTCACCGGTGTAGGGCTTCCGGTGAATCCGGTACGGGCGCAGGACAAAACGGTTCGAATCGGCTTCAACGCCCCGCTAACCGGACCAGTGGCCGGCTGGGGATTGCCGGGGCTTCACGGCTGCAAGATCTGGGCGGAGCAGATCAACGACAACGGCGGCATTCAGGTCGGGGGTCAGAGCTACAACGTTGAATTCGTTGCGTTCGACAACGAATACTCCCCGAGCAAGGCGCTACAGGGCTGGCGCCGACAGGTTCTGGAGCAGGACGTCAAGATGATCATGATGCTGGGCGGCGATACTTGGCCCGGCGTTCAGCGCTTCGCGAACCAGGCCAAAATGCTGGCCTCCACGCTGCTCCCCAGCGATCTCAACCCTGAAGCTCCCTACCTGGTCGCTCCCAGCGAAACCCATCCCATCTACAACGTGACCGGCGTTCAGTGGCTGAAGGATAACCATCCCAACGCCAAGAGCGTGGCCATCTGCGCCCAGAACGACTCCCTGGGCAAGCCGTCCGTGGCCACCTATCTGGCGGCGTTCAAGGCGGCCGGGATCGAGGTCAAGGACGTCAACTTCTTCGATATGGGCACCACGGACTTCGCGCCCATCGTGACGTCCATGATGGACAAGAACCCCGACATCCTGTGCTGGGATACGGCCTATCCGGACTTCGTCAAGCTGCTGACCCAGCAGGCTTACTCCCAGGGCTACGACGGGAAGATCATCTCCTGCACGCTCGATAACTACGAGCAGATCGTCGAGAAGACGAGCAAGGAGTTCATGGAGGGCACGGTCTTCCAGTTCCCGGACTTCGATGACCCCGCTTTGAAGCAGGACTTCATCAACTTCACCGATCCAGCCGAGTTCTACCGCAAGTACACCGAGCGGCATCCCGGCGAGTGGACCGCGGTGTCCTGGGAGTACGCGGCCATCGGGCAGCTGTGGAAACAGGCCGTGGAAAAGGGCGGCAGCACCGAGCCCACGGCGGTGTTCGAGCAGCTCAAGAAGGGCAACAAGGCGCCCCACGTGTTCGGGGAGTCCACCTGGTGGGGCAAGGAGCTCTGGGGGCAGCCGAACGCCCTGGTGGGCAACTGGCCCGTGGTTACCATCAACGACGGCAAGGCGCAGATTCAGGGCTTCTACGACATCCGCGACTGGATGAACCAGGGAGACAATCTGGACCTGCTGATCAAGGAGATGGAGAAGCAGAACCTCATGTACTACCAGTCCTAGCGGAGGTTTTCCGGGTCGGGACCGCTCCCTGCCGGGCGGTCCCCGTGGGACCGGGCGGGCGCGGCTGGCGTCCGTCCCTTCCCGGGACCCGGAGCCAGCCGCTCTGGAAAACCCACGCAGACCACCCAGCGAGAAGAGGTGGAGAGCGCCGTGGAAACCTTCCTACAGACAATCGCCAACTCCCTGATGGCCAGCGGCTCCTACGCGCTGATGGCCGTCGGGCTGGTCCTCATATTCGGTGTGATGGGCATCATCAACCTCGCCCACGGCGAGCTGTACATGGTGGGGGCCTATACCGTTTGGTACACCTACACCGTCCAGGGGTGGGGCTTCCTCTGGGCCGTGCTCGCAGCGGTCTTTCTGGTGGCCGCCCTGGGCCTGCTCATGGAGCGCGCCCTGTTCCGACCCATGCTGGACAATCCCCTGGGCGGGCTCATCAACTCCATCGGGGTGCTGTTCATCCTCCAGGTCCTGGCGGTGAAGTTCGGTGGACTGGGCTCCATGAAGTACGTGCCCATTTCCGTTTCCGGCAACGTGAGCCTCTTCGGTGGGGCCAGCATTTCCGCCCAGCGGGCCGCCGTGATCGTGGTGACGGTCCTGATGCTGGGCTTGATCTGGTTCCTGTTGATGCGGACCAAGTACGGCTGGGCCCTGCGGGCCGTGGCCGAGGACCGGGAGGCCGCTGCCCTGCAGGGGATCAGCATCAATAAGACCTCCATGATGGCCATGGGACTGGGCTCGGCGGCGGCCGGATTGGCCGGCGCCATGATGGCGCCCATCGTCCGGGTCCATCCGTACATGGGCCACGAGGTAATCATCACCGCCCTTATCGTCACCATCGTGGGCGGCATGGGAAGCCTTTCGGGGGCCGTCATTGCCGCCGTGCTGTACGCTTTCTTCAGCACCTTCATGACCACCTACGTCGGGGGCACCATCGCGCAGATCGCCGGCCTGGCACTGATGCTCGTGGTGCTGGTCATTAAACCCACGGGAATCATGGGGCGGAGCGCATAATGGCGGAATACAGTTCTCGTATCGGCTGGGGGCTGCTGCTGGCGGTCGCGGTGGTGGTGCCCTTCTTCCTCAGCTATTCCCAGATGGACATCGCCATCGCCCTGGTGGTGAATGTGCTCCTGGTGTCCAGCTACCGGTGGCTGACCCTGACCGGGGAGTTCTCCCTGGCCCACGCGGTGCTTATGGGCGTGGGGGCCTATGGAAGTGGCCTGCTGGCCAAGGATCTGGGATGGCCCTTCTGGTTCAGCCTGCCGGCGGCGGGTCTGATCACCGCCTTCGTGGCCTTCCTGCTGAGCTTCCCGCTGTTCCGGATGAAGCTGTTCTATTTCCTGATCGGCTCCTTCGCCGCGGGCGAGGCCATCCGGCTCTCATGGAACTATTTCGACAACCCCTTCGGCGGGCCGGGGGGGCTGACCATGATCCCCACGCCGCAGCTGTGGGTGCCGACGATGGGCGTGATCGACATCGGCCTGCTGTACCCCATCCGCTATTACTTCCTGGCCCTGGCGATCGTGACCCTGTGCCTGTGGATCCTCCACCGGCTGGAGCGCTCCCGCATCGGCCTCACCCTGCACGCCCTGCACTGGCGGGACGAGCTTGCCGAATCGGTGGGCGTCCACGCGTGGTACTACCGGATGCTGGCCTTCGTCACCTCGGCCTTTTTCGCCGGCGTGGCCGGTTCCCTGCACGCGCACTACATCGGCACGGTGACGCCGCCCATCTTCGGTCTGCATCTCATGGTGCTGATCCTGGTCTGGCTGATCGTCGGGGGCAGTCGCACCTTTGCCGGTCCCATCGTCGGCGTGATCGCCCTGACCATGTTCAACGAGTTCTTCCGCTTCGCGGAGGAGGTGCGGCCGGCCTTTTACGGCGTGATGCTGATCCTGGCCACGCTGTTCCTCCCGGACGGTCTGGAGAGCATTCCGGGCAAGATCCGCGGCTGGTGGCAGGGACGAAAAGGCACCTCCGGAGGCGGCCAGCCCGTGCGGGACCAGCGGGACGCCCCCCGTTCCGAAACCACGACCACCACGTCTTCCACCTGAAGGGCCTCTTACGTCCTCTGGAGCCGCGAGGAGCAAGACATGTCTTTTCTGACGGCGAAGAACATCAGCAAGCGATTCGGAGGTCTGACCGCCCTGGACCAGGTGAGCCTGGACGTGGAGGAGGGCGAGATCCGCGGGCTGATCGGGCCCAACGGGGCCGGTAAGTCCACCATGTTCAAGGTGATCAGCGGCGCCTATTTCCCGAGCGCCGGCTCCATCCTTTTCCAGGGCGAGGACGTGACGCGACAGCCCTGGCACAAGCGGGCGGAGGAAGGGATTATCCGCACTTTCCAGGAAACCACCCTGTTCGAGGAGTTCACCGCCTGGGAGAACGTCCTGGTGGGTTGCCATATGCAGGCCCATACCGGCCTGTTCCGAGCCATCTTCGGCCGGGACAAGGCCCGCGAGCGCGAGGCCGAGCGGAAGGTGCAGGAGGTCATGGAGTTCATGGGCGTGGCCGACCGCAAGGACGAGATGGCCTCCGACCTGCCGCTGGGGTTCCAGCGCGCCCTCGGCATGGCCATCGCCCTGGCCTCCGGACCCAGGGTCCTCCTGCTGGATGAGCCCTTCGCGGGAATGAACCCCGAGGAGACCAACACCATGATGGATCTGGTCCGGAAGGTCCGGGATTCTGGAATTACCGTGATCCTCGTGGAGCACGACATGAAAGCCATCATGGGCCTGTGCGACCGGATCAGCGTCCTGAACTTCGGGCAGCTCCTGGCGGAAGGGGCCCCGGAGGAGATCCGCAACAACAAGGACGTCATCGAAGCCTACTTGGGGGCCGCCTGATGCTCCTGGAAATCAAGAACCTGACCGTGAAGTACGGACCGGTGGTCGCCCTGCGCGAGGCCTCCTTCCAGGTGGAGGAGAAGGACATGATCACCCTCGTGGGGGCCAATGGGGCGGGCAAGAGCACCACCCTGCGGACCATTTCGGGTCTGGAGAAGCCGGCGGGGGGAGAGATCTGGTACGACGGCCATCGCATCGACGGCATGCCGGCGGAGAAGATCCTGCCCCTGGGCATCAGCCAGGTGCCCGAGGGACGCCGGGTGTTCCCCGGCCTGTCGGTGGCCGAGAACCTGCATACCGGGGCCTACACCCGGAAGGACAAGGCGGAGGTGCAGCGCGACCTGGAATGGATCTACGAGATCTTTCCCCGCCTGCGGGAGCGGCACACCCAGGCGGCGCGCACGCTGAGCGGCGGTGAACAGCAGATGCTCGCCATCGGCCGGGCGCTCATGGCCCGTCCCCACCTCCTGCTTCTGGACGAGCCTTCCCTGGGGCTGGCGCCCAAGATCGTCCAGGAGATCGCCCATACGCTGCAGGAGATCCAGCGGCAGGGCGTATCCGTGATCCTGGTGGAGCAGAACGCCGAGCTGGCGCTGGAGCTGGCGCAGTACGGATACGTGCTCGAAACGGGGCAGATCTCTCTGGAGGGCCCCACTTCCGAGCTCCGCGACAACGAAACGGTCCGCGAGGCCTATCTCGGCGTCTGAACCGTAACTCCCGGGCGTTGCGGTGGGCCACGCCTATGGACGGAGGCCGCGAGTTGGAGAACGAAAAACCGACGGTGGACTACTCCGGGGAGCCGGTCCTGGAGGAGGAAGAGCAGGAAACGGCCCTCGCCGATCTGCTATGGGCGTTTCTCGCGGAGCAGGGCGCCCTGGCCCTCCACCAGGGGCTGGAGGAAACGGCGCGCCAGCTCTGGAGCCGGGCCAGTGATCCGGTGGAGGGGTTCGCCCAGGGCGATCCCAGGCGTGCCGCCGCGCTCAATAACCGCGGCGTGGGACAGCGTCTGGCGGGGCGTCTGCCGGAGGCCGAATCGCTGTTCCGCAAGGCGCAAGCGGCCTGGCAGGAGGCTGAGGGCTGGGTGGCGGACATGGAGCACCCGCCCCGGGCGGCGAGCTCGGTGTTCCATATCAAGCTGGAGATCAAGCACGGCCGGGACCAGTACGAGCCGGTGGCCCGGCAGGAGGCGCAGCGGGATCTCGCGGCCGCCCGGTCCTTTACGCTCGGCAATCTGGCGGAAACGGTCTTCCACCGGGGAGATGCGGAAAAGGCCCGGCGGCTATTCGGGCAGGCCGTGGATCTCAGGGAGCGGGGAGCCGGTCCCCGGGATCGGGGCCTGGAGCTGCTCAAGGCGAATCGGATCTATCTGGAGGGCGGTAGCCCGGAGACGCCCCGGGGCCACCACACGGGACGGAGCAACGAGCCCGTACCGGACCAATGGTATCCCTGGGATCTTGTCCGGATGCGGGCATTCAACGATGAGGAGGTGCTCCGGGCCGCCCTGCGGCTGACGGTGCTTGCCGGTGCGCAAGCCCTGGGCGGGCGGGAAAGCGGATAGGGAACGGCGCCGAACGGCTGCAGGCGGCGGGACCCGGCCCGGACCGGGTCAGTCCGCCTCGCTGGCGATGTGAAGCTCCACCGGCGTCCAGACGTCCAGCGCCTTGTGGATGGGGCACTGCTTCAGAAAGCGGATCAGGAGGTTGCGGTCCTCCTCGGACAGCGGAATGTCCATGGTGAGGTCCGCCTGGATCTGCTCGATCTCGCAGCGCTTCTGGTCCACGGCGCAGGTTACGACGATGCGCGTACTGGCCGACCGCTGTCGCCGCTCCAGGAAATTCTGGGCGAAATGCAGGAGGCACGAGCCCAGGCCCACCGCCAGGTGGTCCATGGGCGTGCCGTCCTCGGAGTCGGTTTTCGGTCCGGTCCGTATGGACGGTCCGATCCCGGAGGGCCTGGAACAGGTGATCTCTCCCTGGGGGGTGCAGAGCACCTCCACCTCGTAGCTTCTTCCCATTCCCGGGTACATCCTTCCTGTTGAAATCCGTTGTCGTCCCGCGGCTCCGGCTTCGCGAACGGGCAGGGCCGCTCCCCGCACGGAGCCTACCCGGGCTTACGCCCTAAGATGCCCGGCATGTCCCCCCGTGTCGAGTGATTTTGCCTCGCGCTTCCGGGTGGGCGGCACGGTTCGGGAAGGCGGGCGCTGTCCAGCTATCGGGCCCATGCCCGGGGAGTAAGGCGGGGGGAGGGGTAGGACCCGGGTGGCGGCCTTCAGGCCTCGGCCGCGCTGTCGCAGAGGGTGCCCTCATGGAAATCGCAGGAGAGCGATTTCAGGCGCTGCGCTTCCTTGGGGTCGGTGATCTCGGGGGCGATGATCTGCAGCCCGAAGGCCTCGGCACCCTTGCAGATGCCCTGCACCACCGTTTCCCGGTCCTTGTTCGCGTGAACCCAGTGGGGGGCCAGACGCACCATTTCCACGGCCTCCAGATGGGCCAGGTGCCCGAAGTCCCCCGTGAACTCGTCCAGAACCATCCGCAGGTTCCGCTGGTGCAGGTGCTCGCGGAAGGCGTCGGCTCCCTCGGCCTGTCTCCCTTCCTGGAAGAATGCGGCCGGTACGGCGGGAAGCACCGGGTTGTCGGCCCCGGCGAGCTCCCGGGTAAGGGTCTGAATGCGGTCCAGGAGGTCCGGGTCCAGAAGCTCGGGCGCGTCCAAACGCAGCAGGAGCCGGTGTGTGGACTCCCGAAGGAAGGCGCCGGCCCATTCGTCCAGATGGTAGGCCAGCTCCTCGCAGAGGTGGTCCTTGAGCTCCGGAACCAGGCCGCGGTTGACCGCGGCCGGCAGGAATTCCGCGAGAGGGATGGCGGCCTTGCGCTTTTGCGGCCAAACCAGGCGGCCATACCAGGCGGTGGGACTGCCGTCGGGCTGCGGAAAGATGGGCTGGAAATCCAGCACGATCTCCCGCTTCTGCAGGGCCTCCTGGAAGGCCTGGGCCATACGGTTGAAGCCGATCATCTCCCCGCGGAGCCCCTGGTCGGTGACCATTTCGCGCGTACCGCCGATGGCGCCGGCCTGAACCATGGCCTGATCGGCGTTCTCCAGCACCTCTTCGCTGCTTCGCCATCCGGACTGGCTCATGGCGATGCCGATATTGAGATCCAGGTCGATGCGCTTGCCGCCCACCAGATAGGTGTTCTGGCAGCGCAGGCGGATCCGGTCCACGAGGGCGCCCACCTCCCACGGGGCATGGCGCTCGGGGAGCAGGACTCCGATGCGGAGGTGGTTGAGAACGGCCAGGGAGGCGGTCTCCCCCAGGTTATCCCGGAGACGCTGCAGGAACTGGTGGCGGAGCTCCTTGAGTCGGGCGTTGCCCATATGGGCGAGGAGGTCGTCGCCGTTGGCCATGCCGAGAAGCAGGAAGACGAACCCGGAGTGGCCGTCCCAATCGGCGGTGCGGATGATGAAGTCCAGCCGGTCGAGGAGCAAACTCTGGGTGGGCTGGCCATGGAAATCGTCGTAGAGGCGCGCCTGCTCCGCCCGGTCCGTGAAGCGCTTGAGCCGCTGCGGGGCCTCCGTGATGAACCCCTCGATGCCGAGCAGGTCCTCTCCCGTGGAGAAAACCCCCTGGCCCCGCTCCCAGACCAGCTTCTCATGCCCCTGGGCGGTCACGATGCGGTAGAGGATCTCGAAGCTGCGGCGCTCGCGAAGGGCGGCCTGCACTTCGTTCCAGACTTTGTCCTGGTCCTCGGGATGGATCAGCGAGCCGTAGGTGATGGCCCGGTTGTTGACGAGCTCCTGGGGCGAGAAGCCGGTGAGCTTGTAGGCCCCCTCGCTGACGAAGTACATGGTCCAGTCGCGGTTGTTTCGGCCGCGGTAGAGCATGGCGGGGAGCCGGTGCACCAGCCCCACCAGGTTCTGGTATTCCGCTTCGCGGAGATCGTCCGCCTGAACCTCGTCGGTAACGTCGGTGAGGCTGCCGAGGATATGCTCCTGGCCACCCTGCTCGTGGAGCCGAGCCCGCACCTCCACCCAGCGGTATTTGCCTTCCTGGGTGAGCAGCCGCAGGCGCACGGAACTGGGGGCATGGGCCTCGTGGCCGGCATGCTTGACGTGCTCGTCCCAGTGCGAGCGATCCTGGGGGTGTATGAATTGAGCAACCGGGGTGCCCACGCTGTGGGAGGGGAGCCAGCCCGTGACCTCCTTCCATTCCCCGCTCAGGAAGGTCCAGCGGTTCTGGCCGTCGAGCTGGAAAATCACGAAGGGGAGCTGGTCGAGCCAGTTCCTCCGCTTACTTTTCCGGCCCGCGGGCCCTTCGGCGGTGCCTTCCCGCCGGGTGCCCAGGAGGCTCCTTATCGGTCCTGCAAGACGTGCTGGAATAGACAAACTCTTTGCCCGGCTTGTGGGGAAGGCTGTTCGTGCCGCATGGCCCCCTGCCTTCAGGTATCGCGAAGGGCCCCATGATCCTACCTTTACTTTAGGTAAGGATGCACGCGTTGAGGACTCCCCTGCCGGAGTACCCGTTAAGGTGTAGTTTACTTCTTAGAAAACCTAGGTTTGCGCTTTCTGTTCCAGGAACCAGACGGCCGCCTCCAGGCGGGAGCGCAGGTTGAGCTTGCTAAGCAGATGGCGCACATGGACCTTGACGGTGCCGTCGCTGATTTCAAGCTCGCGGGCGATCAGCTTGTTGCTGAGGCCTTCGGCAATGAGGGCGAGGATCTGCCTTTCCCGTTCGGTGAGGGTGGAGTCGTCGGGGACCGCCCGGTCCTTTTCCCGGTCATTGCGCAGGGAGCAGGTCAGCAGCTCGGTTAGGTGGTCCGTGAGAATCACCTGGCCGGAGGACACGTTGTGGAGCTTGCCCACCAGATCCTCCGGCTCCATATCCTTGAGGAGATAGCCGTCGGCACCCCACCGAATGGCGGTTACCAGATCATCCTCGGAATCGGAAACCGTGAGCATCACCACGAGGATGTCCGGATGCTTCTGTTTGAGGCTCTTGAGGACTTCCAGGCCGGTGATCTCCTTCATATTCAGGTCCAAGAGGACCAGGTCGGGCTGAATCTCCTCCACCTTGTCCATTCCCTCGCGGCCGGAGCTGGCTTCACCCACCACGGAGAATCCGGGCTCGCCGTCGATCAGCTGGGACAGGCCGCTGAGGAACAGGGGGTGGTCGTCGATGAGCAGTATGCGATGGGTATCTTCCGTCATGCCTGTTTCTCTTTCTCCGGATGCGTGTGAGGAGACTCCTGGGAGGGGGCGTGGTGGGAGAGCCGGGCCGGCAGGAAGGAGAGGCGGACCTGCGTTCCGCCCTCCGAGCGGGGCTCGACGGTGAGACCTCCCTCCAGGGCCTTGGCACGCTCTTGCATATTGTTTAAGCCGTGGCTCCCGTCCCAGGACGAGCTGTCCGACAGTCCGACGCCATCATCCTCCACGGTCACGTGGATCTTCTGCTCTTCCCCTTGAAAAACGGAGATCCAGCCCTGCCGCGCATGGGAGTGTCGAACGAGGTTGGAGAGCGCTTCCCGGACGATCAGGAAAGCCTGCACCTCCTCGTTGGCCGTGAGCTGGTCCCCGGGGATCCGGTAATCCAAGCTGAAGGCGATGCCGCTCAGCTTTTCGTACTCCTCGATGGTGTTGCTGATTTCCTGCTCGAGGTTGGGCGCTTCAAGGGTCAGCCGGAAGGTGTTGATGATTTCGCGAAGCTGCCGGTAGGAGACGTTGAGGTTGGTCCGGAGATCCTGCAGCACGCTTTCCAGCTTGGACCGGTCATTCTCCTCGGATATGTCGCAGTTCGTATCCTCCAGCTTGGCCTGCAGCCGGCTCGTCTGGATCATCAGATAGGACAGCGATTGCGCCAGGGAGTCGTGGAGCTCCCGGGCGATGGCCGCCCGCTCCTCGTAGAGGGCGAGCCGGCGCTTGAGCTTGGCACGCCGGGTACTGATCATCACCGGGCCGAGCCGTCCCGCGAGGGTCTTCAGGAATTGGTATTCCTGGGGCGAGAAGGGCTTGGGAGTGGGGGTCCGGAGGATGAGGTAGCCGTGGTTCTGCGAGGGGTCCGAGATCTGGACCTGGAGCAGGTTGTGCTCAACCTCGCCGGGATAGGTTACCCGGATGATCCCGGGATAGGGCTCCGGGCCGAGTAGGGGCAGGCTCCCCTGCGAGGCGAGATTCTGCCAGCGCTCCTGCGGCTCGGTGGCGGCCAGGATCTCCGGGTGGCCGTCCGTTTCGTTCCCCTCCAGGAGCAGGATACTGGCCTCGGCCCCCGTGCATTCCTCGATCTGATTAAGGATCAGGAGGAAAGGCTCCTTGGCGTCCGGCTCTTCGAGTAGCTGGAAGAGCGCATTGTCGAGGGTGCTCTGACATTGCGCATAGGCGGATGTCTGGTGGGTGGAGAGGGGCTGTATTAAAGGAGCCGATGCCTTGGAGCTGTGAAAGATCCCCCGCCAGAATCTTTCCTTGATCCATCCGAGTCCGCCGAGGAAGGCCATTTGGAAGCGTCCTTTCCCGTTCCCATTCCTTGGGTAGAGGGGGCTGCGATGGTGATCGCTTGGCATGCAAGGGGTCCGGGATTGCGGTTGGGTTTACTCTATACGCTCAGGAGCGAATCCAGTCAACCGGATGGGCCGTTAGGTGCACCATCCGGGCCTTTCGCTCCGGGGAAGGCCCGGGTGTCGTCCGTATGGACCCGCGACGCGAGGATAAGATCCGTGCCCGGTTCGTTTCGGCATGGCGGGTCTGCCTCTTAATGGATAACCCCTAGGAGCGGGGAAGCGGCCAACCCCTTCGTGCGAAAGGATTAAAATATAACTAAAAAGAGTATCCTAGCCCTGTTTTGGTAGTACTAGTTAGGGAGTACTCCTAAGGGAAAGCCCTGAATTCTGGCTGGTCCCTCCTGCCCGCTACCTCCTTCCAAAATGTCAATTTTTCCTCTTTATTTTCAGTCCTTTCACGCCTAAAACCCATGCGCGGACTAGAAGTGTAAACCGTTAAGAATCCAGAGGTATCCCCATATGGGTACCTCTTTTTTACGCTTTTCACGTTTTTTTCGGATTAATTATAAATTCTTAGTAGGTAAGTCTCCACCCACCCCCGATCTTGCCGAGTCTGCGATTACCCCCATGAGGGTACTAAGGGAGATCAATTGCCGGTTCATTCCTCGCCGCAGAGACTACCGCAACCGGCTGGGGATTCGGTCCCTTGAAGATCTCTACATTCAAGCCCCGGACCCGGGAAGGCGTTGGAAGCTGCCCGTTTCCTCATGAACATCGACGAAATCTCAGAGGGGGTGGATGCGGGCTCTTGGAAGGGCGGAAGAACGGCCGGGCGCTCTTTTGGATGCTGCTTGCCGGTGGCTCCGCCATGCTCGCCGGCCTGGCGCCGTGGAAGTGGTGCGCTCCCTGGAATAAGGACGAGGGCAAGGGCCCGAAACCGAGGCTTCGAAGTAAGGAGAGTCCGGAAAATGGCGAAACTGCATTTGAAGGGCTACATCCTTTACCTGCTCAGCACCCAGGCCTCCGGGCTGTGGGACCACCAGATCGCCGAGCGGGTCATGAAGGAATACGGGGTGAGTGGCTTGTACTGGCACGGGACGGTGCGCCTGACCCTGACGGACCTGTACGCCAGCGGCCTGATCGAGGTGGTCGAGGAAAAGCTGGACGACGGTACGTATTTCGGCAAAGACAAGATCCTTATCTGCTATGCCCTCTCGGATTTTGGTCGGGAACGGTTGAGTGAGGCCCTGATCGCTTAACCGGGCTTCGCCTTCAAATTCAACGCAGGTAGTAACAGGAGGGGTTCGACCACGTGACTTCTTTCTGGGGTTTTCGGGGGCTCACATCCTGGCGGTTTTGCTGACTCCGGCTGTGAGCCTTTTTGCTCTCAACCAAGCCCGGACTTTCGTACGTCGCCTGTAAAAGGCTGATACCGGGCGGGGTTTCAAGAAAAAGGGAGGTGGGGCCCCGGAAACAGGCCCGCGGCGCTTGCCCGGGGAAGCTCTATCTCCCGAAAGGGGACTGACCATGAAGAAGATCGTTACTGCTTCCGTATGCACCGGCCTGCTGGCCATGAGCGGAGCGGCCACCGCTGGAATGAGCTCCACGGTGACCTTCGCCACGGACTACATGTTCCGCGGCGGCTCGCAGACCGGCAACAAGCCGGCGCTCCAGGGCGGGCTGACCTATTCCCATGCCAGCGGTGCTTACGTCGGAATCTGGGCCTCCAGCGTGAACTTCGACAGAGTAGCTTCCGGCGGCGACGGTTTCCGGATGCGGGAGGAAACCTCCACCGAGGCCGATTGGTACGTGGGCTATGCCAATAGCTATGAGGGCCTCGGTTTCAACATCATGTACTACTCCTTCAACTATCCGGGCTGGGAGGACCTAGGCTTCGATGAGGTGTGGGGCAACGTCAACTACACCTTCGGTCCCGTGAACGCCAAGGCCGCGGTGCGCCAGAGCACCAATGATTTCTTCGGGTTCCCATCGTACGGCGAAGCCACGGCCTATGAAGGAATCCTCTCCGGGGACCTTGGCGCCGGCTTCTCCGCCTCGGCGACCTACGGCGTACAGGAGTTCGACGGCTCCGTTGAGGACTATAACTATTACGACGTCGGCGTTTCCAAGGACTTCATCGGCCTGACCTGGGACGTGCGGTACCACGACACCGACATCAGCGATGACGATGCCGCGCCCGCTTATCAGGAAAAGAACGCCGATGGCCGGTTCGTGTTTAGCGTGACCCGCAGCAGTAACTGGGATGTGCCCTTCTAAAAGTTGGGTATCCCAGCAGACGACAATCCGGTTCCCCCATGGGGGGGGACCGGGTGTTTTTCCCCACCAAAAGGAGGACGAAATATGGCGGAAGAAGGTCTACGGGATGACGTCCTGTTCGACCGCCATCGGCAATTAGGGGCGGATCTGGAGGACGTGATCTGGAATATGCAGATCCCGGCCGTCTACGGGGATCAGGATCCGCACGACGAGGTGGTCGCGGTCCGTACCGCCGTGGGCCTGTTCGACATCTCCGCACTGAACATAATCCATGTGGAAGGGCCGGATGCCGCCGAAGCCCTGAACTGGATGGTCAGCATCAAGGTGCCGGAGCTCAAGGAGAACCGGGCCCGCCTCGGCATGGAGCTTACCGAGCAGGGTGGCATCCGCGACGACATCATGATCCTGCGTGATGGCCCCGAGAAGTTCCGTATCTCCCACGGCGGCGGCGATACGCCCAAGGTTCTGGAGCAGGCCGTTCAAGGCAAGAACGTCAAGACCTGGAAGGACACCGACGTTCACATCCTGTCGGTTCAGGGACCGAACGCGCTTCCCTTCCTGAACCCCAACTGCGACGACGACCTGGCCCGCCTCAAGTACTTCGAGCATACCTTCACCAAGCTGTTCGGCATGGACGTAACCATCGCCCGGTGCGGGTACTCCGGGGAGTACGGCTTCGAGGTGCACGTCTCCTCGCAGAACGCCGTGAACCTCTGGGACACCCTGCTCGACAAGGGCAAGGCCCACGGAATCCTTCCCTGCTCCTGGACCACCATCGACCTCATGCGGGTCGAGGGCGCCCTGCTGTTCTATCCCTTCGATATGCCCTGGGAGAACACCACCCCGTGGGAGATCGACTGGGATTGGGCCGTGGACGAGGACAAGGAAGAGGACTGGCTCGGCAAGGAAGCCTGCCTGGCGTCCAAAGGCAAGGAGCGGTCCAAGATCGTCGGCCTCAGCATCGACCATCCCGAGGATGTCGAGGAAGAGGCCAAGGTGCTGAAAGACGGCCAGGAAACCGGCGTGGTCACCATGCCCGGCTTCAGCCGTTATCTGATGCGCAACATTGCCCTGGCTCACGTGAAACCGGAGCACACCGCCATTGGCACGCAGCTGGAGGTGAAGGACGGCAAGGGCACCTACAAGGCCCATGTGATGCAGACGCCGTTCTATGACCCGATGCGGATGCGCTCGGTTCCCGAGCAATTCAAGTAGATCCCGGCGGGATCGGGTTCGGCTCCCGACCAGGAGACGCCCAATGCAGGCCGTGATTTCTGAAACGGAGTGGGTTTCCTCGAACGCGAAGGCGATTCGCTTCATCGAGCCAAGCGGCGGGGTCTTCTCGCCGGCCCCTCCCGGCAGCCACATCAAGGTGGCCCTGTCGGCGGAGGAGAAGGGGTCGCCCTTCTCGCTCACCAGTCCACCCGCCGGCGAGCCCGGTTACGAGGTGGTGGTGACGCAGGGAGCCGGAGCGGGCGCCGTATCCCGCTGGCTGCTCGAGGAAGCGGGCCCCGGAAAGGCCGTGGAGATCACCCGGCCGCGGTGCGGACTGCCGCGGGCCCAGGAGGCCGACCACCACGTGCTGGTGGCCGGCGGCATGGGAGTTACCGCGTTCCTGGCCCACATGGCGGCTTTCCGCACGGCGGGCGCTTCCTACGAGCTGCATTACGCCGTGCGCAGCCGGAGCGAAGCCATCCGTCTGCGCGAGCTCCAGTCGGCCCATCCCGGTCGGGTGCAGTGCTATCCGGCCGACGAGGGCTTCCGGCTGCGGGTAGCCGAGCGGGTCCGCCGGGCTCCGGCGGGGAGCCATTTCTACGTCTGTGGCCCGCCCCGCCTGACGCAAGAAGTTGTCGATGCTGCATTCGAAGTCGGTTGGCCTTCCGAGTCGGTCCATTGGGATCGGTTCGGTTGGCAGCCGGAGGAACCAAGGTCCGGCCTTGCGGAGGGATGGGCCCGGCCCGTGGAGGCCTGAGGCCCCCTCCAGATCCTGGTGGGTGGGTGCAGGCCCACCTCTCTACAAGGGATTGTTACACCAAGGAGAGTAAAAGATGGCACGCGATCCCAAGCTCGACATTCTCTTCGAGCCGATCGATGTCGGCCCGAAGACGCTGAAGAACCGCTTCTATCAGGTTCCCCACTGTATCGGTGCCGGCTCCGACAAGCCGGGCTTCCAGATGGCCCACCGCGGCGTCAAGGCCGAGGGCGGCTGGGGCGCTCTGAACACCGAGTACTGCTCCATCCATCCCGAGTCCGATGACACCATGCGGATCTCCGCCCGGCTCTGGGACGAGGGCGACGTCCGCAACCTGAAGGCCATGACGGACTATGTGCACCAGTACGGGGCGCTGGCCGGCGTTGAGCTGTGGTACGGCTCCTCCCACTCCCCCAACATGGAAAGCCGCGCCACCCCGCTGGGCGTGAGCCAGTTCGCTTCCGAGTTCGAGACCCAGACCTTCTGTCGGGGCGCGGACAAGGACCAGATCCAGCGGCTGCAGAACCACTACGTCGATGCGGCCAAGCGGGCCCGCGACGCCGGCTTCGACATCGTCTACGTCTACGGCGCCCACAGCTACCTGCCCCTGCAGTTCCTGTCCCCGTACTACAACAAGCGCACCGACGAGTACGGCGGCTCCTTCGAGAACCGGGCCCGCTTCTGGGTCGAGACCCTCGAGAAGGTCAAGAAGGCCGTGGGCCACGAGTGCGCCATCGCCACCCGCTTCGCTGTCGACACCCTCTACGGTCCCGACAGCATCGAGGTCGAGGACGAGGGCGTGAAGTTCATCGAGATGGCCGATCCCTATCTGGACCTGTGGGACGTCAACATCGGCGACATCGCGGAATGGGGCGAGGACGCCGGACCTTCCCGGTTCTACCGGATGGGCCACCAGCAGCCCTGGACGCGCTTCGTCAAGCAGCACAGCAACAAGCCCGTGCTGGGCGTGGGCCGGTTCACCGACTCCGCCAAGATGGCCGAGGTGATCAACTCCGGCGAGCTCGACATCATCGGCGCGGCGCGGCCGTCCATCGCCGATCCCTTCCTGCCGAACAAGATCGAGGAAGGCCGCGAGGACGACATCCGCACCTGCATCGGCTGCAACGTCTGCATCTCCCGCTGGGAGATCGGCGGCCCGCCCATGATCTGCACTCAGAACCCCACCGCCGGCGAGGAATTCCGCCGCGGCTGGCACCCCGAGAAGACCCAGAAGGCGGCCAGCGACGACGCCATCCTGGTGGTGGGCGCAGGCCCCTCCGGTGCCGAGTGCGCCCGCACCCTCATGGACCGCGGCCACGTGGTGCACCTCTATGACAAGGCCGAGAAGGTGGGCGGCTACGTGAACGATGTGGCCACCCTGCCGGGCCTGGCCGAGTGGAGCTACCACCGCGATTACCGCGAGGTGCAGCTTCAGAAGCTGGTTAAGAAGAACAAGGAGAGCCAGCTGGCCCTGGGTGCCAAGGAAATGACCGTTCAGGACGCGCTGGACTACGGCGCCGACAAGATCGTGATCGCCACCGGCGCCACCTGGAACACCGACGGCACCAACCCGCTGGACCACGGTCCCATCCCGGGCATCGACGCCGAGAACAAAGACAACATGCTGACGCCGGATCAGATCTTTGCCGGCAAGAAGCCCGTGGGCAAGAAGGTCACCATCCTCAACGGCGACCCCTATTACATGGCGCCCAGCCTCGCCGAGAAGCTGGCCACCGAGGGGTACGAGGTGACCGTGGTGGACGGCGTGGGTCTGGGTACCTACATGGAGTTCACCCTGGAGCTGCCCAACATGGAGCGGCGCCTGCACGAGCTGGGTGTCGAGGTGATCGGCGACCACTGGGCCTCCCGCGCCGAGGACAACCGCCTGGAGATCTTCAACCTGTACGGCGACAGCTCCAAGCGCGTCTACAAGGGCCCCGGCGAGCTCCCGCGCGAGAAGGCGAACGACACGCACCAATGGCACGAGTTCGACAGCCTCGTGGTGGTGACCGGTCGCTCCTCCAATTGCGAGCTCTACGACGGCCTCAAGGCCCGCAAGGACGAGTGGGAGGAGAACGGCATCAAGGACGTCTACCTCATCGGTGACGCCCTGGCGCCCAAGATCATCGCCGACGCCACCTTCGACGGTCACCGGATGGCCCGGGAGATCGAGGACGAGGAAGCCCAGTACCACCGTCCGTACAAGCGGGAAAAGGCGGTATTCGGTGCCCCGTACGTGCCTGGTCACTCCTACAACCTGGAGTTCCTGCACGACAAGGACTGAGTACTCAGTGTGGGCGCCCGTCCCCAGGGGCGGGCGCCCCTTCTTTTCCGGCCAAGCGGGAGTACTGCCGCAAGGCATTGATTCTCATTAATGGGGTTCTACCCATGACTTCGACGACGAATTCCGATACGGAAGCGATCACCCGCATTCTGTTTCGCGATTTCGCCCCATGGCAGACGATCACGTTCTACATCGTCGCCATTGCCGCGATAGCCGTCTTTTTCTTTGGCTGTTTTCTCTTGATCCGGAAGTACCGGCGGGGCGCTCCGCTGGAGGCCACCGGGGTCGGCGCGCGTCTGTGGGCCATGGTCAAGGATGTGGCCACCCATAGGCCGGTAAAGCGCCGGGCCGAGAAAACGGGGCGGTCTCACGCCTCGATTTTCTACGGCTTCCTGCTGCTGTTCATCGGCACTTCTACCATTACTTTGAACTACGACATTACCAGGCCCCTTTTCGGGATCAATTTCTGGCAAGGGGATTTCTATCTCTGGTTTTCTCTGGTGATGGACGTGGCCGGCGTAGCGCTCATCGCCGGGCTGATCTACATGATGTATCGGCGCAAGATCATCGCCCCCAAGCCCCGGCTGGATTACACCCGTCCGGACCGTTCTCCGGAAGACTCGGACTACGACCGGAGCTACTACCGCTGGGAGGACTGGGCGTTCCTTTGGCTGCTGATCCTGATCGGCATCACCGGGTTCGTGCTGGAAGGCGCGCGTCTGGTCTGGCTCAGCAACGACCCGATGGTCTGGGATTACCGCTGGTGGTCCCCGGTGGGAGCAGTTGTCGCCCACGTGATGCAGGGCGTCGGCATGTCCCCGGAAGTCGGCGGCGCCATGCGGATGAACAGCTGGTGGATCCACGGACTCATGGCTCTGGCCTTTATCGGCCTGATTCCCTACACCAAGGCCAAGCACATCTTCACCGTGCTCGGGTCCATGACCATGCGCGACCCCAAGCCCGTGCAGCGGCTGCCCATGGGGGACATGGAAGCGGAGAAGCTCGGCTACTCCAAGATCACGGACCTCTCCTGGAAGGACCTGCTGAACGTGGACGCCTGCACCAAGTGCGGCAAGTGCCACGAGGCCTGCCCGGCGCGTGCCACCGGCTATCCGCTGTCGCCGCGTGACGTGGTGCTCACCCTTCGGGAGCACAGCCACAACAGCCTGGAGGGCTGGACGGTCCCCGAGGACGAGGAGCAGCTCGCCATCATCGGCGAGGGCGAGAACCAGGTGCGCCCCGAGACCCTGTGGTCCTGCCGCGCCTGCGGCGCCTGCACCGAGATCTGCCCGGTCTCCATCGAGCACGTGCCCATGATCATGCAGATGCGCCGTGCCCTGGTGGAGGAGGGGGAGATGGATTCCATGATCCAGACCACCCTCCAGAACGTGCAGAAGCGGGGCAACTCCCTGGGCGAGACCAAGCGCAAGCGCCCCGCCTGGACCAAGAAGCTGGACTTCAAGATCAAGGACGCCAGCAAGGAACCGGTGGACGTGCTCTGGTTCGTGGGCGATTTCGCCTCCTTCGATCCCCGCTACCAGCAGGTCTCGCAGTCCTTCGCCCGGATCCTCCACGAGTGCGGGGTGGATTTCGGCATCCTCTACGAGAAGGAGATGACGGCCGGCAACGATATCCGGCGCGTGGGCGAGGAAGGCCTCTACCAGCACCTGGCGGAGACCAACATCGAGACCCTCGAGGAGTGCGATTTCAAGCGGATCGTCACCACCGATCCCCACTCCTACAACACCATCCGGAACGAGTACCCGGAGTTCGGCGGGAATTACGAGATCGAGCACGCCAGCGCCATGATCAACCGGATGCTGAGCAACGGCGATATTCCGCTGAAGAAGCGCCTGGATTATCGCGTGACCTTCCACGATCCCTGCCACCTGGGCCGCTTCAACAAGGGCTTCGATCCCCCGCGGGAGGCCGTTCAGTCCCTCGGCGCGGAGCTGGTGGAAATGGAGCGCTCCCGGGACAACTCCTTCTGCTGCGGGGCCGGGGGAGGCCGGATCTGGATCCCCGATCCGCCGGATCAGCCCAAGATCAACGAGAACCGGGTGCGGGAAGCCGGCGGCATCGAAGGTCTCGACGTGCTGATGGTGAGCTGCCCCAAGTGCATGAACATGCTCGAGGACGGCCGCAAGACCGCGGGCTTCGAGGACCAGTTCGAGGTGAAAGAGCTTATCGAGCTGGTGGAAGAGAGCATGGATCTCGGGGTGGACGAGGAAGATGCCGATCAGGGCTCGGATTCCGGCTCGGGCGAGAGCCCCGAGGCGACCAAGGAATCCCCGGCGCCTTGAGGGCAGGTGATCTCCATGCCTGAAGCGCCGACGCTAGCGGACCTGATCCGCCGGGGAGCGGAAAGCGGGGACCCTTATCTGGCCCTCGCTTTCCACCCGTACGCGGAGGGCTCCACGCGGGAGGAGCTGGAAAAGGTGCTGTTCGCCAGCCGGCGGCAGCGCATCCAGTTCGCCGGGGCGCCGTACACGCCGCCTTCGGTCCTCGGGGCCCTGGCCCGGCTCGACGAGCCGAAGATCCGGGCACGGCTCGCCCGGAATCCCAGGACGCCCCCGGAGGCCCTGGAATACCTTTTCCATGAGGCGGACGGGGAGGGGCTCGCGGTGGCTTTGGCGGCACACGGCAACGCCACGCCGGAGCTGATCGAGGAGCTGCCGTTCCGCTCCGATCCGGAGGTCCGCAAGGCGGTATGCGGGAATCCGAGCCTTCCCCGGAGCATCCTGAAGTACGTGTTCGCTGCCGGGGCGCCACTGGAGTGCAAGGCCGTCGCCTCCAATCCCAACTGCGACGTGGACCTGCTGATCCGGCTCTGGCGGCTGCAGGACTTGTACGTGCAGGCGGAGGTGGCCGCCCATCCCCGCTGTCCGGAGCACCTCCGGCATCAGGCGTTGCATCACCCCGAGGCGGTGATCCGGCGCAAACTGGCCGAAAACCCCGCGCTGACCCAGGACGAGGTGGTTCGGCTGCTCCTGGACCCCGACCCCGGGGTCCGGGCGGCCGCCGCCAAGGGATCCACGCTGACGGACGAGGAGCACCGGCAGCTCGCCGAGGATCCGTCGCGCTCCGTGCGTCGGGCCGAGGCCCAGCGCAAGGGCCTGGATCCCCAGATCATGGAACGCTTCTCGCGGGATGAGGATTCTTGGGTGCGCAGGTGGATCGCCCGGAATCCGGAGGCCGCCCGGGAAATCCTGGAGCGCCTCGCCCGGGATTCGGAGCTGGAGGTTCGGCGGGCCGTCACGCGCAACAGCGCATGCCCGGGCGATCTGCTCGCGGAGCTGGCCCGGGATCCGGAATCCTGGGTGCGCGCCGGAGTGGCCTTCCGCACGGACCTCCCGGAGGAGCTGGTGGAGGCACTGGGCCAGGACTCGGACATCGACGTGATCTCCGGGGTGGGGCGCAACCCCCATACCCCGGAAGCGCTGCTGGAGCGAATCGCCCGGCATGCCGACAGCGATGTCCGCCGGGCCGTGATCCTGAACAAGGGAGCGCCGCCGCGGATCCTCGGGCTGCTCAAGGAGGATCCCTATCCCATCAACCGGGCCACCCTCGTGCAGCACCCCGCCCTGGAACGGGCGGATCTGCTCGAGCTCCTGGAGGATCCGGAGCCCCAGGTCCGGTTCATTGCGGCCAACCGCCTGGCCAGGGAGGTCCAGGCCTCCTGAACGGTCCCGCAGAGTGAATGGCGTTTATTTGGATTGAGAAATACGACCAATGAGGACTTAAGTCATGAAGATTCTTGTCCCTGTGAAGCAGGTGGCAACGCTCGACGAGGAATTCGAGCTGCAGGAGGACGAGCTGGATGTCGACCACGATTTCTGTGAGTACGACATAAACGAGTGGGACGATTATTCCCTCGAGGAGGCCCTCCAGATCAAGGAGGCCAACGAGGGGCAGGAAGTGGAGGTCATCGCCCTGACCGTGGGAGACGATGACGCCGAAGACGCCCTCCGCACCTGCATGGCCAAGGGCGCTGACCGCGCCGTGCGGATCTGGGACGACGCCATGGAAGGTGCCGACCCCATGGCCATCGCCCGGGCCATCGCCAAGTTCGTGGAGCAGGAAAAGCCCGATCTGGTATTCGCCGGCGTGCAGTCCTCGGACCAGGCCTTCGCCCAGACCGGCATGCAGGTGGCGGCGCTGCTCGGCTGGCCGCACGCGGCGGTGGTGAACAACCTGGACTACACCCCGGGCGCCGGCACCGCAACGGTGCGCCGCGAGCTGGAAGGCGGCCTGGAGGAAGAGGTGGAGGTCCAGGTGCCCGCCGTCATGACCATTCAGCTGGGTATCAACGATCCTCGGTACGCCTCCCTGAAGGGGATCAAACAGGCGAAGAGCCGGCCTATCGATGAATACTCCCCTGCGGATCTGGGCCTTTCCGAGGATGAAATGGGCGCCAGCGGGTCCCTTTCCCAAGTCCGGAAGGTCTACGTGCCGGAGAAGGGTCAGGCCGAGATGATCGAAGGAACCCCGGCCGAGCAGGCCGCCCGGTTGGCCGAAATTATCAAGGAATTCAAAGGAGCCGCATCGTGAGTGGGATTCTCGTGGTTGCCGAGCACCGGCAAGGAGAGCTGAGCGATTCCGTGCCGGAGCTCGTGGGATTGGCGAACGGGCTCAAGGAGGGGCTGGGTGGCCCCCTGATGGTGGCGGTGATCGCCCAGGACCCGAGCGCCTTTTCGGACCAGGTCAATCTGGCCGGCGTGGACGAGATCGTCCAGGTCCCGGTTTCCGTTGCCGAATTCCAGCCGGATGTCTGGGAGGCCGCCCTCCAGAAGCTGGTGGCGGAAAAGGGCGCTTCCGTGGTGATGACGCCCCATTCCGTGGACGGCTGGGGCTACGCGCCCACCCTGGCGGCCGCTAATGGCTACGGCTTCGCCAGCGACGTGCTAGAGACCAAGGTGGACGGCGGTGAAGTGGTCGCCGTGCGCCCGGGCTACGGCGAGAAGGTGCACATGGAAGTGGGCTTCCCCGGCAAGGACGCGGTGGTCCTGACCGTCCGCTCCGGTGAGCATCCGGTGGTGGAGGAATCCGGTAGCGCCGAGGTGACCACGGCGGAGGCCCCCGACGTGACGCCGCGCTCCGAGCACAAGCGCTTCATCGAGCCGGAGTCCGGCGGCGGCGTGGACCTGAGCCAGGAAGAATTCATCATGTCCATCGGCCGGGGCATCTCCGACGAGGAGAACGTGGAGCAGTTCTCCGAGCTGGCGGAGGAGATCGGCGCGGCCCTCGGCTGCTCCCGTCCCATCGCCGACAACGGCTGGCTGCCGAAGGCCCACCAGGTGGGGCAGTCCGGAACCACCGCCAGCAACTGCAAGTTCTACCTGGCGCTGGGCATCTCCGGCTCCGTGCAGCACCAGGCCGGCATGAAGCATGTGGACAGCATCGTGGCCGTCAATACGGACCCCGAGGCGCCCATCTTCAGCGTGGCCAAGTACGGGGTGGTCGCCGATATCTTCGATATCGCCGAGGAGCTCCGGCCGCATTTCGAGTAGTGAGATGCCGGAAGATCCTTTCGCTTTGCGCGAAGGGCATGCTCAGGGGGCCGTACGGCCCCCTTTTTTGTATCGGCTAATGGAAAGGCGGGATATGACCTCTATCGCGGATACGCGTGCGGGGTATCTCCAAATGGTACTTGCCCGCCGGGCTCCCGGGTGGCCTCATGGCCCATTTCGGCTCCAACGCGGCGTATACAGGAGATAGCCCCGGTGCCATACCTCTATTTGGCTTTGGCAATCATAGGTGAAGTTACGGGCACTTCGGCCCTAAAGGCCTCGCAAGGATTTACCCAGGTACTACCTTCCGTAATCGTGGTGCTGGGCTACGCTTTTTCCTTCTTTTTCCTCTCCCTGGCCCTGAAGTATTTGGCCCTTGGTTTTTCTTATGCAATCTGGTGTGGCATGGGCATTATCCTGGTGGCCCTGGTCGGTGTCGTCCTCTACGAGGAGCGGTTGGATGGACCAGCCCTCTTGGGCATATTCCTCATTATTAGCGGAATCGGCGTCCTAAACCTCTTCTCCGGGGCGGCTGAACAGTAATAATCCAATTGGCTATAGCGGGCCCATGTTCACCGCCCTCCCGGCCCGGGCGCGGTGCACCGACAAGATCAGCCCGCGGGCCGGGCTGGGAATCCTGGTGACCCTGCACGGCGGGGGGGCGGGAGCCGGCCTACTGGCTGTTACCGATCGTGCCGGGCCTGATTCGGTTCATGGAGTATCCGGTCTGGGCACACCTGAAGGCTGGCCTCAGCTGGTGGCCCATGATATGGCTGTTGTGGAATTTCCTGCTGGGGCTTGCACTTTCCGTTACGGGAGCGGCCATAATGTCCACGGAGTGCAGCGGGGTCATGGAGGCCATCCGCGCGGTGAAGGCCGGCCCCGCCGAGGCGAAGATCGCCTCAGTGCCCCCGAGTGTGGTGAGCAACGAGGAGGCGTGAATGGCACGCACCATCCCCGAAGGGGAGCAAGGCGAGAGGATGCTGAAGCGCAGAATCGTGGTCGGAAACCTGCTGAGCTATACGGGAATGACCATCGCCCTGGTGGTCTTCTTCGGGTCGGGAGGCGCGGCCCCCTGGCTCTATGGGGTCGGCGGGGCCCTGGTGGGATCAGGCGTGGGTATGTCCTACTTCGCTTTGATGTCACTGCGGCGGAGGCGCCCAGCGGAATAGAGCCCGCCATTTCTCCAGGTTTGCTCACCCGACTGTAGATCCGCCTTCCGCGGACTGCGGGGCCCGCCTTCCGCCGCTGTGCCCCGCGCCTTCCGTGCGGCATCGAAGCACCGGCCGGTCCTCGGCTCCGCAGGCCGGCGTATCCGTTTTCCTTCCTCTCCCGGCGCCCCTGCTTCCCGCTTTTCCAACCTTGCCTGAAGCCCCGAATTCCCCGGCAGTGCGGGATATACCCTCAAAGGTATAACCGGCCTACGCCCAAAGTTAGATTTTTTTTAAAACCAAATATGAAAAGTTGAACAGTGCGGCGAGGGCGAAAAGCCAAGGGCTGAGCCCGAAAACGAATTCGAACCTTTGGGTCAATTCCGGACTAGGAAGCCACTATGGCACATCAACTATTACGGTTCGCGATGTACAAGGATCATCCCGAACCGCGGATGTTCAACACTCCGGATGAGCTACAGGACAGCTACGACGTGGTGATCATCGGAGGCGGGGGGCACGGTCTGGCCGCCGCCTACTATCTCGCCAAGGATCACGGCATCACCAACGTGGCGGTCCTGGAAAAGGGGTATATCGGCGGCGGCAACACCGGGCGGAATACCACGATCGTCCGCTCCAATTACCTGACGCCTGAAGGGGTGCAATTCTACGATAAAAGTGTGCGCCTTTTCCAGGACCTTTCCCAGGATTTCGACCTCAACATCTTCTACTCCACCCGCGGGCACTACACCCTGGCCCATACGGAAGGGTCGCTGAACACCATGCGGTGGCGCGCCGAGGTGAACAAGCATTTCGACGTGGATAGCGAGGTGGTCTACCCCAACGAGATCCGCCGGGATGTCCCCGAGATGAATCTGGAATGCGGCGGGGAGATGCCGGTGATGGGCGCCCTCTACCACGCCCCCGGAGCCATCGCCCGCCACGACGCGGTGGCCTGGGGCTACGGCAAGGGCGCCTCGCTGCGCGGCGCGGAGATCCACCAGAAGACCGAGGTCACCGGGATCAACATCGAATCCGGCCGGGTGACCGGGGTGGAGACCAACCGCGGGACGATCAACACGAAAAAGGTGCTGTGCGCGGTGGCCGGCTTCACGCCCCGCCTCACGGAGATGGCCGGGTTCTCCACGCCCATCCAGATCCGGCCCCTGCAGGCCGCGGTGTCCGAGCCGCACAAGCCGTGGCTGGATACCATCATCGTGTCCGGAACCCTGCATACCTACATCAACCAGTCCTCCCGCGGGGAGCTGGTGATGGGCTCCTCCCTGGATCCCTACGAGCTGCACTCCACACGGTCCAGCCTGGATTTCACCGAAGGCCTCATCGACAACGCCCTGGACCTGTTCCCCTTCACCTCCGAGCTGAAGGTGGTCCGCCAGTGGGCGGGCATGGCCGATATCACGCCGGATTTCGCGCCCATCATGGGTAAGACCCCGGTCGAAGGGTTCTACCTGGATTCCGGCTGGGGCACCTGGGGCTTCAAGGCGACACCGGTGAGCGGCAAGACCATGTCCGAGCTGGTAGCCACCGACCGCGTACCCGAGCTCATCGAGCCCTTCCGCCTGTCCCGGTTCACCGAGAACCGGCTGATGGGAGAACGGGCCGCAGCATCTGTGGGGCACTGATCATGAAACTGGTTCCTTGTCCGTTGAACGGCTGGCGGCCCGCTTCGGAGTTCGCCTACGGCGGCCCGGTGGAAGAAATGCCCGACCCGCAGCAGTGCACCGATGAGGAGTGGATGCACTACGTCTACGGGCACGACGGCGCACCGGGCGTGCAGAAGGAGTGGTGGTACCACAACGCCAGCGGCACCTGGTTCGTGGCTGAACGGGATACCGCGGCGGACAAATTCATCCGGAGCTATCTCCCCTAGAGCAATCCGTCCAGGGAGCATTTGGCATGGCCGAACGCCTGTCTTCGAACCCGAACGAGCGCATCGACCGCAGCCGTCCGGTGACCTTCCACTTCGAAGGAAAAAGCTACACCGGTTACGCCGGGGACACCATTACCACCGCCCTGTGGGCGAACGGGGTACGGATCCTGGGTCGAAGCTTCAAATACCACAGGCCGCGCGGAATCCTCAGTCTGGCCAACCATGACGTGAACGTGATGGTGGATGACGGGGAGACCCTCAACATCCGCGGCGACGTCACGCCCATCCGGGAGGGCCAGAACCTCACCGCGGTGAACACCAGCGGCGGCGTGGCCAAGGACCGCAACCGGTGGGTGAACAACTTCTCCAAGCTCATGCCGGTGGGCTTCTACTACAAGGCCTTCCATACGCCCAAGCGACTGTTCCCCATGTGGGAGCGTCGGATCCGCGAGATGGCCGGCCTCGGCACCCTCAACACCGCGGGTACTCGCACCTGGGCCGACAAGCGCTACGACTTCTGCGACGTGCTTGTGGTGGGTGCCGGACCCAGCGGCCTGTCCGCCGGGATCGCTGCGGCGCAGACGGGCGCCCGCACGGTGGTGGTGGACGAGAACCCCTACGCCGGCGGGACCCTCAACTTTCAGGGCGCCAACGATCCGGTGGTGGCGCAGCGCCGGGCCGAGCTGCTGGAGCAGGCCGAGCAGACGGAGGGCCTGGAAATCCGCACCGGAACCATGGCCGCCGGCTATTACAGCGATCACTGGGTCCCGCTGGTGGACGACCAGTTCCTGACCAAGATGCGGGCAGGCTCGGTGGTGGTCGCCACCGGCAGCTGGGAGCAGCCAACGGTCTTCCGCAATAATGACCTCCCCGGGGTCATGCTGGCCTCCGCCGCGCAGCGGCTGGTGCAGCTCTATTCCGTAAAGCCTTGCAAGCGGCTGGTGGTGGTTGCAGCGAACGCGGACGGTTATCGGGCCGCGCTGGACATGGCCGAGGCCGGGGTGGACGTGGCGGGAATCGCCGACCTCCGCGAGGAAGGGGAGGGCTCCGACCTCGCGGACCAGGTCGCCAAGGCCCGGATCCCCATCTACAAGGGCCATGCCGTCGGAGAGGCCCACGCCGGTTCGGACGGAACCCTCTCCGCGGTCACTCTCGCCCGGTTCCGGACGGAGCGGCCGGATGACTGGAGCGCCGGCGAGCGCATCGAGTGCGACGGTCTTCTCATGAGTACCGGCTGGACTCCGGCCCTGAACCTGCTCTACCAGGCCGGCGCCACGGTCCAGTACGACCCCCGGGTGCATCAGTTCGTGCCCGCCAGCGTCCCCGAGGGGGTGTTCGGGGCCGGCCGGGTGAACGGGCAGTACGTCCTCTCCGACAAGCTTACGGACGGCAAGCGGGCCGGGCTGGCGGCCGCCGCTCAGGTGGGCAAGGCGGTGGAAGAGGTACCCCAGGCGCTCGAGCCGCAGGGCCCGCCGCCGAGCCATCCCTATCCGATCCTGGCCCATCCCAAGGGCAAGAACTTCGTCGACATGGACGAGGATCTGCACCTCAAGGATTACCACAATGCCGCCAAGGAGGGCTTCGACAACATCGAGCTCCTCAAGCGGTATTCCACCAACGGCATGGGGCCGAGCCAGGGCAAGCATTCCAACATGAATGCCGTCCGCATCCTGTCGCGGATCCGCGGCGAGCCCATCGATCAGGTGGGCACCACCACGGCTCGGCCCTACTACCATCCGGTGCCCTTCAAGCACCTGGCGGGCCGCCGCTTCCGCGCCGTGCGCGTCAGCGCCCTGCATTCCAAGCACAAGTCCATGCGGGCCGATGAGTTCCTGCGCGCCGGTGCCTGGCTGCGCCCGGCCTACTACGCGGGCTCCGGCGCCGGCCGGGATGGCGCCATCACCGCCGAGGTGAACCAGATCCGCAATGCGGTGGGCATCATCGACGTGAGCCCGCTGGGCAAGATCGAGGTGAACGGCAGCGACGCTCCCGAGTTCCTGGACCGGTTCTTCACGGGCAAATACAGCAGCCTCCAGGTGGGACGGAGCTCCCTGTGCCTGCAGTGCGACGAGGCGGGGGTGGTCACCGCCGACGGTCTGGTGGGTCGGCTGGCGGAGGACCGCTTCTACGTGACCGTGGGCACCACGCACTCCTCCGGGGTGTACCAGGAAATGCAGCAATGCGCCATCGAATGGGGCATGTCCGACCTGTGGATGGTGAACGTTACGGGGCAGTTCGCCGGCCTGAATCTGGCCGGGCCCTACGCCCGCCGGGTCCTGGAGGGACTGACGGACGTAAACCTCGACGAGGAGCAGTTCCCCTTCCCGCATTTCCGGGAGGGCACCATCGCCGGGGTGCGCGGACGCCTTCTCCGGTCCGGCTTCGTCGGCGAGCTGAGCTACGAGGTCCACGTTCCCAGCCAGTGGGCCCAGCATGTTCTCGACCGGCTGCTGGAAGCGGGCGCCCCGTACGGGATCCAGGCCTGCGGCCTGGAGGCCCAGCGGGTTCTGCGCCTGGAGAAGGGCATCAACATAGTCGGGGTGGACAGCGATCCGCTCACGGACCCCTTCATGCTCGGCATGAGCTGGGCGGTGAAGATGGAAAAGCCCTTCTTCATCGGCCAGCGCTCCCTGCAGATGCTCCAGGACCGGCCCAAGGAGCGGCAGCTGGCCGGATTCTCCCTGCCGGAAGGCTACAGCGGAGCGCTGCCGAAGGAGTGCAACCTGGTCCTCGACGGCAACGAGATCACCGGCCGGGTCACCAGCATCGCCCACAGCCCCACCCTGGGTAAGCCCATCGGGTTGTGCTACCTGGCCCCGCATCAGGCGGAGCCGGGCACGCAGATCCCCATCAAGCTGGGTGATGGCTCCCGGGTCACGGCCACGGTGGAGTCGATTCCTTTCTACGACCCCAAAAACACCCGCCAGAAAGTGGATCCCGAGCCGCTTTCCGGCGGAGCGACGGAGGCGGTCACGCAATGAGCTCTGAAACGCAGCAGACCCCTCAGCGCCGCAGCCCCGTGCACGAGACCCCTGTGGTCCAGTCCGGGCCGCGGCCCGGGGGGGCCGAGGACCCGCTGGTCTGGCGGGTAGTGGATGCCGGGGTGGAGGCCACCGATCCGGCCCGGCTGGCGCTGGCGGACCTCTCCACCCTGCCTCGTATGGGGGTGAAAGGGCCGGATGCGGAGGAATTCCTGCGCACCCACGGTGTAACGCCCCCGGAGGCCGTCTTCCAGTGGCAGGAGCTGGAGGGGGGTGGCCTGGTGATCCGTACCGGCGGCAAGGAATTCATCGTCGAGGATGGAGGCTCCGGCGGACCGGTGGCGCAGATGGACGCCGACCTGGGCTTCGGCCGGACGGGCGTCTACCGCCTGGAAAAGCAGGACGCGGAGCTGGCGCTTACCGGCAGCGCGGCCCTGGAAGTCCTGGAGCGGGTGTGCACTTTCAACTTCCGCGGCCATACGGGCGCTTTTGTATTCACCCAGATGGCGGGCGGCGTCTCCTGCGGGATTCTGCCGCAGGAGAAGAACGGCAGCCCCGTTTATCGCATCTGGGTGGATTTCAGCCTGGGCGGCTACCTCTGGGACACGCTGTACGGCCTGGTCGACGAGCTCGGCGGCGGAGCGGTCGGCGCCGGCTGGGTCCTGGAAGGATAGTGACGCGGGCGGGGGGTGTGGATGGCGGTCGGATGTGGTCGTCACACCCCCGGACAGCTGGATGGCCGGGCGTCCGCCGTGACGGCACGGCATAGCCCGGCAACCGAGAGTCCTTTTCCCGGAGCAGAACGGCTTCGGAACAATCGTGGGCAATCCCACACAGGAGGGTGAGCAATGGCGACGGATCTTGAGAACTTCCTGAATACCCCAGGACGGGATGACAAGGCAAAGGAAGTCCGGAAGAAGATCGACGAGCTGGGCATCGAGTACATCTATTACCAGTTCGTGTCTGTCACCGGCCGGATCATGGGCAAGGGCGCCCCTGCCGACCATTGGGAGCGGATCTGCCAGGGCGGCTTCCAGCTGGTCTACGGCTCCACGGCCAACCTGTTTATCGACCGGAATGAAGACTATATCGGCTACGACGCCGGTGCCTGGGAGCTGGTTGGGCTGCCCGAGCCGGAGACCTTCGTTCAGCTTCCCTGGGATACCCGCGTGGCCCGCGTCTTCTGCACGCTGTTCCGGGGCCGGGAGGAGCCCGAGAATCCGGGGGCCTATCTGACCTCCGACTGCCGGGGCAACCTGCGGCGCATCCACGAGCAGTTCCAGAAGGAACACGGCATGCAGCTGCGCGCCGGCACCGAGCCGGAGATGATGTGGCTGAAGAAGGACGAGAACGGCAAGCCGGCCGGTGGGTACAGCAACCCCTTCTGCTACCACATCGACCAGTTCGAGTCCCTGCGCCCCGTGTACATGAAGTGCATCGAGTACGGGCGGAAGATGGGCCTGGACATGATCCAGGGCGACCATGAGGACGCCCCCGGCCAGCTCGAGCTCAACTTCACCTTCGACGATGTCATGAAGAACGCCGACCGGCTGACCACCTACCGGCAGATCTGCGCCCAGGTGGCCCGGGAGCACGGCCTAATCGCCTGCTTCATGTCCAAGCCCTTCATGAACCTCTCGGCCTCCGCCTGCCACACCAACATTTCTCTGTGGAAGGGCGGCGAGACCGAGACCAAGTCCCTCGGCCACACCGGCGATTTCCCGGGCATGGCGGAGAACTTCCAGTACACCAAGGGCGGCGAGAACCTGTTCATGCCCGAGGGGGACAACCCCCGCATGCCCGGCAAGGTGGGCCTGCAGGCCATGGGCGGCATGATCAAGCACATCCGGGGCCTCACCATCCTCGGCTGCCCCACCGTGAACTCCTACCGGCGGCTGCTGGACACCGGCTTCTGGGCGCCCGTCTATGCCAGCTGGGGCTACCAGAACCGGACCACCTCCATCCGGAACTCCGCCCCCGGCCGGTTCGAGTACAAGGTGGTGGATTCCTCCCACAACCCGTACCTGCTGTCCGCCGGCCTTCTAAAGGCCATGGACGACGGCATCAAGAACGACATCGATGCCGGCGAGCCCGAGCAGCGCAACATCTACGACCACATGGACGACGTGGAAGGGCGCTACGAGAAGCTGCCGTTCTCCCTCGGCGAGGCGCTGGAGGCCTTCAACGCCGACGAAGTGGTCAAATCGGCCCTGCCGGGCGATATGTACAAGGTCTTCCAGCACTACAAGTACGACGAGTGGATGCGATTCCTCTCCGAAGTGAGTGACTGGGACGTGAACGAGTACTTGGACATCCTTCCGTAGGTATTACTAGCCGGCCCCGGCCCGGCATGGCCGTCGCCGGGACCGGCCTTTAGGGCCTTCCGCGACTGTAACGAGGGCCGGAAAACTAAATGCATAGACAAGGAGCCTAAGAATGTGCGGCATTGCTGGACTCATTCATAGGGGAAAGAGCGGCAATGTGGGTCAGGAAATGACCTCCATGCTGCAGTCGCTCTGGCACAGGGGCCCCGATTCCTCCGGGTTCGGGCTGTACGGCACGGCGCAGGCCAACCACTTGGTCATGCGGCTGAAGCTCGCCGAGACCGAGGAGCTGACCCGCGGCTACGGCGTTGAGCGGGAGATCGAGCGGCGGGCCGAGCAGGTTCGGGAGCGGCTCAGCGAGCTGGGCGCCAAGATCATCGAGGAAGACAGCCCGACCGTCTACGCCCATCGCTATGTCATCGACTACAACGGCGACATGAACAAGTTCGCCGAATGGGTCCAAGATGATCACGTGGAGATCCTCTCCATCGGTCATTCCCTTGAGCTCATCAAGGACCTGGGCTCCGCCACCGACGTTTCCGAGAAGTACAACCTGAACAGCTTCACCGGAACCCACGGGATCGGGCACACCCGCATGGCCACCGAATCGGACGTGGACATCGCCTCGGCCCACCCCTACTGGGCGTTCCCGTACAACGACGTCTCCGTGGTGCACAACGGCCAGCTGACCAACTATTGGAAGTTCCGCCGCTACCTGGAGCATCGCGGCCACCGCTTCCACTCCAACTGCGACTCCGAGCTGATCGCCGTTTTCGTCGCCGACCGGATGGAGAAGGGCGACGAGCTCGAGGAGGCCATGAACCGTTCCATCTATGAGCTGGATGGCGTGTTCACCTACATCGTGGCCACCTCGGACAGCCTCGGCATGGCCAAGGACACCATGGCCGCCAAGCCCCTGGTCCTCTACGAAGACGATCAGTTCGTTGCCATGGCCTCCGAAGAGGTTGCCATCCGGAGCGTCTTCCCCCACGAGATCGATACGATTGACCCGTATGAAGAGGAGGTCCGGGTATGGCACGCGTAGAGGATCAGCACAAGTCCCAGGAGATGGGGCTGCATGACGAGCAGCTCACCGGCCGCACCCAGCAGATGTACTTCCGGGTGGAAGGCGAGGAAGAGCGCTTCCAGAAGCCCTTCGACATCGAGGTGGACTTCGACAAGAAGGCGGAGATCGATGCCGAGAATCTCTCCGCCACCGAGGTCAACCGCGAGATCAAGCGGCTCATGATGGACGGCTACGGCACCATCAACATCAAGAATCCCGGCGCCAAGCACTCAATGGGCGTGGGCTTCCTGAACCGGCTGAACCTGAATTTCGAGGGCAGCCTGGGGTACTTCGGCTGCGGTCTGCTGGACGGCCCCAACGTGAACGTGACCGGACGCGTGGGCTGGTCCTGCGGCGAGAACATGATGTCCGGCCGGGTGGTCATCGAGAAGAACGCCGGCTCCACCTTCGGTGCGGCCATGCGCGGCGGTGATCTGGTGGCCAAGGGCAGCGTCGGCTCCCGCACCGGTATTGACCAGAAGGGCGGGACCATCATCGTCGGCGGCGACGCCGGGGCCTTCACCGGCTTCATGATGCAGCGCGGCCGCATGATCATTCTCGGCGACACAGGCAAGAACCTCGGCGACACCATGTATGACGGCCTCATCTATGTGGCCGGAAAGATCAAGGATCTCGGGGTGGACTGCGTCGAGACCGAAATGACCGACCTGGACAAGCATTGGCTCCAGAACAAGCTGAGTCAGTACGGGCTCGAGGCGCCGAATGGCGTGGAGAACATGACCAAGCTTACCTCCGGTAAGAAGCTCTGGAACTACGACAACCTCGAACCCACCGAGAAGAAGCTGATTCTCTAAGCTTGCCAATGCGCTAAGGAGTGCAAAACATGGCTTCGAATCAACAGCCGCAACCATCTCCGGAAGAGGTCCCGGGCGAGGAGCCGGGGGTCGGGCAACAGATGCAGCGGGACCGTTATCGGCTTGGGAACAGCTTCGTTTTCCCGCCCAACGTGATCGATGACATCCACGTCAAGTCCGAGCTCGGCCGGTACCGGATGCGCGGGTTCTCGATCTTCAAGAAGATCCCGCACTGGGACGATCTGACCTTCCTACCGGGAACGTTGACCCGTTTCGTGATCGAGGGCTACCGGGAGAAGTGCGACACCCAGACCGTACTCGGTCCGCAGTGCGCCAATCCCATGAACCTGGATATTCCCGTGTACGTCACGGGCATGAGCTTCGGCGCGCTCAGCTACGAGGCCAAGACCGCGCTGGCCCGTGGCGCCACCATGGCGGGGACCGCCACCTGCTCCGGCGAGGGCGGTATGATCCCCGACGAGCGCCGCTATTCCCAGAAGTGGTACTACCAGTGCATTCAGTCCCGGTACGGCTTCAACCCGCACCACCTGCAGCTGGCGGACGGCGTGGAGTTCTTCATCGGCCAGGGCTGTAAGGTGGGTCTGGGCGGCCACCTCATGGGCCAGAAGGTCTCCGACCAGGTGGCGGAGATGCGCTCCCTGCCCGCGGGCATCGACCAGCGCTCCCCGGCCCGCCACCCCGACTGGCTCGGTCCGGACGACCTGGCGCTGAAGATCCAGGAGATCCGCGAGGCCACGGACTACAAGACGCCCATCCAGCTCAAGCTGGGCGCGGCCCGCGTCTACGACGACGTGCGGATGGCGGTGAAGACCCAGCCGGACATTATCTACATCGACGGCATGGAAGGCGGCACCGGCGCCGGCCCCCACCTCGCCACCGAGGAGACCGGCGTTCCCGGTATCGCCGCCATTCGCCAGGCCCGGCGCGCCATCAACGACCTGGGCATGAGCGACCAGGTCTCCCTGGTGTATGCCGGCGGCATCCGCAACGGCGGTGACCTGGCCAAGGCCCTGGCGCTGGGTGCCGACGCCGTGGCCATCGGCCACTCGGTAATGATGGCCCTGAACTGCAACAAGGACATCCCCGAGGCCGACTTCCACAAGGAGATGGGCGTGGAGCCCGGCTGGTGCTACCACTGCCACACCGGCCGCTGCCCGGTGGGCGTGGCCACCCAGGACCCCGAGCTGCGCAAGCGCCTGAATCCCGACGAGGCGGCCGAACGGGTGTACAACTTCCTGCACACCTTGGCCATCGAGTGCCAGATGATCGCCCGTGCCTGCGGCAAGACCAACGTGCATTCGCTGGAGCCGGAGGACCTGGCCGCGCTCACCTCCGAGGCCTCGGCCATCGCCATGGTGCCCCTGGCGGGCAGCAACCACACCGTCGGCCATCCGGAGATGAAGCGGTTCTGAACCGGCATTCCGAAGGCCTTAACCACGAATGTGATCCGTGCCCGGGCTCCGGGCCCTGGGCGCGGACCTTGGAGGCGATTGGACGATGACGGAAAAGAGTCAAGAGGATATCGACCGTTACCTCAAGGGTGACGAAGGGGTGGACAGCGAGCACGAGCAGTGGATTGGCCGGCATATCGGCTACCGCTACGACGTGAACCTGCTCCCCGATTACTCCCGTATTACCCCTTTCCTGCAGAAGTATATCGATTTCATGGGGTGGGAGGATCTGAACTGGCTGGAAGACGTCCACATGGGGTACGAGGAAGGCCGTCCCGCCGTGTTCGACCGGAACATCAACGGCTGGGTGACCGTGCCAGAAGACTGGGACCTCCCGGACAACCAGCAGGACCGCGACATGCTGGCCCGTGAGCTGCTGGTGAAGTTCCAGAATTCCGAGCGCCACCCCCTGGTGGACCTGAAGAAGGCCTACAAGAAGTTCTAGGCGCCTGCCGCGCCATCCTCGAAGCCGCCCCGTGCCTCCCGGCACGGGGCGGCTTTTTATGCGCTTGGCGGAGGGCGCGGGAGCGGACCGCTGGCGCGAAGCGCCGGCCCGGGAATCCCGTGGGCAGGGCGGAAGGTATCAGCCGCGGGCGGCGGAGGGGTCGGGGTCAGCTTCCACCCGATTCCAGTAGGGATCGAAGGCGAGGACCTGGACGCCGGCGGGCATCTCCGGATTGAACAGGGCGTTATGCCAATAGGTAGCCTCGAAGGCCGGATCCTCCGGCTTGAGAGCGGTCACCTTGCAGGGGAAGCGGTACTTGCGGTGCCGATCGGCGAAGTGGAGGATGCACTGCCGGTCCTGGCGCAGGCGGGCGGCCAGTTCTGATTCCGGGCCGAACAGGGCGGTCAGCCGGTCGGAGAATTCATCGGGATACTGATAGAACCATTCCTGCAGGTGCTCCAGGCCCTTCTTGTAGCGCTCCTGGGGGTCGATGGTCTTCTTGTTGATGAACTGGAGCCGTGCGTTGTCGTCCTGGGGCTGCTTCTTGATGAGGAGGGTGATGATGCGGGTCACAGGCTCCTCGTGGTCCGCCAGGGTCACCCACGGCTGCATGCCTTCCTCCGGGCGCCCCCCATTTTCCCGCACCGCGTGCTGACGAATGCGGCACTGCCATTTCAGGAATTCCTGCTCGATGGCCCGGATGTCTTCGAAGTTGAGGATGTTATCGCCGTTATCCGTCATGCCTTCCTCCAGCGGTGGAGACCGGATCCCTGCCGCCAAGCGAGCGCAGCGGGAGCCTTCCGGGAGGTCTTCCCGCCGCGTTGGATGGGTAGAGGGTGCTTCCTTCAGTCATGGTATGCGCGCCGGTAGACGGGGTCAGTACCCCCTTTTGAGGAGCTCCCGAGGAGCCGCTCCATCCGGTCCACCAGATATTCACTGAAAGGGAAGGCGCAGGTGAAAGCGGGGGAAACGGCGTTGATCAGGTGAAAGGAACGGTGATCGCCCTCGAAATGGAAGTCCATCTCCAGCCGGCGCTCCGCGAGGTTGACCGGCTGGGCGCGGATTCCGGGTCTTCCCCGGATCCGGCACTCCCGGGGATCGAAATCCCGAACCAGGTCCTCCGCCAGACCGGCCAGCTTGCGGCGGTTGTATTTCGGGAGCTCCTGACGGGCCAGGGACCGGAAATTGAACCAGTTGCCGAGTAGCAGCCGCGCCTCCAGGCCCAGGGTTTCGGCCAGCTCGCCGAGCCGAAAATTGCGCAGGCCATTGTAGTGCTCCCGCCAGAGGGCGGGAATGGCCGTGGGGCCGAGCTTGACCCGTCCCGAGACTGTGACCGTGAAATGGACGCCCAGGAAGGGGGTCGCCAGGTCCGGGACGGGATAGACGTTCGTGCGGAGGGGGCCCCGCTCCTGGGAATGCAGTAGGTAGAGGCCCTTGAAGGGGACGATGCGGTGGTCCTGTGAGAAGCCGAAGTCCCGGGCTATGCGGTCGGCGTACAGACCGGCGGCATTGACCACGTATCCCGGCTTGAGCGTCCCGTGGGAGGTCTGTACAGCTTCGCCCCTGCGTCCTTGATAGCCGGTGCCCAGCCGCACATCCACGCCCGCCCCGCGAACCTCTGCGAGGAGGGCGTCCAGGACGGCGCCGGGGTCCACGGACGACGTGGTGGGCGACCAGAGGGCGCGCTCCACCGTCCGGGCATGCGGCTCGATCTCGCGGAGCTGTGCGGCATCGATGGGCTCCAGGGGGACCCCGTTGGCCGTTCCCCGTTCCAGGAGGAGGTCGAGGCCGGCCAGCTCCCGCTCGCTGCGCGCCACCACCACCTTCCCGCAAGGGTTCAGGGGCAATCCCCGCTCCCGGCAATATTCCGTCATTCGCCGGTTCCCCTCCCGGGTGAAGCGGGCTTTCAGGCTGTCGGCGGTGTAATAGAAGCCCGCATGCAGCACGCCGCTGTTCCTGCCGCTGGCATGCTTCCCTGGCCCGCCCTCCTTCTCAAGCAGGCAGATTGCGGCATCCGGAAAGCGGCTGCGGAGCTCGCGGGCCACCATCAAGCCCATTATGCCGCCTCCGATCACCAGGAAATCCGGGTGCCGTGTGCCTTCGGTCGGGCCAGTGGCCATGAGGCTTGCCCTCGTCTGCGTAGTAAGTTCGCGCACAAAGCATTCCTGAAAGACCCGCCCCGGGTCCACCACTGCGCAACCGGGATCGAACTATTCCAAATAGGTAGGGTATCTCCAAGGGAATATTGAGCGCCAGGCAGGGAGCTATGCCAAAAGGTGGATGTTGAAAACGCTAATTTGGATGCACATTCCCATACCTCATTTTGCTTGCGCGGGATAGAAGCTGCGGCTCAAGGAGTGAGGCGCAAGCAACCGCAACAGGGTCTTCTGCATATGACCGATGGCTCCAAGGAAATCAAATGCGTGTGCGGGCCCGGAGGAGGTGGGCCATCCCGGAGCGGAGCTCTTGCACAGGAACGCAGAGGCCGGGCCCGGGACCTGGAAATCGGGCTGGAAGCCCGGCTGGGGGGCTCCTAGTGGTATCCAGGCCTCCCCTTTGCGCAACGGGTTCGGGAGCGCAATCCCGGTGGAAGGCCCCCCGAAGCGCTCCGTTAGGCCCGATGCAGGCCGGCTTGACGGGCCGGTCCCGACCCCCCTCGAACTGGGCAAATCCCGGAGCCCGGTCCTTCGCACTCTCCCAAGCAGCCGTTCGCCCGCCTCTCTCCCCAGCGCTGTCCACGTCGGCCCCCGGCTTTTCCGCAACTTTTTCCTTCGCAGAACCAGAACCACGCCTGACCACGGCAGGGACGCCAACTGCCCAGAAAGCGATCACCCGAGCCCAACCCCTGCGCCAACGGCCGTGGCAGGCCCCTGGCGCGATTCGGGCCGCAGAAGTGATCGCCAATGGATGGTCTTCGGTACACACCGCGGAGGGAGTGCCAGGGGGGCGCTCGCCGGCTAGATCGAAAATGAAAGGGGCTGGATGCCCAAGCCAGTCCCAGCCAATCCATATCCCGAGCGAGGAGAGCCCTATGTAAGAAAATCCATAACGATTGTTGGAATGAGGTTGACGCATTCCGGCTATTCCAACTCCCGGCGTTCGGTTATCGGGGTCGGAATTATTTTGGAACACTAAAAACGAAAATATGCCCAGGAGGTATATTCGTGGCTACAGAAGCAGCAGCCCCATTCGCCGAACAAGTCACCGTAAACATGCTTGTTCAAAATCTTGTCTATGCGTCCGGTACCGTCGGCGCGATATTTATCGTGATTGGCCTCCTGATGATTGATGTGGGCGGTGCGCGGCGCAGGAATAGCTTTAATGCCGTTGTCGAGAAGATAATTGGCTTCTTTATAAGTGTTGCTACCTACTTTTTAGTAGGGTTTTCTCTATGGGCATCGCAGTATTACATCATGGAAGGCGGCACGCTAATGGGCTCCATCAAGCACTGGTGGGCCGGCGGCGCGATGGCCAATTCCATGGCACACAACGTCGACCCGGCTACATTCCCGGGCTTGAATAACTTCCAGATCTTCATTTTCTTCCTTGCCTGCTTTGCGGGCATCGTCACCGTGCTCCTGCATTTTGCGGTATCGGAGCGGATGAAGGCGTCCGCCTTCTATGTGACGGCCTTCGTCGGCACGATCATGTCCTCGCTCCTGAGCTGGTGGACCTGGGGGTCCGTCGGTCCGTTGACCAACGCGGGCTACCACGACTTCTTCGGTGTCGGGTTCGTCTACCTGATCACCGCCGGCATGGCCCTGGTATTCGTCCCGAAACTGGGAGCGCGGCCCGGAGTGTACAGCGAGCATCCCAAGGTCACTGAGGCCCGGGCGCCGAGCATGGCGATGGTCGGCACTGGTCTCATGGTGATTTTCGCCGCATTGCCGATGGTGATTCTGTCGTGTCTGTTCTTCGTCGCCCCCGGGGCGATGGCCGTGAGTGCCACCATGGCGGAGACCAGCGTCGGCATTGCCTTCAACAATTATGCTGCAGCCTGGGCGGGCGGCGCCATCATGGGTGCCATCATTGCCTACGGCACCGGCAAGAGCTCGTACCTCCTTCTTGGTCCCTTGGCCGGGTATGTGTCCGGCGCATCGGGATTCGACGTCTATGTCCCCTGGGAAGTGTTCCTGGTCGCCATGGGGGCGCCGATCGTCTCCTATGCGGTGTATGAGTTCATGCTGAAACGGAACATCGATGAGCACAAGATCATCCCTGTGCTGGGCGGCGCCGGTGCGTACGGATTGATCATGGTCGGCTTGCTCGAGGCAGGCACGCCACGTGGCGGCTACATCGGCATCGAGGAGGGGCCATACGCCTTCCAGCACGGCGAGATCGGCGTCCTGATGCAGATCGTGGGCGTGCTGGTTTCCATCGGGCTTGGTGTGGTCACTGCCCTCGTGCTGTCCTTCGTCCTTGAGCGTACGACGGGGCTCCGGGTTTCCGACGAGGATCAGGCCGAAGGCCTCGACAAGGTCAAGTGGGGCATTGAGCCGGATGTCGCCCCCAGCCTTGAGTATCCGACCGGGCAGGGTTCGGAGGCTCCTCAGGGCGACAAGGGCCAGTTGGGCGTCGGGCCGGATGTCGCTGCCAAGGCGTAACAGCCGTAACTCGCGTGCCGCAAGTGCGGCGTGATCGCTTAATGTAGCGACGAACCTGCGATATATTCGCCAGGAACGCCCGTACCGGGTCCCCCGGTACGGGCATTTTTTTTGTTCTGGTCAAGCCGCAGTGGACACCGGCTTAAAAGACAGCCGCCAATTTGCATTCCGCGGGGCCTGCTGGTCTAGCGGGGTGTGTGGGGTCTTTCGCTGTTGTATTCCATCTGAATTGGGTAGGGGCCCTTGACGGGGGCAATTAATGGTTCCCTGAAAAGCCGGAGTCCGGGCTATGCGGTGGGCATACAGCCCGGCGGCATTGCCCACGTATCCGGGCTGGAATGTCCCGTCGGAGGTCTGTATGGCGTCGCCCCTTCCAGCATGCAGATTGTGGCGTCCGGATAGCGGCTGCGAGGCTCCCGGGCGCTGGGGAGCCCATGAGCCCGCCGCCAAGAATCAGGAAATCCGGCCGGTTGCGGTTTCCCGGCAGCGGATAGGAATTGTTTCTATTGGTCTTTCCGCGCATTCCTCGTTTGCTATCCCCGGAAGAAGAATTCGGATCGTTCTGAAGCCGGGAGTTTAACTTTAGTAAAAATTTTTGCAAATTATTATAATAAATGCCGGCATCCCGGCCTTCTAGAAGGTGTTTGTGATTAAAATATGGACTCGAGTTCATTATCAGCAAGAAATTTTTTGTGCAATATTTACCTGGTGCTATCCCCTATTGGGTAATCCTGCTACCCCAAATGCCGGATATAAGTTTTCATATTTCCTGTGAAAGTTTTGTAGGTGGACGGTGCAGATTGCATCAGAACATACGGCCATAGTGATCAAGCGGGTTTTTATTGCTGGAATTACTGAATATTGGCTTCTTAAACGGTTGCGGGGAGCGCGATCGGTTTACGGGCTGCTCCAGAATCCAACGGGCCGCGATGCGGCCGTGCAAAAGCGAGCCCGGTCAGGGCGGGGAGACCCGGCGTGGCTAATTGGGAGCTTTCCGGTCCGCTGGAGCCTCCCGAGAAGGAGGTCCAACGCGCGCGTGATCATGCCCGCTATCTGGGTCGCAGCGTATTCCTGTTCCATGGCGAACGGGGGTGGACCGTTGAGACCGATATCCGGGCCGTGCCGATGACGGGAACCACGCTGGAAATCCATCCCGAGCCCCAAGGGGGAGAAATGGATAACCAGGGCGGATGCTGAATCAGGAAGCCATGGACCGGAGGCGATCTCCGATCCTGCCAGGAGGATGGTTATGAGTGTCCATGCCCCGGGGGCCATGCGGGCCGCGGAGGTGATTCTGAACGGGAGGCGGGAAATCACCACTTCCGAAGGCGCGAAAACGCCAGGAGAGCTTGCGGATTACATCGAGGCGGAAACCCGGATCGTCGAGCTGATCGACGCTTCCAGGCGTCTCCTGCAATGCCTGGACGACAATCCGGATGCCTTGCAGGACGAGAAAGCCTCCGCGTCGGGGCCGACCCCGGAGCAGCGGGTGGAGCAGCTACGCGCCGCCCTGCGGGCCGTTATCGGCAGCGAGGAGGGTTCGGGTGCCGGCGGGGGCAAGCACTAGATCGGCTTGGTGCTGGATGGACGAATGTGGCCATTGGCAAAGGAGGGAACGGGAGCAATCAACCGTAACGGATCCGGGGGCGGCGGCCGGCATGCACGAGGGCGCGTGCATGCCGGCATCCCCGGAATCCCCCACACATCCCCTGCGGGTTAAAGGAGGATAAGCCAAGCGCGGAATCGTAAAGCGGAAAACAATCAGGGTTTTCTCTTCCCGAGCCTAAGCGCATGGCTATGCTTGAATATTAGCATAAATTTAGGAAATGGCCAACCGCCCGGAACAATTTCGGAGGGCTCGGAAAGGGAAGAGCAGCGCAATATGTCTGTTTAATTCAGGGAGAAGAATATGGCCAGCGAAACTGTAGCGGGCCCAACAGTCGCAGCCCCTTCGGGGGAGGCCCATGAGTTACACCGCACAATTAGCTGGACGCACGCCTTCTGGGTGGCAAGCGGCGTTCCCGCCCTTGTCCTGTTCTCCATTGGAGCCATTTCGGCCACCGTGGGAGCCCCCTCTCCCCTGGTCTGGTTCTTGTCCGTATTGTTCGGGTTTTTGCAAGCGTTCACTTATGCGGAAATCGCCGGGATGTACCCGGAAAAATCCGGAGGCGCCTCCGTTTACGGCGCCATGGCCTGGGTACGATACAGTAAGCTGATCGCCCCCCTTTCGGTCTGGTGCAACTGGTTCGCCTGGAGTCCCGTGCTGGCCATCGGTACCGGCCTTGCGGCGGGTTATATCCTGACCGGACTGTTCCCGGCCGACGCCGTCATCAACACCTGGTCCATGACCCTGGTGAATCTGGCCTGGATCAAGGAGGGCCTCACTCTCCGGATCAATGCCCAGTTCATTCTCGGCGCCTTGGTCCTGCTGGTGGTGTTCGGCATGCAGCACCACGGCATCCTGCGGGCCGCCAAGCTGCAGAAGATCGCCGCCCTCTCGGCCCTGATCCCGCTGCTGCTGGTGGGCTTGGTTCCGCTGATCACCGGCGACATCCCCAGCCAGAACTTCGCGCCTTTCGTGCCCCTGGAAACGGTGACCGCCGGCGGCGAGGTGGTGCCGGGCTCCTGGGATGCCCACGGCTGGACGCTGTTCATGGGCGGACTGTTCATCGCCGCCTGGTCGGCCTACGCCTTCGAGACGGCCGTCTGCTACACGCGCGAGTTCAAGGAGCCGGAGAAGGACACCTTCAAGTCCATCTTTTATTCCGGTCTGCTCTGCATCGCCGTGTACACGCTGGTGCCTTTCTCCTTCCAGGGATTCTTCGGGCCGGAAGGGCTGGTCGCGCCCCGGATCGCCGACGGTACGGGTGTGGCGGCGGCCATGTCGGAAATGGTGGGCGGCGGTGCCGTCATCCAGAATATCCTGGTGGTGATGCTGATCCTGGCCTTGCTCCTGGCCATCATGACTTCCATGGCGGGCTCCTCCCGGACCCTGTACCAGGGCGGTCTGGACGGCTGGCTGCCGCGGTACCTGGGCAAGGCCAACCAGCATGGCGCCCCCACCAATGCCATGTGGACGGACCTCGGCTTCAATCTCATTCTGCTGCTGATGTCCAACTACGTGTTCCTGCTGGCGGCGTCCAACGTTACCTATATCATCTTCAACTTCCTCAATCTGAACGCGGGCTGGATCCACCGCCTGGACCGCCCCGACTGGTATCGCCCGTTCCGCTGCCCCACCTGGCTGCTCGGCGTGGGCGTGGTCCTGTCCTTCGTGAACGCCGTGCTGCTCGGGGTGGGCTCCGGCGTCTGGGGCGAGAACACCCTGTTGGCCAGTGTGGTCTTCGCCGCGCTGATCCTGCCGGTTTTCTGGTTCCGGCACTACATCCAGGACGGTGGCAAGTTCCCTGAGGCCGAGCAGAAGGAGCTTCAGGCCGAGGAGAAGGTGCAGCTCCGCGCCGGTTATCTGCCCTATGTGGCCATCGCACTGGGTATCGCGGTGGTGCTCATCTCCCGGCAGTTTGCCGTGTACTCCTGACCGCACGCGGATGCGGCCAGCGGGCAAAGAAAAAGGCGATGCGGGATATCCCCGCATCGCCTTCTTTATGGGTCCGGCTTTCGGAGTCTCCCTTTGACCAAGCGTCCAGTCTGGGAAGGCTCCAAGAAAGCCGGAGCTAGTGGAGCTTGAGGCGGGGACGATGGCGATGCCCGATCCAGTCCCCCATGATGGCGATTCCCGTACGCAGCGTGCCGTACAGCACACGCTGATGCATGCGGTACAGGGATCGGTACGCTACCCGAGCGGCCCATCCCTCGATGGTGATAGAGCCGGCCAGATTACCCATCAGGTTACCGACGGTATTGTAATGGCTCAGGTTAATCAGCGACCCGTGGTCGTGGTAATGGAATTCCGCCGGCGGCTTGCCCTTCAAGCGGTTCTGTGCGGTGCGCAGCAGAGTGGTTGCCTGCTGGTGGGCCGCCTGCGCGCGTGGCGGAACGGAAGTCTCCTTCTCGGGCCACGGACACTGGGCGCAGTCCCCCATGGCGAAGATGTTGGGGTCGCTGGTCTGCAGGGTCTGGTCCACCACTAGCTGGTTGCGCCGGTTGGTTTCCAGTCCTTCCAGCTCGCTGAGGAAGTCCGGGGCCTTGATGCCGGCCGCCCAGACCTTCATGCGTGCCGGTATATAGCGGCCCGATTGCGTGGTAATGCCTTCCGCGGTGATCTTCTCGGCGGCCTCGCCGGTGACGATCTCGATGCCGAGGTCCTCGAGCTGCTTCCGGGTCTGCTTCGCCACCCGTCCGGGAAGGGCGGGGAGGATGCGGTCCGCGGCCTCGAGGATGGTGATGCGCATGTGCCGTTCGGGCGTGATGCGGTCCAGCCCGTACTCCACGAACTGCTGGGCGGCATAGTTGAGCTCGGCCGCCAGCTCGATTCCCGTTGCGCCCGCACCCACGATGGCCACGTTGAGCTGGCCTTCGTGCGGCGTTTCCTCCTGGGTCTGGGCATGGAGGAACTGCTCCAGGAAGACCCGGTGGAACTTGTCCGCCTCGTCGCGGTGGTCGAGGAAGTGGCAGTGCTCCCGCACGCCTTCCAGCCCCAGGTCGTTGGTCACGGAGCCAACGGAGATGATCAGGGTGTCGTAGCGGAAGCGGCGCGCGGGAACCACCTCCCAGCCGTCATCATTGCAGATGGGCGCCAGGCGGATCTCCTGGTTTTCCCGGTCCAGCCCGTTCATGCGGCCCATCCGGAAACGGTAGCCGTGCATGGCCCCCAGGGCGAGGAAGTCCACCGCGTCGCCCTGGGAGTCCAGGGTGCCTGCGGCCACCTCGTGCAGCAGGGGCTTCCAGAGGTGGGTCAGGGCACCGTCCACGAGGGTTACGGCGGCGTGGGAGGAATTCTTCAGCTTGTTGCCGAGCTGGGAGGCAAGCTCCATTCCTCCGGCGCCTCCGCCCACGACGACGATCTGGTGACGTTCATCGCCTTCACCGTAGGGGGAAGGTGCGGGTTTTTTAGGCTGGGCCATAGAAGCGATTTCCTGGTTGGTTTGTGGATTGTGGTTGGCGCGTTCTTTCTTTACAGGCGCTCGCGGCGCAGTCGTTTCGCATTTGTACGGGGTTCAGATTACAAGAGCTACAAACGAGGACGGTCCCGAGCTTGTGCCGGGACCGCCTCCTGACCTCCATCCGAATGGGATGCGTCCCCGTCAGCCCGTCTGCACGGTTGGCTCCTCGGGGGTCAAGTGCAGGTCCTGTTCCGCAGAGGGCTGAATCTGCACGGCGCAGTACTTGAACTCGGGGATCTTGGCATCCGGATCCAGAACATCCGTGGTCAGCAGGTTCGCCGCCGCTTCGTGATAGGCGAAGGGCAGGAAGACCTGGCCACGGTGCAGGCCGTCGTCGGCACGGGTGGCCAGATCGACGGATCCCCGCCGACTGTAGGTCCGGACCTTGTCTCCCGGCTGCAGGCCCATCTGCCGCAGGTCCTCCGGGTGCATGCTCAGGGTGGCCATGGGCTCGATGGCGTTGAGCACCTGGGTCCGACGGGTCATGGAGCCGGTATGCCAATGCTCCAGCTGGCGACCGGTGATCAGGACGAACGGATATTCGTCGTCCGGGAGCTCCTTGGCCCGGGTGAAGTCGGCGGTCTGGAAGTGCGCCTTGCCGTCCTGCGTCCAGAAGGTCTTGTCCAGGAACAAAATGGGCGTTCCCGGATGATCCTCGGTGGGGCAGGGGTAGGTGATGGAGTCCTCCCGGTCCAGTCGCTCCCAGCTCATGCCGGCGATGGAGGGCATGCACTGCCGCATCTCTTCCCAGACCTCCCGGGGACCGGAATAGTTCCAATCCAGGCCCAATCGGCGGGCGATTTCCTGGATCAGGTCCAGGTCCTGCCGGGCGTCACCGGGCAGGGAGAGGGCCGGGCGGCCCATCTGCACGCGGCGATCCGTGTTGGTATAGGTGCCGAGCTTCTCCTGGAAGGCCGAGGCCGGCAGCACCACGTCGGCGTAGAAGGCCGTCTCGGTCAGGAACAGGTCCTGGACGGTGAGGTTCTCCAGGTGCACCAGGGATTCCCGCGAATGCCGGAGGTTGGGGTCCGACATGGCCGGGTTCTCGCCCATGATGTACATGCCCTTGATGTTGCCTTCATGGGCCTCGTTGAAGATCTCGACCGCGGTCAGGCCAAGCTGGTCATCGAGCTTGCTGCCCCAGAACTGCTCGAATTTCTCCTGGGTCGCCGTATCGTTCACCGGCTGGTAGTCCGGATAGACCATGGGAATCAGGCCGGCGTCGGAAGCGCCCTGGACGTTGTTCTGGCCGCGCAGGGGGTGAAGCCCGGTGCCGGGGCGCCCGATCTGGCCGGTCATGAGGGCCAGGTCGATGAGGGCCCGGGCGTTGTCCGTGCCGTGGCTGTGCTGGGAAACGCCCATGCCCCAGAAGATCATGGAGCCCTCGGAGGTGGCGTAGAGCCTGCTCACCTCCCGGATGGTCTCCGCGGGGATCCCGGTGATGGGCTCCATGTGATCCGGGCTGTAGGCGGCCAGGTGCTCCTGCAGGGCCTCGAAGCCCGAGGTATGGCTGCGGATGAACTCCTCGTCCACCAGCCCCTCCTCGAGGATGGCGGCCATCATGGAGTTGAGCAGGGCCACGTCCGTGTCGGGCTGGAACTGGAGCATGTAATCTGCGTGCGGAGCCATGTCCGTGCGCCGCGGGTCGATGAGGATCAGCTTCTTGCCGTTCTGGGCGGCGTTCTTCATGAAGCTGGAGGCCACCGGGTGGTTGACCGGCGGGTTGGCGCCGATCACCACGATCACCTCGGCCCGGGCGACGTCCTCCACTTGGTTGGTGATGCCGCCGGTGCCGATCATCTCCAGCATGGCCTTCACCGAGGAGGCGTGGCACAGCCGGGTGCAGTGATCCACGTTATTGGTCCCGAAGCCGGTCCGGACCAGCTTCTGGAAGAGGTAGGCCTCCTCGTTGCTGCCCTTGGCGGAGCCGAATCCCGCCAGGGCCTGGGAGCCGTACTTGTCCCGGATATTGCGCAGGTCGTAGCCAGCGCGGTCCAGGGCTTCCTCCCAGGTGGCCTCCCGGAAGTGGGTATAGGGGTTGGCCGGATCGATCTGGGGATCGGCCTCCTTCGGAGCGTCTTCGCGCCGGATCAGCGGCTTGGTGAGCCGCTCGGGGCTCCGGGAGTAGTCATAGCCATAGCGCCCCTTGACGCACAGGCGGTTGTGGTTGGAGGGCCCGTCGCGGCCGTCCGTCCACTGGATCTTGTCGTCCTTGACGTGGTAGGTGAGCAGGCAGCCCACGCCGCAGTACGGGCAGACCGACTCCACGTCCTTCTCGGATTCGTCCTCGCCGACCGCCGACTGCGGCATCAGGGCCCCGGTGGGGCAAACCTGGACGCACTCGCCGCAGCTCACGCAGGTGCTCTCGCCCATGGGGTCGCCCAGGTCGAAGACGATCTCCGCCTCGTTGCCCCGGAAGGCGTAGCCGATCACGTCGTTTTCCTGCTCCTCACGGCAGGCGCGGACGCAGCGGGTGCACTGAATACAGGCATCCAGGTTGACCGAGATGGCCGGGTTGGAGCTGTCCGATTCGGCGCTCTTCTCCGCGGGGAAACGGGATTCGGCGACTCCGAGCTTCTCCGCCCAGTAGGTGAGCTCGCTGTGCTTGGTGTACTCCGCCGGCCCCTGATCGGCGAGCAGCAGCTCGAGGACCATGCGCTGCGATTTGCGGGCCCGCTCGCTGTCGGAATGGACATTCATGCCCTCCTTGGGGGCACGGCAGCAGGAGGGGGCCAGCACCCGCTCGCCCTCCACCTCCACGACGCAGGACCGGCAGTTGCCGTCGGCGCGCAGGTTGTCGTGGTAGCAGAGGTACGGGATCTCGGTGCCGTACCGCTGGGCCGCTTGCAGAATGGTCTCGCCGGGCTCGGCAACCAGGGTTTCCCCGTTGAGCGTAAAGGTCACCGGGTCGCCATCCTTCGGCGGGGTGGTTTCCGGGCGAGTGTAATATATTGGTTTAACGCCCATTGTCGAGCTCCTCACGGAAGTACTTCAGCACGCTGTTCAGTGGATTCGGCGCAGCCTGTCCGAGGCCGCAGATGGAAGCATCCACCATGGAGTCGGCCAGTTCGCTCAGGAGTTCCTCGTTCCACTCCGGCTCCGCCATGAGGTAGGAGGCCTTCGCGGTTCCCACCCGGCAGGGAGTGCACTTGCCGCAGGACTCGTCGGCGAAGAACCGCATGGCGTTCAAAGCCGCATGGCGGGCGGTGTCATGATCGGACAGCACGACGATGGCGAACGATCCGATGAAGCAGCCATGCTCCTGCAGGGTATCAAAATCCAGCGGAACGTCCGCGAGGCTGGCGGGCAGGATACCGCCCGAGGCGCCGCCGACCAGGTAGCCGTAGAGCTGATGCCCCGGGAGCATGCCGCCACAATGCTCTTCGATGAGCTCGTTGAGCGTGATGCCGGCCGGGGCCTGGTGGACGCCCGGATTCTGCACCCTGCCACTCACGGAGAAGGTACGCAGACCGCTGCGCCCGTTGCGGCCGTGGCCCTTGTACCAGTCCGAGCCCTGCTCGAGGATGTCGCGCACCCAGTGCATGGTTTCCATGTTCTGTTCCAGGGTCGGCGCACCGAACAGGCCCACCTGAGCCACCAGGGGCGGCCGCAGGCGGGGCATGCCGCGATGGCCCTCGATGGACTCGACCATGGCGGATTCCTCGCCGCAGATGTAGGCGCCGGCACCCCGCCGGAGCTGGATCGGCGGAAGGTCGGCCGGCGGATCGGCCTGCAGGGCGGCGATCTCCTGGTTGAGGATCCGGTGGCCCTCGTCGTACTCGTCCCGGAGATAGAGGTAGACACCGTTGGCGCCCACCGCGTGGGCGGCGATCAGCGCGCCTTCCAGGAACCGGTGCGGATCGCGCTGCAGGTAGTAGCGGTCCTTGAAGGTTCCCGGCTCGGATTCGTCGATATTGATGGCTACCAGCGCCGTGCCGGGCTGGTCGCGGACGGTGCGCCATTTGATGGCGGCGGGGAAGCCCGCTCCGCCCAGGCCGCGCAGGCCGGCGGCTTCGATCTCGTCGATGACCGCGTCGGAGCTGCGCTCGCCCGCCGCCACCTCGCGGAAGATCCGGTAGCCGCCGTCGGCCACATAGGCCTGGTAATCGGTGTAGTCGGGTACCTCGGGCTCAAGCTGCCCTTCCTGCAGGGCATTCACTACCTTTTCGGTGTCCGCGTGCCCGATCTGCCGCCGTCCGGCCACGGCCACGGGGGCCTCGGCGCACAGCCCCACGCACGGGGCGCGCTCCACCCGGACCTCGCCTTCCAGGCGGTTGGCGAGGGCTTCCATGAGAGGGCCGGCACCCGCCATGTCGCAGGCTACCGAGTCGCACACCTGGATGGTCACCGGCGGGGGAGGCTCCTCGTTCTCCTTGACGATATCGAAGCGGTCGTAGAACGAGGCCACTTCGTAGACTTCGGTATGCGCCAGATTCAGGACACGCGCCAGGGCCACCACGTGCTGGGCGGAGACGTGGCCGAAGCGGTCCTGAATTCGATGTAGGTATTCGAGTACCCGGTCAGCCTCGCGCGGGTCCGCTCCGATCAGCGCTTCCACCGCTTCCTGGGCCTGTGGCTCGGTAGGGCGGCCCTTCGGGAAAGGACGCGGCCGTTTGAGGTCGGTACCGGTTTTGGAATTTGCCAACTTCGCCCCCTGCTAGGGATAGGAAGCCCGTGATGGGCCCTTGAATCGCATAAGTTATCCAGTGATAAGACGCAAACTCCGTGCCGGGGTTCAACGGCCTGCGAGGCAAGCGTTCACCGTCGGCCTGTCTGTATGGTGGTGCAGTCCGGCGTCAGAGTGTGTCATGCGCGTTACACTGGATTTACGCTATTCCCCTCGCGTGCTCCATAATGCAATGGAATGGCCATTGCACGAAAGGGTGCACATGGACGCGTAACCGCAGGGAGGATGCTCCCATGAGCGATGAGCCCGTATACAGCGAGGAAGAGGTCCGGCAACGGCTGGAGGAGGAGCTGCCCCACTGGTATTACGAGGATGGCTGGATTCGCCGTAAATTCAAGACCCACAACTGGAAGTCCACCTTGATGGTGGTCAATACGGTGGGGCACCTGGCGGAGGCGGCCTTCCATCACCCCGATCTGACCGTGTCCTTCGCCTTCGTGATCGTGAAGCTGCGGACCCACCGGGCCGACGGCATCACGGAAAGCGATTTCGCCCTGGCGAAGAAGATGGAGGAGGTGGTGCAGTGGCAGCCTTGGCAGGAGGAAGGCTCGCCGCTTTCCGGGCCGCCTGACGATCCCAGGTTCAAATACCTCAAGTACGGCAAGTGAGCCCCGCACCCTCCCGGACCGGGTCCGGGAGGGCATCTATAGTCCCTGCTCCCTGAGGCGCGGAGGGTCATAGAACGGGGTTCCGCTGCCGATGGCCGGAACGTCCACCGGTATTCGAACCCGATGCCGTCGCGGGTGTGCACGGCCACATGCGCAACGAAGGGGCTGGAGGTATAGTGCCAGGGCACGGCGGCGCCTCTCCAGCTCGTTCGGACTGCCGCCCATTTCCGGCGTGACCCCGCTCCGCCGGAAGGGTGGGCTATCGGGCCGGTACCAGCACCTCGCCCCGGCCGTCGTGGGAGCGGTCCCCCATCCACCGCTCCACCCGGCCCAGGTCCATGAGGGGCGGGGTGGCGGCGCCGAGCTGCTGCTCCACATGGCGGGTAAGCAGGCGCAGGAAAAGCAGCTCATGCTCGCCGGAGCGGTTGAAGGCCGCGGGCAAGGACGCCGGGCGCTCGGAGAGCACGAGGGTTCCGCGGATCATACCGAAGCCCGGCTCCTTGCCGACGTGCCCGAGCACGATCAGGGTGCCGGCCCGCATGCGGGATGCCGGGTAGTCGCCGGTATCGTTGCCCACCAGCACGAGGCCGCGCCGCATGCGGTCGCAGACCCGCTCCCCGGCACGGCCACGCACCAGGATCGTCCCGCCCCGTGCACCGCTCATCTCCCCGGGTATGGCACCGGCCAGGTAGGCACCGGCGTCGCCCTGGATGTCCAGCAGCCCGTCCTTCAGGTCCGAGGCGGCGAAATTCCCGCAGGAGCCTTCCACGCGGATGGTGCCCGAGCGCATCCCGTGGGCCAGGTGGTCACCCGCGTCGCCGTGCACGATCAGGGTCCCGCCGGCCATTTCCGTACCGATGCCGTGGATCCGCGCCCCGTCGGTGAAGATCTCCACCTGCTTCGGGTCTTCCCCTTGTATCTCGAAAACCTCTCCGGCCTCGAGGGGGCGGCCGCCCACGCGGACCCTCGCGCGGGCGAGTGCGGCCGCGGGCTCCGGGTCGTCGGGAGGCAGCCGGAGGTCCGAAAGGTCCACCGGTTCCGAAAGCGGTTGCCGTAGCTTCAGGGTAAGAGGGTTCATGCCAGAACTTCGTGTAGGGAGAATTGGAATTGCCCCAGATCGCCGCCGAAGTTGCCGGCGGTGATGCCCAGGATGCCGTTGTCGGGACCGAAGGCGCATACGGTCTGGATGCCCATGGCCATGGCGCGGGACACGGAATCCGGGTCCAGGCCGTCGATAACCACCTCCATTACCGCGCCCACCTCCGGGCCGATGTTGGAGTCGGTGAGTCCCCGCAGGGTGGGGCAGTAGGCGTCATTGGTGGAGGCCGGCAGGGCCTTGTATTTGGAGCCCACCTTGGAGCCGGAGCGCACCACGCCGCCGGGGAAGGGCATGATGATGCCGGGAGCGCGGCTCATGGCCTCGATGGCGGCCTCCAGGGCCCGCAAGGTCTCTTCCGCGGAGCGTCCCAGCACCAGGAAGTTGCCGCCGCCCACGGCGTTGACCCGCCCCGTGGTGGCCTCGCAGACGAACTCCCCGTCCATGACGGGCACCCGCCAGAATCGCCGCTCGCCGAACAGCTTGGAGATCTGGTAGCCGTCGCCGAAGTAGCGCACGCCTTCGCCCATGGGCGTGGCTTCCCCGTCCAGGCCGGAAAAGACGGCGGTGGTGGGACAGGTAAGGACGCTCTGCCCGATGCGGTTCTGCAGGTGCTTGGTGAGCTCCTTGCCGGAAACGGCGAAGAGCAGCACCGCCACGCCGGGACGCCCGTCGGGCGTCTCCTCGGGCTCCAGGTATTGCTCGATGCCCGCCTCGAGGCCGCACCCGATCACCGAAGTGGCGAAACCGGTCATGGTCTCCGCCGCGTGGGCCACCCAATTGCGGTCCATGGCAGTGATCACGATGCGCGTGGCCCGCATCTCGAAGGCCTCGGCGAAGGTGTCCTCGATTGTGACGCCGTTGATGTTCATTCCTGCCTTCCCCGAGCCGTGGCTACCGGAAGGATCCCCGGCCGCTGGGGGCCGGCAAGCTCATCGGCACCGATCTTGAAGTTCTCCAGGCGGACGGTGTGGTAACGCTCGAAATAGTCGGAGAGCCGGTTCTCGATTCCCGCGTCGTATTCCGGCTCCACGGCGTGGGTGCCGCCCCACCGGACCTGCACGAGCCGGCCGTCCTCGATTACGGGCTCGCCGTCCTTGAAGACCAGGCTGGGGCGGGCGAACATCTCTTCGGGATCGCTCTTGTGGTCGTACACCGCGATATCCGCGGCGGCGCCTTCGCCGAGGTGGCCCCGGTCGGAGAGTCCCAGGATCTGGGCCGGACCCGCCCGGGTCAGGATGGCCACTTCGTAGAGGGAATATTCCCGCGTCATGGCCTTGAGGTTGCTGTGGTCCGCCACGTCCGAGTGCAGCTGCTCGAGGTTATCGTTGCGGAAGCTGCGGTCCATGAGCAGCTTGATCAGGTGCGGATAGCTGGTGAACGGCCCGCCGTTGGGGTGGTCGGTGGTCAGGAAGACCCGCCACGGATCCGCCACCTGCAGGAAGATCTCCAGTCCGATGGCCCACTGCAGGGCGTTCACGAAGTTCTCGTCGCGGTACTGGAAGGGCACCACGCCGCAGCCCGCATCGCACTCGATGTCCATGCCCACCCACTTGTTGGGGTGCGCGTGGCTGTGCTGCGCGTGCTGCCGCATGAAATCGCCCGAGGCGGTCACGGTCTGGCCGAACATGATCTGCCCCACGTCCACGGAGACGTTGGGGTTGTCGTTGACCGCTTCGGCGATCTCGGCCGCCGCCGAGGAGAACCCGCGGCTCCCTTCCGTCCCGTAGCTGTGGAACTGGACGTGGGTGAGGTGGATGGGCAGGCCCTCCGCCGCGCGGATGGTATCCAGCGTGGAGGCCACGTTCCCCGGCACCCCGAGATTGCTCGAATGCACGTGCAGCGGGTGGGGCACCCCCAGATCGTGCAGGGCCCGGGTCAGCCGGGCCAGGATATTCCGGGGCGTGACGCCGTAATGGGGGCCCTGCTCGTCCACGTCCAGCTTGCGGCCGTTGAACTTGAAGGCGTTGATGCCGCCGGGGTTCACCACCTTGATGGCCACGCAGCGCGCGGCGTTCAGGGTCCAGGCCACGTAGTCGTTGATGCGCGCCTGGTCCTCGCCGTTGGCGAGCATGCCGAGCAGGAAGTCGTCATTGCCCAGCAGGGCGTAGCCGCCCTTGTCCACCATGGGGGTGTCGCCGAGCTCCATGTGCGCGTGGCGCGCGTTGGACGGCAGCAGGGCCGGCTCGAAGCAGGTCGTGTACCCCATCTCCGAGTAGCGGTAGCCGGTGAGGAAGGTGCTCGGCGTGACGTGGCCGCTGCCGCTGCGCCGGCCCTCCTCGCTCAGCTCGGGATGGTCCCGGTGGTCCTCCGGAAGCAGGGTCCGGCTCAGGTTCACCTTGCCACCGCCGATATGGGTATGGATATCGATGCCCCCCGCCATGACCACCTTACCGCGGACATCGTATTCCCGGTCGGGGGACTCGGCGGGCGGCGCAATCATGCGGCCGTCGCGGAAATAGAGGTCGCGGACCTCGCCGTCGATCCCGTGCTTGGGATCATAAACCGTGCCGCCGCTTAGCTTGACCAGCATTCCTATTCCTTGCCTCTACAGCTGGGATTCAATACGAGCGAGAACTTCCCCCACCGAGGGAACGGGGGCGGTGCGCAAGGCCCGCAAGGGCAGGCTCACCCCTCCGTCGGTCCGGAACAGGGGGCCGCCGTGATCCACTCCCGGCGTGCCGACGGGGATGAGCACGGCGGGCGTCTCGGTGGGCTTCATCCCGCTCTGTCCGAGCACCACGGTGGGCACGTCGGTCGCCGGCGGGTGGGCCTGGCTGTTCAGGGCGGAGATCCAAACCAGCGCATCCGGGTCGCCGCTGGCCAGCAGGTCCCGCGTGCCGCCTCCAATGGGGTCGTATTGGGGATAGCCGCCGCGGAACTGGACCCGTACGGGGAAGCCCGTCTGCCACGTGGTGGCCTGCAGAGCCGTCTGCGCCCCGTCCTCGCCGCCCAGCGCGAGGCCGGCGCACCGCGTGGTCTCGTTGAGGTCCCGGACGAGGCCGCAGATGGAGCCCACGGTCAGGTCCCTGTTGGCGTGCTCCATGGCATCGGCGGACCAGGCGACCACCCCGTAGTCGGCATTGCGCAGCTCCTCCGCGAGACGCGCCAAAGCCTCCCGTCGGATCCCTGCCACTTCCTCGGCCTGCAGGTCGTGGCCGTTGAGCAGGGCGCGCAACGCCTCGGCTACGTCGCCGATGGCCGCCGGGTCGCAGGCCAAGCTCTCGTCGATGTCGCCCGGTGCGGCTGCCGTTTCCGGGGCGCCCACGGCGACAACCCGGCGCCGGTCCAGGCGGTCCGGGAACAAGCCCTCTTCGGGGCGGATGAATCGCTCGAACAGCCGCGGGACGTGCTCCAGAAGCGGTGTGCCCAGCACAACCACCAAGTCCGCCCGGTTGCGCAGCTCCGTCAGGGTGGTGGTGACCCAGCCGCTGTCCTGCAGGGTGTGCACGTGATTCATCAGGGCATCGCCATGCAAATGGTCGACCGCGCCGTTCAGGCGGTCGGCCAGCTGTATGGCGGCCCGGATTCCCTGTCCTTCCGCGCCCAGGCCGCTAATCAGCGGAAATCGGCTCTGCTTCAGGAGTCGGGCCGCTTCGCCGACGGCATCCTCCAGCGAAGCCGGCTTGCCGCCGATCATGGCCTCGCCGTCCTCATAGGGGGCGGCCGCGGCCTTGCGGAATCCTTCCTTGCTGCGCTCGCATCCCCGCTCCAGAACCTCCACGGCCTCGCCCTGCACGGAGACCGTCAGGTCATCGCAGACGAGCCCGCAGAAAGGGCACGGGACATTGCGGTGAACGGTGCTATCTTCGTTAGTACCCAAAGGCGCCGATTCTCTGCATGTTGAATGGTTGGAAAGGGAGGTACCCCTGACCGGTCTGGACCGCCGCGTCTCCTTTCACAAAGCATGCCAAGCCGTCTAACCTGATTGAGGCCAGACCCGACAGGGCTTCCAGGAAAGCCGGGCGTCACGTATTTGAGATACAAGGGTTACACTCTGAAACGGAACCGAGGCAGTTAGCCAGGGGGGTAACTATGGGATCCCCCACATGGCGTAATTAATGCAATGGCATGCCCTTTGCCTTTAGAGGATGCGGGCGACCTTTCGTTCATCCCTCAGGCGATTCCATCATGGGTATACACGGGTGATGAACTTCGGGGTCGTGCGGAAGGCCCCAGAGTTTATATGCCCATGAGGAAGAAAGGGGCGTCTATTTCCCATAGACCCGCTACTGGGAGGTGGTAATGGATTCGGAAGTGGCCCTGGAGGCGTCCGGCGGGCGAGCGGTCGTGTCGGTCGAGGCTCCTGCGCGTCTGCACATGGGCTTCGTGGACCTGAACGGCAGCCTGGGGCGTCGTTTCGGGAGCCTCGGGCTGAGCTTGGATGGCATCACTACCCAGGTCAAGGCGGCCAGGTCCTCCGGAGGGCTGAGCGTCGACGGGCCCGAAGCCCGGCGTGTGGAACGGGTGGCCAGGACGCTCGGCGAGTACGTGGGAAGCCCTCCCGCCGCCGACATCCGGGTTACGAAGGCCATCCCGCCCCATATCGGCCTCGGGTCGGGGACGCAGATGGCCCTGGCGGTGGGCATGGCCCTGAACCGGCTACTCGGCTGGGGACTCACAATCGAGGAGATCGCCTCCGTTACCGATCGGGGTGCCCGGTCGGGGATGGGGGTCGGCGCCTTCTGTGAGCCCGGGTTCTTCGTCGATGGCGGCAAGGGGTCGGGGGATGCCCCGCCACCGATCGTGGCGCGGGCTCCCTTCCCGGAATCCTGGCGCCTCCTCCTGGTGTACGACGAGGCGGGGCAGGGTCTGCACGGCAAGGGGGAAAAGGAGGCCTTCGAGACCCTCCTCGCCTTTCCGGAAGCGGATGCCGGGCATCTGGCCAGGCTGATCCTGATGCGGATCCTGCCCGCCCTCAAGGACGAGGACGTGGATGCCTTCGGTATGGGGGTCGGCGAGCTCCAGGCCATTATCGGGGACTATTTCGCGCCCGCCCAGGGAGGTCGCTATACCAGCCCGAAAGTGGCGGAAGCCATGGGCTGGCTTCAGGAACAAGGGGTCGCGGGAGTCGGGCAAAGCTCCTGGGGCCCCACCGGCTTCGCGGTATTCGGGGATGCCCGCCAGGCCACGCGGTATCAGCAGGCCCTCCAGGAGCGATTCAAGGGGGTCGAAGGGCTGCAGACGCAGGTGCTGGCCGGCGCCCGCTCGGGTGCCCTGATTCAGGAGCACCCGGGGAGCGGCGCCGATGCGCCCGAACCGCAATCGGCTACTTTCTAGCAAGGCATTAGAGGACGATAGGACACCATGGAACAACCGTACCTGCTGCACATGTTCGATCCCGAGAAGAACGTGAGCCCCTTCGATATCAACATGGCTTACGACGCCGGCTGGGATGCGGTGACCCCGTATACCGAGGTGGAAGAGGGCGATATTACCGACCTGGTGCAGGATGCCATCTTCTCCCGCCCCCCCAAGCTGGGCGCGCGGACCGGCATCTTCATCGGCGGTCGGAGCGCCACCGTGGCCAAGGACATGGCCGAAAAGGCCCGTGGCGCCCTGGTGCCTCCGTTCGAGGCTTCCATCATGGTGGACCCGAGCGGTGCCTTCACCACCGCCGCCGCCATGCTCGCCATGGTGGAGTCCCGCCTGAAAAGCCATCACGGCGGCAGCGGCCTGGGGGGCCGGAAGATCGTGATCACGGGCGGAACGGGCCCGGTGGGTACCACCGCCGGCATTCTCGCCGCCCAGGACGGGGCCAAGGTGGTTCTCGCTGGGCACAGCAGCCTCTCCAAGACCCAGGGCGTCTGCGACGAGCTGAACAAGCGCCACGGCGTTTCCGTGGAAGCGGGTGACGGAAGCAGCGATGAGGCGAAGGAAGCCCTCATGAGCGATGCCGAGATCGTGCTCAACTGCGCCGCTGCCGGCGTGCAGATCCTGAGCAACAGCCAGCTCGCCGCCGCGCCCAAGCTGCTCGTCGCCGCCGACGCCAATGCCGTGCCGCCGCTCGGCCTGGAAGGCGTGGATGTCCAGGCGGATGCCGCCCCCATCGAAGGTTCCGGCTCCGGCGCCATCGGCATCGGCGCGCTGGCCCTGGGTCCCCTGAAGTCCCAGGTGGAGCAGACCCTGCTGGAGCGGATGCGCCTCTCCGAGAAGGCGGAATACTTCCATTACGAGCATGCCCTGGAAGAGGCTCGCCGCAACGTCGACTGATCGAGGGTCCGGATCATGCTGGTGATCGCGGCTTCGGGAAGGATCCTGGCGCAGGCTGCCCACCGGGCGGGCAAGCCGGTCCGCGTTATGGACCGGTACGGGGATCTCGATACCCGGGCCGCCGCCGGCGAGGTCAAGGTGGAGCCCTTGGTGGGAGACCGCACCGCCGGTCCCGCGCTCATGGAGGCCATCGACCGGTTTTCCCCCATTTCCCGGGGCGAGTCGGTGGTCTGGGGCGGTGGCCTGGAAGGCCAGGCGGAGCTGCTGGAGCAGCTCGCCGAGCGCCGCGAGGTGCTCGGAAACTCCGGCGAGCAGGTGCGCCTGGTGAAGGATCCCGGCTCGTGGACCGCCTTGCTGAGTCGGCTGGATCTGCCGTACCCCGAGACCCGCCGGGAGCCCCCGGCGGATGGGGCCGGGTGGCTGAGCAAGATGCGCGGCGCCAGCGGCGGCTGGCACATTCGTCCGGCCGATGCGGAGGATGCCGGGGCGAACCGCTACTTCCAGCGGCAAGCCGCCGGCGCCCCCCATTCGGTCCTGTTCGTGGCCGACGGGGAACGGGCCCGCATCCTGGGCATCACGGAGCAGTGGACCGGCCGGGAGCAGAGCGGTTCGGCCGGGGATTTCCGCTACGGCGGCGCCCTGAGCCATGCCCCGCTTGCCGCCGACGTGGCCCGGGGCCTTACGGAAGCGGTGTCGGCCATCACCGCTGCCGTCGGCCTGCGCGGACTCAACGGATTGGATTTCGTGACCGACGGTCGCGAGCTCCAGCTCCTGGAGGTCAATCCCCGTCCGGTGGCCACCCTCGATCTGTATCGGGAGGGGCTCAATCCGAGCCCCTTTCTACTGCATCTCAGCGGCTCCCGGGGCAGCCTGCCGCATTTCCAGGCGCAGCCCCCGGGGGTGTATAGGGGACATGCCGTGGTTTACGCCGAGGAGTCCGTCCGGATCCCCCAGGGGCTCCTGGAGCACCCCTGGTGCGGGGATCGTGCCCCGGGTGGCACGTTCTTTCCGGAAGGCGCCCCGGTTTGCACCGTCCATGCCCGTCACGCCGACCGCGAGCAGACGCGGCGCCAGCTTTGGCGGAGGCATCGGTGGATCCGCGAGCAATTGCGGCAGGCCCCTGTTTCTGAACCAGCCTTTTCGGCCTGACTTAAGGAAGCCAGCTTATGGGAACGGTTGAAGGTACAGCGGCCAACTGGCCGCAAAGTGGTCTCAATGCCCAGGTCCAGCCCCTGGTGGAGGACCTGCTGCGGAATCGCGACTGGCTGCGGATCAAGACGGAGCGCACCGAATCCGGGGCGACTCTGGTGGATGCGGGCATCGATACCCTCGGCGGCCTGGAAGCCGGTCGGCGGATCGCCGAGATCTGCATGGCCGGTCTGGGCCGCGCCTCCATCAGCTCCAGCCAGCCCAGCGACCAGTGGCGGTGGCGGATCGGGGTAACCACCTGCGATCCCGTCCTCGTCTGCCTTGGCAGCCAGTATGCCGGGTGGATGCTCTCCTCCGAGGACGACGGCGGCTTTTTCGCGCTGGGCTCCGGCCCGGCCCGCGTTCTCGCCGGCAAGGAGGAGCTCATCCAGGAGCTGGGCGTGACGGATTCCGCCGACCAGACCTGCCTCGTCCTGGAGACCGACCAGCGGCCGCCCAACGGCCTGGTGGAGCAGATCGCCAAGGATTGCGGGGTGTCCCCCGGGAACCTAACCCTGATCCTTACCCCCACCTCCTCGCTGGCCGGCGCCGTGCAGATCGTTGGGCGCGTGGTGGAGGTGGCCATGCACAAGGTGCATGCGCTGGAGTTCCCCATGGGGCAGGTGGTGGACGCCGCCGGAAGCGCGCCCCTGCCGCCGCCGTCGCCCGACTTCATCACCGGGATGGGCCGCACCAACGACGCCATTCTCTTCGACGGCGAGGTGCACCTATTCGTGAACGGTCCGGACGATCAGGCGCGGCAGCTGGCCAAGGAGCTGCCCAGCTCGGCCTCGCGCGACTACGGCCGGCCCTTCGCGGAAGTCTTCCAGGCCTACAACGGCGATTTCTCCAAGATCGATCCGCTGCTGTTCAGTCCCGCCCGGGTAACCATTACCAACCTGGAGAGCGGACAGACCTTCCGCGGCGGAGAGGGCAACCGGAACGCCCTTAACGCCTCCTTCGGGGAAGGTGCATGAACGGTGAGGAGGTAGCCCTCCTCACCCATGAATTCGGCTGGCACGGGGAAGCGCTGCAGCGCGCCTTCTCCGAGCGGGCCATGCGGGCGACCTGGGTGCCCATCCAGGATTGCCAGCTGTCCACGGAAGCGGGGAGCCTGGGCATCCGGCTCCCCGGCTTCGAGCGGGGGCTCCCGGACGGCGCGTTCGTCCGCGGCATTCCCTCGGGAACCCTGGAAGAGATCGTTTTCTGCCTGGATATCCTCTACGCCCTGGTGCATGCGGGCGTGCCCGTCTACAACCACCCGAGCGCCATCGAGCGGAGCGTGGACAAGGCCATGACCAGCTGGTTCCTGGCCCGGGCGGGTATACCCACGCCCCCTTCCTGGGCGCTGCGCGACGCGGATCGTGCCGAGGCCGTGCGCAAGCAGGAGGAGGCCGCAGGCCACCAGCTGGTCCTGAAGCCCCTGTTCGGCTCCATGGGCAAGGGGGTGCGGCTCCTGGAGCGCGGCGAGCCCCTGCCGTCCCCCGAGGAGCTGGACGGGGTCTACTATTTCCAGCGATTCATCCCGCCCGCCACGGAGATGGGGTGGTGCGACTGGCGGGTTCTTGTGATCAACGGCTCGCCGGTGGGAGCCATGCAGCGCTTCGGGGATTCCTGGATCAACAATCGGGCCCGGGGCGGCTCCTGTCGTCCGGCGGTGGCCCCCGAGGCGGCGGAGCGCATGGCCATCGCCGCCGCCGAAACGGTGGGCCTCGACTACGCAGGTGTGGATCTGATCCAGGATCCGGCGGGCGGCTTCCAGGTCCTGGAGGTGAACGGCGTGCCCGCGTGGCGGGGACTGCAATCGGTCCTCCGGGAGGATCTGGCGGGGCGACTGGCCGACGGTTGCCGGGCCACCTGGACGACGGCGGTCCCCCGGGAGGTGGCGGAGTGACCCAGCTGGTGAGCGCCCGGCGCCTGTTGCCGCTGGTGCGGGGGGCCTTCCTGGCGGATGTGCGCTGGCTGAAGCCGGGCAATGTGAGTCGTTCCTCGCCGGGACACGGCATGACCGCCGTAGATTTCGAGCGCAGCGCCGGCCCCGCCGCCGAAGCGGTTGTCGCCGGCTCCGCCGGAGTTGGAGCGCGGGTCCGGGCCGGGGTGGAGGCCACCTGGCAGGTGGTGGACTGCAACACCAACCTGGGCATTCTGCTGCTGACCGCGCCCCTCGTGGAGGCGGCGCTGGCCCCCGCGGCTTCCGGGGACCTCCGGGCGCGTCTGGAGGGGGTTCTGGGCGGCCTTACCCGGGAGGACGCGACCGAGGCGTTTGCCGCCATCCGGATGGCCTCTCCCGGCGGGCTGGGGTCGAGTGCCCGGCACGATGTGGCCGACGCGCCCGACTGCACCCTTCTTGAAGCCATGGCGGAGGCCGACGATCGGGACGTGATCGCCCGTCAGTACACCACCGGCTTCTCCGGCCTGCTGGACATCGGGCTGGATACGCTTGGGGAAGGCCTGCGTCGCTACGGCCGCCGGGGACCTGCGGTGGCGGAGCTGCAGCTCGCCTATGTAAGCCGATTCCCGGATTCCCACGTGCGGCGTAAACATGGAACGCTAGCCGCAGAGAACCTGCAGGAGCGGGCAGGGCACGTACTGCGGTCGGTGCGGTCCGCCCACGATTCCCGCGCCCGGGAGCGGGTTCTCGCGGAGCTTGACCAAGCGCTGAAGGAGGAGGGAATCAATCCAGGAACGAGCGCGGATCTCACGGTTGCCACACTGATCGCGTTCCGCTTGGCGCGTATCGCGGAGCGCGCCGGCAGCACGGGGGGCTCGACGACCCCCTAGCGGCGGTCGAGCCCTCCGGCCGGTTTCTGCAAACGGATATCGAGGAGTAGTGCAATGGCGCAAGTAGCCAAGACGATGGTCGGAGAGGCCCTGGTAGGCGACACCAACGAGGTGGCGCACATCGACCTGATCATGGGCCCGGCCGGCACCGCCGCCGAGACCATGTTCTGCCAGACCCTGACCAACCAGAAGGAAGGGCACAACGGCCTGCTGGCCATCGTGGCCCCGAACCTGATGGTCAAGCCGGCCACCGCCATGTTCAACAAGGTGACCATCAAGGGCGAGAAGCAGGCGGCCCAGATGTTCGGCCCCGCCCAGCGCGGCGTCGCCATGGCCGTGGCGGATTGCGTGGAAGACGGCACCATCCCCAAGGACCAGGCCGACGACCTGTTCCTGAGCGTGGGTGTGTTCATCCACTGGGAGGCCGAGGACGACAACAAGATCCAGGACTGGAACTACGAGGCCACCAAGCAGTCCATCAAGAGCGCGATGGCCGGCGAGCCCAAGGTCCAGGACGTGCTGTCCAAACGGGGTGAAATGGGCCACCCCTTCGCCGCACACGAGTAGAATCCCCGGCGCGGGCCGGGTAGGGCGCCGCGCCCTACCCGGCCATTGAAGCCAGGTCTGCCGCGTCCAGACGGTTATCGTGGAGGGCGGACGCCACGAGCGCCCCCCGCGCTCCCGCCGCGCTCAGCCTCTCCAGGTCCCCGGACCCGCGTACGCCACCCGCCGCATACCAGTGCCGATCTGGGGCCAGGCCGCGGAGCTCTCGGATACCTTCCGTATCGGGTCCACGATCCGAGCCGACTCGCTCCAGCGTCATGAGCAGGATAGTATCGGGCCAAAGCTGAGTGGCCCGGAAGATGTCCTGCGGTCCGCGGAAGCCTTCGGGGCCGAAATCCAGGGAGAGAATGGGGCCGGGATCCAGAGGGGAGGCGGCCTCCAGGGGGGTCAGGTCGGCGAGGCTCTCCGAACCCAGTATCGGGCGGCACTGCCCCTGGAAGGGGAATTCGTGCACTGAGCGGGCATCGCGCAGGCCCTGGTCCAGCCAGAAGGTGACCCGGGGGTGACGGGCGATGAGCTCGGAAATTGGCCCAAGATTATCCCCCCGGCCCATAATGGCATCCAGGTCGGCCAGATAGACGGCCCGGAACGGATGCAGGTCCAGCAGGGCGTCGGCCACCGCCGACGGGTCGCTGCTTCCGGCCAGGGGGCTGATCCAGGGCGCGTAGGAAGCCCGGTGGCCGCCTTCGCCGCGGACCACATGGCCTCCCAGCAGATCGAGAACGGGTATCAGGTCCAAGGGAATCCACATGCGGGTGTTCGTTTACGAGCATTTTACGGGAGGGGGCTGTCGGGGCGAAATGCCTACCCCGGAGCTGATCGAGGAGGGCCGGGCCATGGTCGCCGCCCTGGTGGCGGACTTGGCGGCGATTCCGGAGGTGGAGCCCCAGGTAGCCTGGGACTTCCGCCTCGCCATGCCCGACCTGCCCGCGGAGGTGCTGCGCACCGTACCCGGAGAGCGCCGCGATCATTTCTGGGACCGGGCGATGAACGGATGCGGGGCCGTGTGGCCAATTGCACCGGAAAGCGGTGGAGAGCTGGAACGGGTCTCCCGCATGGTGCTCGAGGAAGACCGGGTGCTGCTCGGCTGCCGGCCGGAGGCGGTGCGACTGGCCGCCAGCAAACGGGACACCGCCCGGATCCTGGAGGAAGCGGGGATCCCCGTGGCGACCACCCGGGCCGCGGACGAGCCTCTACCGGAGTCGGAGCATGGCTGGGTGCTCAAGCCCGATCAAGGCGAGGGCGGACTGGACGTCCAGCGCTTCCCCTCCCGGGCGGGGATCGAGGGGGCCCGGGCCCGTCTCGCCGATCCGGAAAACTGGGTGGTCCAGCCATTCATTCCCGGCAGGGCATGCAGCCTGTCGCTGCTGATGGATGGCGTGCGGGGCCGCATGATCAGCAAGAACCATCAGCACGTATCCTTCCGTCCGGGGGATGCCTGCCTGGATGCGGTGCTTCCCGGGCCGCCCCCGGAAGGGGCGGCGCCCTGGTCGGAGCTGATATCCGCCATGGCCCGGGGGTTCCCGGGCTTATGGGGGTACGTGGGCATGGACTTCGTGGAAACCCCGGAGGGGCCCGTTGTGCTCGAGATCAATCCGCGGTTGACTACGGCCTACGCGGGTCTGGACCGGCAGGTGGTCGGCAATCCGGCCCGGGAAATCCTGCGGACCGCCGGCCTGGTTCCGGGCGGCGGTCACGCCACGCGGCAAAGGGCGGCCAATGACCCGTGAGCGTGTCATGGGATGGGATATCGGCGGGGCGCATCTGAAAGCCGCCGTCCTCGAAGGAGCGGATAACCTCCGGGTGCACATGGAACCGTGTCCGCTCTGGAAGGGTGTGCCCGAGCTTACCCGGGCCATGGGGCGCATACTGGAGCGGACCGGCTCCGGGGTGGCCCATGCGGTGACCATGACCGGTGAGCTGGTGGACCACTTCCCCGACCGTGCCCAGGGGGTGCGGGCCATCGTCCAGGCCGTGCGGGAGCGGCTGGCGGAGGAGGCGGAACCGCTCTTCTTCGCGCGCGACGGCGGGCTCCTCGACGCGGAAGGCGTTCTGGAAGCGCCGGAGGAGGTGGCTTCGGCCAATTGGCGGGCCACGGCCCAAGCGGTGGCGCGATCCTGCCCCTCCGCGCTGCTGGTGGACATCGGCAGCACCACCAGCGACCTGGTTCCCCTGCGGGCGGGGAGCGTGGCCGCGGCGGGTGATTCCGACGCCGCCCGGCTCCGGGCGGGGGAGCTGCTCTACACGGGGGCCGTACGCACACCCGTAATGGCCCTGGGTGATCGGGTGCCCGTGGCGGGTGCCTGGGTCCCGCTCGCGGCGGAGTGGTTCGCCACCACCGCCGACGTGCATCGGCTGCGCGGCGTGCTTCCGGAGGGGGCCGATCTGGGCCCCACGGCGGATGGTGCCGCCGCTGATCGGGAAGGCAGCGCCCGGCGCCTGGCGCGCATGGTCGGAAACGACGCGGAGGCCGGTGATCCGGCCCCCTGGGAGCGGTTGGCGGAATATCTGGCGGAAATGCAGCTCCGCGACCTGCTGGACGCCGCCTACCTGGTGGAAGGGCGCCTCGGCCTCGATCGCGATGCACCCGTGGTCGGGGCCGGCGTCGGCCGCTTTCTGGCGTCGGCCATGGCGGAGCGGCTGGGCAGGCCGTACCGCGACTTCAAAACGCTGGTGGCCCCGGGTGCATACAAGGCCGGCCCCGATCCCGCTGATTGTGCCCCGGCCGTCTCCCTGGCCGTCCTGGCGAAAGGAGCGTTCGAGTGAAGGGCTGGCCCCGGATCCATGAAATCCCCTACTTCCCGGATAGCGCGGACCGCTTCTCGCTGATCGCCGATCACCCCTGGGCGATCTTCCTGGACAGCGGCTCCCCGTACGGCGCGCATATTCCCAATAGCCGCTTCGATATCCTGTCCGCGGATCCCTGGGCAACCCTGACCCAGAAAGAGGGACGTATCACGGTCCGGACCCGGGAGGGGACCCACATCCACCGCGAGGATCCCTTTACCGTACTTCGCGAGTACCTCCGGCCGGAGCCCGTGAACCGGCTCGATCTGCCGTTTACCGGTGGCGCCATGGGCTACTTTTCCTACGACCTGGCCCGGTCCCTCGAGTCGCTGCCGAGCACGGCAGAGGACTCCGACCACCTTCCGGAGATGGCGGTGGGCATCTACGACTGGGCCGTGGTGGTGGACCATGCCGTGGGCAAGGCTTGGCTGGTGGGCTACGGCCGCGACCCCGAGACCGCCCGAAAATGGTCCGACCTGGTGCGGCTCTTCAAGGCGCCGGTGCCGCGCTCCTATGGCTCGGGGCTCGAGCTCCGCTCGGAGATATCCTCCAATCTGGACGACGAGGGCTATGGGCGTGCCTTCGAGCGCGTCAAGGAGTACATCCGGGCGGGGGACTGCTACCAGGTCAATCTGGCGCAGCGCTTTTCCGCCCAGACCGAGGGCCATCCCTGGAGTGGCTACCGTGCGCTCCGTGCCTCCAACCCCGCGCCCTTCGGGGCCTACCTGAACGTGCCGGGCGCCCAGATCCTGAGCAACTCGCCCGAACGATTCCTTCAGGTGGCTCAGGGCAAGGTGGAAACCCGGCCCATCAAGGGCACCCGGCCCCGCTCGGAGAGCGCCGACCGGGATCGCGCCTTGGCGCGGGAGCTGGTGCACAGTCCCAAGGACCGGGCCGAGAACGTCATGATCGTGGACCTGCTGCGCAACGACCTGGGCCGGGTCTGCACCCCTGGATCGGTGCGCGTTCCCGAGCTGTTCGGGCTGGAGAGCTTCCCGACGGTCCATCACCTGGTCAGCACGGTGACCGGTACGCTGCCGCCCGAGCGGGACTCCCTGGACCTGCTGCGCGCCTGCTTCCCGGGCGGCTCCATTACCGGTGCCCCCAAGATCCGGGCCATGGAGATCATCGAGGAGGTGGAGCCCCATCGGCGCGGCGTCTATTGCGGCAGCATCGGGTATGTGAGCTATGACGGCACCCTGGACTCGAACATCGCCATCCGGACCCTGGTGCACATGGACGGCGTGGTGCGGTTCTGGGCCGGCGGAGGACTGGTGATGGACTCCCAGCGAAGCGACGAATACACGGAGACTTTCGACAAGGCCGCGGCCATGCTCGAGCTGCTGAATCATGCGAGGGCGGAGAATGTGGGTCATTAAGGTAGGCGGAAGCCTTTATGACAAGCCTTCCCTGGGCGCCTGGCTGGACCAGCTGGCCTGTTACGGGTCCGGTCAGGTGGTCATCGTTCCCGGTGGCGGGCCCTTCGCCGATCAGGTCCGGTCCGCGCAGCGGGATTGGGGCTTTCCGGATTCCATGGCGCACCGCATGGCCATGCAGGCCATGGACCAGTTCGGCCATATGATGATCGGCCTGCGCCCGGACCTGGTGGCCGCCAATTCCCTCGGGGAGATCCGGGAGGTCTTGTCCCGCGGACAGGTACCCGTATGGATGGCGGGCCGGGATGCCGCGGGCACCCAAGTGCCGGCCTCCTGGGACATCACCTCGGACAGCCTGGCCGCCCATCTCGCCGGGCGCCTGGAGGCGGGGCGGCTGTTGCTGGTCAAGTCGGCCTCTTCGGGGGATGGTCCGAAAAGCGCCAGGACCCTCTGCCGGGAAGGGCTTGTAGACCCGGCCTTCATGCATTTCCTCACCGAGGGGGTGTTTTCCGCCTGGGTCGCCGAGGAAGGCGATTACGACCAGCTCAGGGACATGCTCTATGCGGGGGTTCCCCTGGGTGTGCAAGTTGTACTATCCTTAAATGGTGCGGCCGAGGCGTGACGTAGGTCGTGAACTGTATTCAGAGGAAGGCTGGATACGCGGCGAATACCGCCCGACACTAATTCCTATCTCCTTCCGTTTGCAGCATCACTCCCCCGGGTATTCCTTCCGGACCACCAAGAAGGGGTTCGGGGCCCGTTACCAGAATGGAAGCTTCTGGGCTGTACCAAACGCCCTCGGGACGTTCTCCCGCATTGCCGAGCGCATTGCATGGTACAGAGGGCCAGGGTATGCCATTTTACTTATTGAAGCGCGTCATCCCTCATTCTTGAATGAAGCCTGGGGACGGGTCCCACCGGGAGCCGGGAAGGGTTCTGCATGCACGCGGATACCCGGCATGAGCGCGTTACGGTTCCCGGAAACCGGCGGGTCCAGATCAATCATTCAAGGGGTTCAGCCATTACTGCCGAAGTTCAGGAACCGAGTCATAACGAATGGGTCTGGACAGCGGTCCACCAGCCCTGGAGCCGTCCTCCTTCGCTGACCAAGGAGGTGCTGCGCTCCTGGACGCGCTGTCTGGACGAGCTCGGCCTGGATCCCGGCAGCCGACACGAAACCGTTTACCTGGCCGACCCGGAGCTGCGTGCCCGGCAGGAGCGTCTTCAGACCCTCCTGGAGATCAGCAAGGTGGAGATGAACAATCTCTACCAGCAGGTGGCCGCCTCGGGCTATGCTATAATCCTGTCCGACGCCGAAGGCGTGGTGCTGCACCAGGTTAGCGACCCCGAGCTGTCCCGTACCGTCTGCAGCCGCGGGCTGCGCCCCGGAGCGGTATGGAGCGAGCGCTTCGAGGGGACCAACGGCATCGGCACCTGCCTGTTCGAGCAAAAGCCCATCGTCATCCATCGCTCGGAGCATTTCCTCACCCGGAATATTGAGCTGACCTGCTCGGCGGCCCCCATCTTCGACTCCCAGGGGCAGCTCATGGCGGTGCTGGATATTTCCGGTTGCTCCACCATGGCCCAGCAGCACTCCCAGGTGCTGGTGCACATGGCCAGCCAGATGATCGAGAACCGGGTTTTCCTCAACAGCTTCCGGGACCATTACCTGATCCGTTTTCACAGCCGGCCGGAATTCGTGAGCACCCTGGGAGAGGGGATCCTGACCTTCGACGAGGACGGCAAGTGCCTCGCGGTCAACGGCAGCGCCCATTTCCAGCTGGGCTACGAGTCGCGCGCGGATCTCGTCGGGCGCAACATCGAGGAAGTGCTCCACCTTTCCTCCGAGGAGCTGGTGGACCGAGCCCTGCAAGGTATGCTGCGCACCCAGCCCGTTCACGAGCGGCAGCACGGCAAGCGTTTTTTCGCCGTCGTTCAGCCCCCGGAGGGGAGCGTCCGCATCGGAGGAGGCGGTGATCCGGGCCGGCGGCCCCGGGATATTCAGTCGAAGGACTCGGGCCCGTCGGAGCCGGGCGGGGAAGGTACCGGCCTGGATTTCGGCGATACGCGCATGGCCCGCAACCTGGCCCTTCTGCGCAAGGTGGCCGACCGGGACATCCCCGTATTGCTGAACGGTGAAACCGGAACCGGCAAGGGCGTTCTGGCGGAGACCTTCCACAAGCTCAGCCATCGGGCCGAGGAGCCCTTCGTCGCGGTGAGCTGTGCGGCCATCCCGGAAGAGCTTATCGAGAGCGAGCTGTTCGGGTATAAGCCCGGCGCCTTTACCGGCGCCAGCCGCCACGGACAGCAGGGTCGAATCCTTCAGGCCAACGGCGGTACCCTGTTTCTGGACGAGATCGGGGACATGCCCCTGAATCTCCAGGTCCGCCTCTTGCGGGTCCTGGAGGAGCGGGAGGTGGTGCCTCTGGGGGGCGATTCGCCGGTCACGGTGGATATCCAGATCGTCAGCGCCACGCACCAGGACCTCGAGGAGCTGGTGGCCCAGGGGGGCTTCCGGGAGGATCTGTACTATCGCCTGAAGGGGGTTCAGGTGCTGGTTCCCCCTTTACGGGAGCGCGAGGACAAGGACGCGCTCTTCCAGCATCTGGTGGAGGAGGAGAATACCGAGGACGTGCCGGTAACGCTCGATGCGGAGCTCCTGGAGGTCCTGAAAAACGAGCCCTGGCCGGGCAACATACGGCAGGCGCGGAACACCTTCCGAACCATGCTGGCCTTGCGGGAGTCCGACCGATTGACCACCGCGGATCTGCCTCCGGAGATGCTGAGCCGCCCGAAGGCGGTTCAGCAGGGCGCGGAGGTCCCCGACGCCGGACCCCGCGGCGCCCTGGAGATGGCCGAACGCGAAACCCTGCAGCGGATGCTGGACGAGAACCATTGGAACGTGAGCGCAACGGCCGAGCAGCTAAATCTGAGCAGGAACACGCTCTACCGGAAGATGAAGCAGTACGGGATCAAGCGTCCCAAGTAAGCCCGCCCTTTGCAGACAGCCAACCGGGAGGTGAGGCGATGGCCCAGGAAACGGAATCGCCGGCCAGGATGGCCTGGGCCCTCACCGGCTCCGGCCACTTCTTCGCGGAAACCCTGGAACTGATCGACAGCCTGGAAGGCCAGGTGGACATCTTCCTCAGCGGCGCCGGTGAGGAGGTCCTTCAGCAGTACGGATACGATCTCAAGGAGATCCGTGCCCGGCACCGGGTGTTCCGGGACAATGCGGCCAGCTCGCCCCCCGTGGGCCTCTTCTACTACGGGCATTACCACACCGTCGTCATCGCTCCCGCCACCTCCAACACGGTGGCCAAGTGCGTGTTCGGCATCTCCGACACTCTGGTGACCAATATCTTCGCCCAGGCGGGCAAGTGCCGGATCCCCAGCGTGGTGTTCGCCTGCGATTCGGCGCCCCATCACTGGACCGAGGCGCCCGGGGGTACGGTCAGCGTCTACCCGCGGCAGGTGGACCTGGAGAATACCGAGAAGCTGCGGGCCTTCGAGGCCACGGAGGTGGTTACCGATCTGGCCTCCCTGCAGTCCGCCGTGCGGGCGCGGGCCCGGACCGAGGACGCCCATGCCTGAGCACATCCTCTTCCTCACCGGGCGCCTGGCCGAAACCCATCTGGCCCGGGTCCTGGAGGAAATGGGCGAGATATCCTTCTCCTACGAGATCCGGCAGATCGGTCTCCAGGTGGCGGCCCTGATGACCTCGGACCAGATCCGGCGCCGGGTCAAGGATACCGGCGGGGCCGACCGGATCGTAGTGCCGGGGTGGTGCCGGGGCGATCTGGAAGCCCTGTCCGGGGAGCTCGGGGTGCCGGTGGAGCGGGGACCCAAGGAGGTGAAGGACCTTCCGTGGTATCTGGGCGGCGAGGAGGTGGAGCTGACGCTCTCGGAGCGCCCCGGGCTCCTGTTCGCCGAGATCACCGAAGCGCCCGACATGTCCGTGGACGCGATCCTGGCCCAGGCAGCCGGTTTCCGGGAGTCCGGGGCCGATGTGATTGACCTGGGGTGCCTTCCCGAATCAGAATTCCCGCACCTTGAGGAGGCCGTGGATCGGCTGCTCCGGGAGGGATACCGGGTCAGCGTGGACAGCCTGGAGGAAGAGGAGCTGGTCCGGGGGGCGCGGGCCGGGGCCGAATTCCTGGTCAGCCTGACCGAGGATACCCTCTGGCTGGTGGACGATTTCCCCCACTGCACCCCCATCCTCATCCCGAGGGAGCACGGGGACCTGGACTCCCTTGGGCGTGCCATCGTCGCCATGGAAGAGCGGGGACTGCCTTTTCTGGCGGATCCCATCCTGGATCCCTTCCCTTTCGGGATCATGGAATCCCTGGCGCGTTTCAACGAGATGCGGCGACGGTTTCCTGCGGTGGATCTGTTCATGGGGATCGGCAACGCGACCGAGCTCATGGACGCCGATACCGTGGGCCTGAACGCGCTGCTGACCGCGATCGCCCAGGAGCTGGCCCCGGTGCACCTCCTTACTACCCAGGTCAGCCCCCACTGCCGGCAGGCGGTCAAGGAAGCGAATCTGGGCGGCCGGCTGATGGCTACGGCGGCCCAGGCCAACACCCTGCCCAAAGGCCTCAATGCTTCCCTGCTGGTGCTGCGGGACCGTAGACCCTTCCCGTACTCCCGGGAAGAGATCGGCGCTCTGGCCGAGCAGGTTCGGGATCCAAGCTACCGGATCCAGACCAGCGAGGAAGGTATCCACATCTTCAATCGGGACGGGCTCCACACCGCCACCGATCCCTTCACCCTCTACCCGAAGCTCGGGGTGGAGGACGACGCCAGTCACGCCTTCTATCTCGGCGCCGAGCTGGCTCGCGCCCAGATCGCCTGGCAGCTGGGCAAGGCGTATCACCAGGACGAGCCTCTGGGCTGGGGAGGGCTCATTCCCCCGCCGGAGGACGAGAGTGACGAAACCTAGGCAGCGCATAAGGGAAGGGTGCCCCCTTGATCCGAGAATCCATCCTCACCACCCGGTTAGCCGACGGTGGTACCCATATCGCCCCCATGGGCGTGCATGAGCGGGAGGGGGGCTTCCTGGTGCTGCCGTTCCAGCCTTCGGCCACCCTGGACAACCTGCTGCGTGAGGGCTTCCTCGTCATCAACTTCACCGATGACGTGCGGGTGATCGCGGGCTGTCTCACCGGACGGCGCGATTGGCCCCTTACGCGCGCGGACCGGGTTCCGGTTCAAAGGCTGGAGAGCACCCTGAGCCACATGGAGCTCGCGGTGGAGCGGTATTATCCCGACGAGCAGCGCCCCGGGCTGTTCTGCCGTCCCGTGCATGTGGCCAACCACCAGCCTTTCATGGGCTTCAACCGGGCCCAGTGGTCCGTGGTGGAGGCCGCCATCCTGATAAGCCGCCTGCACATGCTGCCCATGGAGCGGGTGGATAGCGAGATGCAGTTCCTCAAGGTGGCCCTGGAAAAGACCGCCGGTGAGCGGGAATGGGAGGCCTGGGGGTGGCTGGAGGAAAAGGTGGCCGCATTCAAGGCGGAGAATCTGGAACAAGGGGAGCATTCGTGACCGGGCTGCTGGCGAGCGTCAAGAATCCGGAGGAAGCCCGTCAAGCTGCGGCCGGGGGCGCGGACCTGATCGATTTCAAGGATCCTGTCCGGGGGGCCCTGGGCGGGCTGCCCGGGGAGGTGATCGCCCGGGGGGTGGAAGCCGTGGCCGGGCGGAGACCGGCAAGCGCCACCGTGGGTGATCCGCCCATGGAGCCCGATCAATTGATGCCGGCGGTACGGGAGATCGCCGAAGCGGGCGTCGACCTGGTCAAGGTGGGGCTGGACGGGCCCGCCGACCTGACGCGCTCCGTCATAGATGCCCTGGTGCCGGCGGCGGAGGATGGCGTGGCGCTGGTGGCGGTGCTTTTTGCCGACCGGAGCCCGGATCTGGGGATCATCCCCGCGCTCGGCGCGGCCGGATTCCGGGGGGTCATGCTGGACACAGCGGGTAAGGGAGCCGGATCGCTGCCTGCGCACATGACGCAGCCGGAGCTCGCGGAGATGGTCGCCGAGGCGCGGAAGCAGGAGCTTCTCACCGGTCTGGCTGGCTCGCTGCGCGTCGCGGACATCCGTGATCTGCTGGTCCTGGAGCCGGATTTCCTCGGTTTCCGGGGTGCCCTGTGCGGCCAGGAGGGACGGGAGGGGATTCTCGATCCCGAGGCCCTGGCCGACGTCCGTTCGCGTATTCCGGCAAGTGAGGGTCTGCTGGGAAAGGCGTGCGCGGATGCGGAGGGCGCCGCGGCGCGGTGAGCCCGGTTTCAGAGTCCGGAGCAGGCCGGGAAACGGGCCAGGGAGGCGCCGAGCCGTTCGAAGGCGCGCAGGTAGTGCGGGAGGCGCCGGAAGAAGCCGTCGAAGTCCTCGATTCCGGAAGCCGTTGAGCGCCTCCAGTCCTGGTACATGGCCACCCACATCTCCTCTTCGTGAAGCCATCCTGCCTGGAAGGCCAGACGCAGGTAATGGAGGGGCGGCTGGCTCCCGGCTTCCTCCTCGCGGAGCTCCCCGCGAATGGCCTCACAGGCCAGATCGAAGCACTCTCGGAAGTGGGGCAGGAGGTGCGCCTCCTCCTTGGCCACCTCCGGGGACAGGAGGGCCTCCTCCAGGCGGTCCAGCGCGCACTCGAGGTCGGCCAGGGCCGGGTTCAAAGCTCCATCCCTTCCCGTTGCATCCGCTCGCGGCGCGCCGCTTCCGTCTGATCCAGATCCACCACATTGAAGGAATAGAGCGTATCCAGGGCTTCCACGCGCTCGCGGGCCCGGGATAGGGCGCGGGTGTCCAGGAGGCTCGGGCTCTCAATCGCCAGCTCGATGGGAGCGCCTGTTCGGGCTTCTCCGCGCGGCCAGGCGGAAAACCAGAGGATACGGGCCTCCATCCCGAGCTCCTTGCGCAGGGCTTGCGCGGCGTGCCGTGCCACGCTGCGCACTCGCTGAGGGATGACCGCTCCGGGTGCGGTGGCGATGGGGGCGTCTCCCATGGAAAAAACCTTCGGTTCCCGTGGGCCGTCCGGGTCGTAGGTGCCCTGCAACCGCCGGGAAGGACCATGGCAGTGAAATGGTCGTCCCGACCCCGCGGGGGGAAAGGAAGAGAGCCGCGAAATGGGGCCGGGGCGATCCTCGATTCAGGGTAAGCGGTCCCAAACGGCCCAGAAATCGACCCGATGGATTATCCAACTAGGCATAGGCCCTAAAGCCCGCTCTAGTATAAGGAAGGCCGCCGGATTTGGCCATATTCCGCCGCTCCGGGCCGCATCCCCTGCCCATTCGGAAGGAGCGGGCTGTTCCGGTATCCTGTGCGGCCCCTCATTTACCGGGAGCCATTTTCCGGCACAGGAGCAGCCGTGCGATTAACCCATTTCCATAATTCCTGGGCGCAATTGCTCGCCCTTGTCCTGGTCACCCTCCTGGTTATTCTCTTCGTGGAGATGTCCGGGGTGGCCCCGCAACGGGCGGAGGAGCCGGAGCCCGCCGTGGAACCAGATCTCCCCGATTTCACCCGGTTCAATGACGTATCAAAGCGGAAGGCCGAATTCTTCGGGTTTCTCCGGCCGGTCGCCCGGGCGGCCAACCGGGAGGTGGAAAAGCAGCGGACGCGCCTGAAACAGGCCGCGGCCCGGCTGGAGCAGGTGGGAAGCCTCCCGGATGGAGAATCGGGATGGATTCGCCGCATGGCCGAGCGCTACCGGGTTGCCGGCCGGGAAAAGTCGCAGCGGACGACCATCCAGGACCTGCTGAAGCGCGTGGATACTATTCCGGTTTCCCTGATCCTGGCTCAGGCGGCGAAGGAGTCCGCGTGGGGAACCTCGCGCTTCGCGCGGCAGGGGAATAACCTCTTCGGGGAGTGGTGCTTCAACCCGGGCTGCGGCCTGGTTCCGGCCCGCCGGGACGCGGGCAAGACCCACGAGGTGGAGCGGTTCGACACGGTCCGGGCATCCGTGGCGAGCTATATACACAATCTGAATAGCCATCCGCGCTATGAGGACCTCCGGGCGATCCGGGCGAGACAGCGCCGGTCCGGCGGCCCGGTTACGGGGTTCGCCCTTGCCGCGGGCCTGGACGGGTATTCCGCCCACGGCCAGGAATACGTGAAGTCCGTGCGCGCGATCATACGCCACAACGACCTGGGGCCCATGGCCAATGCAGATGCAGAGCAGAGCGAAGGATAATCTCCTGCACCGGATCGTCTTCCTCGGAGGGCTCCTCCTGGGGACCGGGGCCGCCGCTCCTGCGGCTGCGGACAACCACGCGGTGATCCTGGAGTACCACAATGTCTCCACGGAGACACCGCCGAGCACGAGCGTTACTCCAAAGGCCTTCGACCGCCACTTGGCCTTTCTCGAGGAGCAGGACTTCACCGTCTGGCCGCTTATCCGCATCCTGCGCCATCTGGACCAGGACAAGCCCCTCCCGGACAACACGGTGGCGCTGACCTTCGACGATGCCTATAAATCCGTCTACACCGAGGTTTTCCCGCGCCTCGAGCGGCGGGATTGGCCCTTCACCGTGTTCGTCAGCACGGGGTACATCGACAAGGGGTTCGGCAACTACATGAGCTGGGACCAGCTCCGGGAAGTTGCCGCGGGTGGCGCCCACCTGGGTAACCATAGCCGGTCCCATCCCCACCTGGTGCGGCGCAAGCCCGGAGAGGGAGAGCAGGCCTGGCGGCAGCGAATCCGCGAAGAGATCAACGGAGCGCAGAAACGGCTGGAGGCCGAAGTGGGCGATCCGGTCCCGGTGTTCGCCTATCCCTTCGGTGAATTCGCCCCCGACGTGGAGGCGGTGGTCGCGGAGCTCGGCTTCTATGGCGTGGGCCAGCAGTCGGGGGCCGTGGGGAAGGTCTCCAACCTGCGGGCGGCACCGAGATTCCCGGTGGCCACCGGCTATGACGACCTGGACAGCCTCGCCACCAAGCTGCGCAGCCGCCCCCTCGGGGCCACGGTGCTCGCTCCGGAGGACGGAATGCTCTCCGCAGGGACGCAGCGGCCGGAGCTGCGTATGCGGCTGGGGGACGGGCCCTACCGCCTGGGTGCCCTTGCCTGCTACGCCTCCGGCCAGGGCCGCATGGACGTGGACTGGATTGACCGGGCGGCGGGCGAGGTGGCCGTGCGTCCCCGCAAGCCTCTGTCCCCGGGGCGCACCAAGTACAACTGTACCGCCCCCTCCACGGAATCCGGCGGAGTCTTCTACTGGTTCAGCTTCCTCTGGATGAAGCCCAATCCCGACGGGAGCTGGTACCGGGAGTAGGTGGTCTTCCCAACTAGGGGACCGGCATCCGTTTCCGTTACACAGGGAATTCACCCCTGGTTCGGAAATGGATACCTTCATGGATGCCGGTTCCTCTTCCCGCTGGACGTCCCGACTCGCCCCCGTGGTGTCGTTGTCCGCCGCGCGCTCGGGCGGGGCGGGCCCTGAGGGTCGTGAAGAGCCCGGGCCGGAGCCCGCCGACAAGGTGCAGCCCGCCGAAGGGCCCGCCAAGCCTTCGGGAAGGGGCTTCTCCAATACCCTTGCAGAGCAGTATCTCGCCCGGGAGCGGCGCCGAATAGAGGCGCAGCGGGAACGGCACAAGCTGGAGGCCGGGGAGGACCCCGTTCAGCATCCCCATCCGGAAGCCCCGCCGGAGCCCGCTCCTGGTGGGCGTACCTACGAGTACGTGCGGGGCGCGGATGGGCGTTTCCACCTAGCGGTGGAGGCAAAGGCTCCGGCGGATTCGTCGCGACGCAGCCATCCGGAAGAATCGGGCACGCAGCAGGCAGCCGGTCAGGCGCCGGCCTCCTATTCCCCCGGGCGGGCTGATCGCCGGGCCGCCGCGAAGGCCTATCTGGCTGCCGCCGAGCCCGGAGACCGCGTTCATCGCGAATCACCCCCCTCCCCGCGGAACCTCCGGGGGGAAGCCGCCTATCAGCGCTGGGAATCGCCTACCGGCCCCCTGGAAATCCTGGGACGTTTCCTCAACCGCACCATCTGAATGGCCGCGCCCGTTTCGGGAAGAACCTTTCCGTCTCCCGGGAAAGCGCAGCGGCGTTGCCGGTCTAATTCCGAAATCCCTGAGGAATTCTCTTTGGAGAGCGCGGCATGAGCGGTCGGATCGTAACCCTTACTCCGAATCCCGTTATGGATATCCGGACCCGGGTCAGCCAGGTGGTCAGCGACAGGAAGCTCCGCTGTAGCGAGCCGGTTCGGCAGCCGGGAGGCGGGGGGCTCAATGTGGCCCGGACCATAAATTGGCTGGGCGGACGGGCATGCGCCTTGTTCCCCGCCGGGGGCGGTACCGGGGAGGACCTGCGACACTGCCTGGACACCGAGGGCGTGGCGTACGAGGCGATCCCCATCGCCGGTGAGACCCGGGAGAACATGATCGTGCTCGAGGAGAAGAGCGGGCACGAGTACCGTTTCGCCATGCCCGGGCCCGTCCTTTCCCAGGAGGAATGCGGGGCTCTCCTCGATCGCCTTCGCAGCCTGGATCCGCCCGTGGACTTCCTCGTGGCCAGCGGCAGCCTGCCGCCGGGGGCGCCGGAGGATTTCTTCGCCGAGGTGGTGCGGGTGGGAAACCAGCTGGGCGCCCGGGTGATCGTGGATACCCATGAGCGCCCCCTTTCTCACGTCGCGGTTCCGGATAGCGGCGTCTTCCTCCTCAAGCCCAACCGGGGGGAGCTGGAGCGGCTGACCGACCGAACCTTGTCCAGCGAGGAAGAGGAAGAGGCCGCGGCCCGGGAGCTCATCGCCGACCAGCAGGCCCGGGCGGTGGTGCTGTCGCGGGGTGCCAAGGGGGCCATGCTGCTGACCGCCGACCAGACCATCCGCTACCGCAGCCCGCCGGTCGGCGTGATAACCCGGGTGGGCGCAGGAGACAACCTGATCGCCGGCCTGGTCCACAAGCTTTCCCAGGGGGCTTCCCTGGCGGAGGCCGTCCACTTCGGGGTGGCCGTGGGGGCCGCGGCGGTGGCCAGCATCGGCACCGGTATCGGCGGATGGGTGGACCTGGAGGAATTCCTCCAGCAGACCGAGGTGGCCTGACCGGGGAGCTGTAAAGAAAAGCCGGAAAGGCCCGCCGGAGCAGTCCGTGGCGGGTCAGGGATCGGGCTCGCGAAGCGAGGGGGAGGACGATGGAGGAGGCACGAGGAAAACGACCCCGACTGTTGCTCCTGCTGGCCGTGGTCTCGCTATCCGGGCTTTCTCTCCCGGTCCGGAGCGCGAATCCCGATGCCGCAGTGGATCAGGGGCTGGAGGCCTACCGTTCCGGTGACTATCCGGAGGCCCGCAGGATCTGGCTGGAGGCCGCGGAAGCGGGGGCGGACCGGGCCCAGTTCGGGCTCGGGGCTCTATACGCCCGGCAAGGGCGTATAGAGCGGGCGCGAGAATGGTTCCGGAAGGCGGCTGAGCAGGGCAATCCGGCCGCTGCCTTCCGGCTAGCCCAGGCCTACGCCGAGGGGGACGGCGTGGAAGCCGAGCCCGAAAGGGCGAGGCATTGGTACCGGGTGGCAGCGCGCAATGGCCATCCCAACGCCTACACGGTGCTGGGTATCCGCTACCGGACCGGGGTGCCAGGGGACCAATCCCGGATGTTCGCGTTTTATCGCCAGGGGGCGGAGCACGGCTACGCCGATGCCCAGTTCAGCCTGGGCGGCTTTTATGCCGGCGGGCAAGGTGTGGAGGCGGATCCCCAGAAGGCGCTGACGCTTTACCGCAAGGCCGCACGCCAGGGGCACACCGAGGCCGCGCTGGTCCTCGGCGGCCTATACGAGGATGGCCGGGGTACGCCGAAGGATCCCGCCAAGGCGGCCGAATGGTATCGTGTCGCCGCGGAGCGCGGCAGCGTGCCGGCCCAGTTCTCCCTAGCAAAGCTGTATACCCGGGGCAAAGGCGTTCCGAAAGATGCACGGATCGCCTACCGCTGGTACCGGCTGGCCGCCGGGGAGCAGAGCGCCTTGCAGGTTTCCGCGAACAAGGGCGCCGAGGCGGTGGGCGAATCGCTGTCGGAGGGAGAGCGGGACCGTGCCCGGGAGTGGGTGCGTGGCTGGCACGCGGAAGGAATCTGGACACGGTAGCCCGAAGGCAGCGGGTGGAGTCTAGGGCGCCAGGCCGAGGAGGGCGCGGAGGCCTTCCGAGAGCACCTGGACAGAATCCATCCCACCGGCCATGTGGGCGACCCTGAGGATACCGCCAACGGCGTTCTCAACCGGCCTTCGGGTAGTCCCGCTTCATGACCGTTTCGGAGTCTGGTCATGGACGGAGGGTAAACCGCGCGCTGAGAACGGTGGGATTTCGCCTACCCGATCCTGCCCATTCCTTCGAGGGGGGTGATCCAGTACTCCAGGCCGGCCTGCGGAAAGTCCACCCGCAGGCCGGCGAGGATCTCCTCCGCGGCTTCCCGGGGAGTGCGTACCCGGACCAGCAGCTTGCGCTGGCTGCCGGTGACCTGCTCGCCGGCGGACATGGTCCCGGGATGCGCTCCGTAGTGATCGATCTGCTGGCTGGTGAAGGTGAGCGCCTCGTGGAAGGCAAGGAGCCAGTCCGTCAGGTTGTCCCGCAGCTCGGGCGGGGCCAACAGGGCGAGGATGCAGCTATCCATGGCGCGCCTCCTTGGGCTGGCCGAAGCGCCGGTAGAGCACCGGCAGCAGGAACAGGGTGAGCAGGGTGGAGGTGACCAGGCCGCCGATCACCACGATGGCCAGGGGCTTCTGCACCGAGGAGCCGGGCCCGGAGGCGAACAGCAGGGGCACCAGGCCCAGGGCGGCGATGCTCGCGGTCATCATCACCGGGCGCAGCCGGCGCCTGGCGCCTTCCTCCACTACCCGCGCCATGGGCAGGCCCAGGGCGTGGAGCTGGTTGAAGTAGGTCACCATCACCACCCCGTTGAGCACGGCGATGCCGAGCAGGGCGATGAAGCCCACCGAGGCCGGCACCGACAGGTAGGCCCCGGTGCCCCACAGGGCGAACACGCCGCCGATGAGGGCGAAAGGCACGTTGAGCAGCACCAGCACGGCCTGGCGCACCGAGCGGAAGGTGGTGAACAGCAGCACGAAGATCAGGCCGATGGCCACCGGCACCACGATGGAGAGGCGCTGGGCGGCGCGCTGCTGGTTCTCGAACTCGCCGCCCCAGGCCAGCCGGTAGCCGCGGGGCAGGTCCACCTGCTCGGCCACCGCCCGGCGCGCCTCCTCCACGAAGCCCACCAGGTCGCGGCCAGAGACGTTGGAGCGAACCACCGACAGGCGCGAGCCGGATTCCCGGTTCACCTTCACCGGCCCCTCGGAATTGCGCACCTCGGCCACGGCGGACAGGGGCACCAGCTCGCCGTCCGGCAGGGCGATGCGCAGGTTGGCGAAGTCGGCCGGAGACTTGCGGGTCTCCGGGCCGCCCCGGATCACCAGGGGGATGCGGCGCCGGCCCTGGTAGACCGTGCCCACCTCGGCGCCCTCCAGCTGCGCCTTGAGCAGGTCGGAGAGCGCCGCCACCGACAGGCCGAAGCGCCCGGCGGCCATGCGGTCCACGTCCACTTCCATGTACTGCAGGCCACTGTTGTCGGTGTAGTAGACGTCCTGGCTGCCGCGGATGCCCTTGAGCACGTCGGCGATGGCCGCCGATTTCTTATTCAGCACCTCCAGATCCGGGCCGAACAGCTTCACCGCCACGTCGCCGCGCACCCCGGTGAGCATCTCGGAGACCCGCATCTCGATGGGCTGGCTGAAGGAGAAGGCCACCCCGGGGAAGCCGCTCAGGACCTGGCGGAGGTGGTCGATGAGCGCGCCCTTGGTCTCCACGGTCCATTCCGAGCGCGGCTTGGTCTGCAGGAACATGTCCGTCTCGTTGAGCCCCATGGGGTCCATGCGCAGCTCGTCGGAGCCGGTGCGGGCCACCGCGCCGGTGACCTCGGGGACCTCCCGGATGAGGGCCTGCTCCACCCGCTGGTCAATGGCCAGGGAGTCCTCCAGGGAGATGGAGGGCAGCTTGGCCAGCTGTACCACCACCGTGCCCTCGTCCATGGTGGGCATGAAGGTCTTGCCCACCTGGGTGAAGGCCCCCAGGGTGGCCACCAGCAGCACCACCGCGCCGCCGGCCACCCAGCCGCCCCGGCGCAGGCTCCAGCGCAGGGCCGGGGCATAGCCGCGGTTGAGCTGGCGCACCAGCCATGGGTCTTGGTGGCTCACCTTGCCGATCAGGTAGCTGGCCAGCACCGGGATCACCGTCAGCGACAGCAGCAGAGAGCTGAGCAGGGCGAAGACGATGGTTGCCGCCACCGGGATGAACAGCTTGCCCTCCAGGCCCTGCAGGGTGAGCAGGGGCAGAAAGACGATGACGATTATGAGGATGCCGGAGGTCACCGGTACGGCCACCTCCTTCACCGCCCGGTACACCAGGTGCAGGCGCGGCAGTCGGCGGCGCCCGGAGCCGGCGCGCTCCAGATGGGCCACCACGTTCTCCACCACCACCACGGCGGCGTCCACCAGCATGCCGATGGCGATGGCCAGCCCGCCCAGGCTCATGAGGTTGGCGGAGAGGCCGAACCAGCCCATGAGGAGGAAAGTGGACAGGGCCGCCAGGGGCAGGATGAGGGCCACGGTCAGGGCTGCCCGGAGGTTGCCGAGCATGAGCACGAGCAGCACCAGCACCAGGATCACCGCCTCCTTCAGGGCGTCGGAGACCGTCTCCACCGCCCGGTCCACCAGGTGGCTGCGGTCATAGAATACATCCACCTGGACGCCTTCGGGGAGCTGGGGCTGGATCTCGGCCAGCTTCTCCTTCACCCCCGCCACCACCTTGCGGGCGTTGGCGCCGCGCAGGCCCAGCACCAGACCCTCCACGGCCTCGCCGGTGCCGTCGGCGGTGACCGCGCCGTAGCGGGTGAGGTTGCCGATGCGCACATCGGCCACGTCCTTGACCCGCACGGTTACGCCGTCTTTCCGGGTCACCACGATGTTGGCGAGGTCGGGCAGGTCGGCCACCTGGCCCTGGGTGCGCACCAGCAGGGTCTCCTCGCCGGCCACTAGGCGCCCGGCGCCGTCGTTGCGGTTGTTGGCCCGCAGGGCGGTGCGTAGCTGGGCCAGGGAGATGCCGCGGGCATTCATGCGGGCGTTGTCGGGGGTCACCTGGTAGGTGGCCGCCTTGCCGCCCAGGGCATTGACGTCGGCCACGCCGTCCACTGCGCGCAGGGCCGGGCGGATGGTCCAGTCCAGCAGGGTGCGCCGTTCGGTGAGCGACAGGTCGCCGCCGTGCACGGTGAACATGAACATCTCGCCGAGCGGCGTGGTGGCGGGGGCCATGCCGCCGCTGGCGTCGGGCGGCAGCCGGTCCCAGACCCCGGAAAGCCGCTCGGAGACCTGCTGGCGGGCCCAGTAGAGGTCGGTGCCCCCGGTGAAGTCCACGGTGATGACGGTGACCCCGTACTTGGCCACCGAGCGCAGCGTGTCCTGGTGGGGGATGCCGCGCATCTCCACGCTCACCGGCGCGGTGATGCGCTGGTCCACCTCCTCCGGGGTCATGCCCGGGGCCTTGATGATCACCTTCACCTGGGTGGTGGAGACGTCGGGGAAGGCGTCGATGGGCAGCGCCCGGAAGGCGGAAACGCCGGCCCCGGCGAGGACCACCACCGCCAGCAGGAGGAAGATGCGCTGGGTGAGGGCGAACTGGATCAGGCGGCCGAGCATTATTCACCCCCGCCGTAGCCGGACCAGGCGCCCTTGATGGCCGCCAGGCCGCTCACCGCGATCTCCTGACCCGCCCGGAGCGGCCCGCCCACCACCGCGTCGGCGCCGCGCTGGCCGTGCACAGTCACCGCCACGGGCAGGAAGCCCTGCGCGGCGCGCACGAACACCCACTGCTTACCCTGGTTGCGCACCACCGCGACCGTGGGCACGCGGAAGCGGGCCGTGCCGGCCCCCACCTCCAGGCGGGTCTCCACGAACTGCCCGGGCCGCAGGCAGTCCTCGCCGCCGGAGATGCGGGCGCGCACCGTCACCGTCTGGTTCTCCGCGGCGGCGGTGCGCCCCACCAGGGCCACGTGCGCCTTGCCGCTCGCGCAGGGCACGCTCACCGGCGCGCCTTTTTTCACGCCCTGGAGCCGGTCCACGGGCATGCGGATCTCCAGCCACAAAGGGTCGAGGCGCGCCACGCGGTAGAGGGGCTCGGCCTGCTTGAGGCGCTGGCCCACGCTGGCGGGCTTGTCCACCACCACGCCGTCCATGGGGGCGCGCACCTGCAGGTGGCCGGAGAGCTGCTGGGTCTGCTCCAGGCGTGCGATATCCGCCTGGGCCATGCCCGCGATCTGCAGGGCCTGGCGCTGGGCCTCCAGGTTGGCCTGGGCCTGCTGGAAGCGGCTGCTGGCCTCCTGGTAGCGGCGCTCGGGGATGATCCCCTCCTCGAAGAGCTGCTTGTCGCGGTCCCGCGCCGCCCATGCCAGCTCGCGGGCGGAATAAGCCTGGAGGAAGTCGCGCTGCATGCGCACCAGCTCGGGGCTGTGGATCTCCGCCAGCAGATCGCCGGCGGCCACCGCCTCCTCCTTGGCGGCGTGCAGGCCGGATACCAGGCCGCCCTGCGGGGCGCTCACCACCCGTTCCTGGCCGGGGGGGATGACCACGCGGGCGGGCAGGGAATCGGTCTGCACCTGGCTGCCCGCCACCACCTTGCCGGTGGCGATGCCGAGGCGCTGCATCTGTGCCTCGGTGAAGGCGATCTCGTGGGAGGCCTGGGCGGAGACCGACCAGGCTGCGATCAGGGCGATCAGGATTGGGCGGAACGGGGCCACGGGATTACTCCGGCTGCTTGGTTGAAACGGGCGATGGCGCGGTGCAGCTCCAGCTCGCGCCGGGCACGGTCACGGCGGGCGGCGGCGAACTTGTCCTGGACCTTGATGAGGTCGATGAGGTCGTACTCGCCGGCGTCGAAGGCCTTGCGGGCCAGCTTCAGGTTGTGGCGGGCCAGCCGCTCCCGCTTGCGGGCCTGGCGCAAGGTGCGCCGGGCGGTGACGATTCCCTGGCGGGCCTCCTCCCGGGTGCCGGTCACCTCGCGGCGCAGGCGGTCCAGCCGGCTCTGGGCCCGGGCCAGCTCCATGCGCACCGGGGCCTGCTTGGCCTCGCGCTGGGTGGACAAGCCGATGGGGATGTGCACCGCGGCCACCACGCCGTTGATGGCGGTGCCGTCGGCGGCCCGTTCCCGGCGCGCCCCCAGGGTCAGCGAGGGGTTGGCGGTGGCTTCCTTGCCGGCCCACCGCACCTTGGCACGCAGGCGGGCCACCTCCTGCTCGGCCCGGGCGAGGGTGGGATGCTCGGCGGGGAAGGGGGGCTCGTCGACGGGGGATTCCCGCCAGGTCTCGGGCACCCGGTCGAGCCCCGAGACGCGGCGATAATCCGCCCGTAGCACCCGCAGCCGGCCCTGCTGCTCTTCCAGCACGGTCTCTTTTTCCAGGACCCGCTCGCGGGCCAGCAGCAGGTCGGTACGGGCCAGGTCGCCGAGCTCCATTCGGCGGCGGACCTTCTCCGCGAGGGCCTTGGCCGTCTTCAGCTCGCGCCGGGCCAGTGCCACGCGGTTGCGCTGCAGTCCCAGGGCCCAAAGTCGGCTGCGCACGGCCCCGGCGGCCCGCAGACGGATGGAGCCCTGCGTGGCGTTGGCCAGTGCGCTGGTCCGCCGGGCGTATTCCCCCCGCGCCTCCCGTTGGCCAGGACGCCAGATGGGGATCTCCATTCCGGCCTCCCATTCCCGGTTGCCGTTGCCCGTCAGGAGCGTGTCGTTGTAGTGGGTCACGCCAATGGCCGGGTTGGCGGGCAGGAAGGCCGAGGAACGGCTCTTCAGGGCCTGGGCCTGGCTCTGCCGGGCCTGCGGCTGGTTGCCCTCCGGAAAGCGCTCCGTAGCGCGCTGTACCACCTCGCCCAGGCCCAGGCCGGGGTCGGTGGGCAGGGGCACGTAGGGGCCCTGACCGGGTGTGGATCCGTCACCGGAGGGGGCAGTGCCCCAAGCGGACCCCACGCCGAGCAGGAGAAGGGTAATGAAGGCGGTTCCGTTCCGTCGGACCGAGGGGGGTGACCAATGCGGTTTGGGCATGTGCTGCTCCGTCAGTCGGTTGCTGCGAAGCAGTCTAGGGGGTGCGGCTGAATCCTTCCTGAACGGACCGTTCAGGAAAGGGGCGGCAGGGTGACGCGGATGGCGAGGCCGCCGAGCTCCTCGGAGGCGGTAAAGGCCAGGGTGCCGTCGTAGGCGGTGACGATGTCCTGCACGATGGCGAGGCCGAGCCCGTGGCCGGTGGTGGACTCGTCGAGGCGGACTCCCCGCTCGGTGAGGCGGGGGCGGGCCTCCTCGGGGATACCGGGGCCGTCGTCCGCCACGGTGAAGTGCAGCCCCGGCTCCTCCTTGACCTGGAGCACGACCCGGCTTTGGGCCCACTTGCAGGCGTTGTCCAGCAGATTGCCGAACAGCTCCAGGAGATCCTCCCGGTCGCCGTGGTAGGACTTGCCCGGCGGGATTCGGGCCTCTATGGTCACCCCGCGCTCGGCGTGGATGCCCTCCAGGGCGCGGATTAAGCGGGGAATCTCGCGGTCGGCGACAAAGCGCTGGCCCGGGGAGCCTCCCGCCAGCCGGGCGCGCTTGAGCTCGCGGTCGATGAGCTCGCCGATAGTGCGGCTGGGCTCGAGGAGGTGCTCGTGCAAATCCGGGTCGGAGCGCACTTTGGGGTCATCTCCGAGCTGCGTCAGCCGGGTCAGGGGAGTCTTCAGGGCATGGGCGAGATTGCCCACCGCGTTCCGGGAGCGTTCCAGCCGGTTCCGCATGACCTCCACCAGTCGGTTGATCTCGGTTGCCAGGGGCCGGACCTCGGCGGGTACCTGCCTGCTCAACCTCTGCCGTTCGCCGGCCTCCATGGCCCGCAGCTCCCCTTGCAGGCGCCGTAGGGGCCGCATCCCCAGGGCGACGAGCACCCATTGGAGGGCCAGAAGGGCGGCGGCTATGCCCACGGAAACCAGGGTGTACCGCCATTGGAAGGCACGCAGGTCGGCGTTGAGGGAGGAAAGGTCTTCCGCCACCGTGAGCGTCAGGGACCGTCCCCCTTTGCGGAAGCCGGCGGAATAGACCAGCAGGGGCTGCCCGGCGGGGCCTTCCTTGTGCAGAAGGCGGCTTTCCCCGGGTGCTACCGGCTCGACGGGTAAGTCCGTATCCCACAGGGAACGAGAGGGCAGCCGCGCCCGGGAGGTCTGGATAGAGAAGTAATGGCCCGAAAAGGGCCGCAGGTAGACGGGGTCCAGGGTGCGCTCGGGAAGCTGGGGCCCTTGCTCCGTCCAGGTCAGATCGGCAAGCAGGGTCTCGGCATCGTGCTCCAGGCGCGAAGCCACGTAATCCTCGGCCGTGCTTCGGATGGCGCTGGTCACCAAGTAGTACTGCAGGCCGAGCAAAATGACCAGCGCCAGACTCAGGGAGAGGGTCAGCCGCGTCTTCAGGGAGATCATGGCTCGTTGGCCTGGAGCACATAGCCCTGGCCACGACGGGTCTGGATGCGCTCCTTGCCGATCTTGCCCCGCAAACGGCGCACATAGACCTCCAGCACGTTGCTGTCCTTGTCGGCGTCGTACTCGTAAGCGTGCTCGCTGAGGGTGCTTTTAGAGAGCACACGGCCCGGATTGAGCATGAAGTAGCGCAGCAGCCTGAATTCGGTGGCCGTAAGGCCGTGCACCGTGCCGTCGGGGGTACGCACGTTCTGTGCGTGCTCATCCAGAGTCAGGCCCGCTGCCCGGATCGGCCCCCCGGCCTGTCCGTGCCCGCGCCGTAGCAAAGCGCCGAGCCGGGCGAGCAGCTCCTCCATGTGGAAGGGCTTACCGAGGTAGTCGTCAGCACCGGCCTCGAAGCCTTCCACCCGTTCGAACCAGGCATTGCGCGCGGTGAGGATGAGCACCGGAACCCGGTTGGCCTGTGAGCGCCAGTTTTCGAGCACAGCCAGCCCGGAGCGCTCCGGTAGCCCCAGGTCCAGGATTACGGCATCGTAAGGCTCCTCACGACCCAGGTATTCCGCCTCTCCGCCATCGGAGGCGATGTCGGCGGCGTATCCGGATTTGCGCAAGGCGGTCTGAATCCGCTCCGCAAGCTCCGTATCATCCTCTACCACCAGGATCCGCATCTAATCCTCGGTCTCCGAAGAGCGCAGGGCTCCGGTTTCGGCGTTGAAGTAGAGCTCGCGAAAGGTCCCTCCGGAATCGATGAGCTCCACCTCGTACAGATGAAGTCCCTCCCGTTTTTGCAGCTCCACCTCCACCATCCGGGAATCGGGGAAGTGCTTCCTGGCCCTTGCCAGGATTTGCTCAAGCGGAAGAATCTTGCCCGCCTTCCGGAGCTCGCGGACGTGCCCGGTTTCCTCTCCCCCCGGCTCGGCCAGGGCTGCGGTGAGCAGCGCGCCACCCGTCAGCACGGCCAGCAGCAGATATATGGGAAATCTGGACACCGGTGCTCCTCCTATGGGACTCGTTTGCGGCCGCTGAACATGGCGCGCACCAAATTCTCCTTATGACGCCGGCTCGTGAATAAGACCCCGGCCACGTGCAGACCCACCAGGAACAGCGTCAGATCGGCGGCGAGATCGTGCCAAATCTCCAGCTGTTCGGCTTCCCCGCCGGGATGCTCGCTCTCGTGGCGCTCCCCGGCCTCGGTGGCCGCATAAGCGGGGGGCTGCGGAGCAACGGTTTGCTGCGCATACCAGCTACCCAGGGGGCCGCGATGGTCTTCGGCACCGTATAGCATTATCCCGGTAAGCGTGGTGAGGGCCAGGGCCGCCAGAAGCAGAACAACCATAATACCGCCCAGGGGGTTGTGCCCCAGGAATCGGGGCTCGTCGCCGCGGAATAGCCCCTGGATATAGCCCTTGAGAACGGCTGGAGCGGGGAGGAAGTCGGTGAATCGGGCGTGCCGGGTTCCGAAAAAGCCCCAGGCTATGCGGATCAGGACCAGGATCCCTACCAGGTAGCCGAGCCAGACATGAAGCTGCAAGGCTTCCTCGGCCAGAAAGTAGGCAAGCAGGAAAGCCGCGGCCACCATCCAATGGGACAGCCGGACCAAGGGGTCCCAGACGCGGACCGTTTCCTTCGGAAGTGCGTGGGTGCTCATGAACGGAGCCCTCCATGTTGGGTGTAGGAACATGGTAGGGCTCCGGACTGAAACGAAGCTGAATGAGGGAGGTTCGGGCGGGCCCGGCCGAACCGGAGGACCTCAGCCCGGCTGGGCGGAACCGGCCGCCGCGGCGCCGGAGGGCTCGCCCTCGTCCTGGGCCAGGAACCGCTGCTTCTGGCCCTGCCAGAACGCCCGCCACTGCAGACGAGCGGCATCCAGCAGATAGCGTACCCAGCCCGCCGAGGCCACCGTATCCTGGGCGAGGAGCGGGCGCCGGCTCAGCGATCGGCCTGCCAGGTCCACATGCAGCCATCCCACTTGCTCCTCCGCCTTCACCGGCGCGGTGAGCGGCGCGCGCAGCTCCGCCTTGAGCTGCACTTCCGAGGCGCTGTTGCGGGGTACGGTGACGTACAGGGAGTCGGCCAGGGTCAGGGCGAGGTTCTGCTTGGCGCCTTGCCAGATACGCGCCTGTTCAACGACTTCCCCCCGCGCGTACAGCTTCTTGGTCTCGTAGAACCGGAAGCCGTAGTTGATCAGCCCCTGCATGGCGTCGAAGCGCCGGTTGTCGGAGCGGGCGCCGAGGACCACCCCGATGAGCCGCATGCCGTCCCGCTTGGCGGTGCCGATCAGGTTGTAGCCGGCCTCTTTCGTGTGGCCCGTCTTGAGCCCGTCGGCGCCTTCCAAGCGCCAGAGGAGCCGGTTCCGGTTGCTCTGCTTGATGCCGTTGTGCGTGAGGGCGCGCTGACTGAACATCTTCAGGTACTGCGGAAAATCGTTCAGTACGGCCTGGGCGAGCAGGGCCAGATCCTGAGCGGTGGCATGCATTTCCGGGTCGGGCATGCCCGCCGGTCCGGTATAGTGGGTATTCTCCATGCCCAGCTCCCGGGCCTTCCGGTTCATCATGCGCACAAAGGTGTCCTTGCCCCCGCCGACGAATTCGGCAAGGGCCAGGGCGGCGTCATTGCCGCTCTGGACCACCAGGCCGTGCAGCAGCTTCTCCACCGCCACCCGCTCGCCCACCTTGAGGAACATCTGCGAGCCCTTTACCTCCCAGACCTCCTTGCTGATTCGGACCTTCTCGTCCAGGCGCACCTGGCCGTCTTTCACCGCCTGAAAGGTGAGATAGGCCGTCATGAGCTTGGCCAGGCTGGCGGGAGGGTGCTTCCTGTCGGGGTTCTGGCTGGCCAGGATCCGGCCCGATTGGGCGTCCATGAGAAAAGCCGCCTTGGCTCCCACGTTCGGGGGGGCGGGAACGGAAGCCGCGTGGCTCCAGGCGGAAAGCAAGAAGAACAAGAGCAGCGCGATGGAAAGTCGGCTCATGGGTGTATCGGATAGGAAATTTGATGCCGGATCCTGCATGGTTCCCCCCATTTGGCGGTCCGTTTGCAACAAAAGGTTGCCCCATGGGAAGGCGAAGGGCAAGGCCGATCTGCGTGCTTTCCCTATCTGGAGTACGGGATGTTCCTGTCTGGGGGGCAGGGAGCTCGGGGAATAGGTTTTTTGCGAGAAGGAGTTACCGGCTTTTCTTCCTTCTCGGCCGTGCCCGGTTATCCTTGTCGAAGGGAGCGGTGCCGCATCCACGGATGGAGGCGCGCATGCCCCTCGTGCTCGTTTCCCATGTAGCCCAACAACTCCGGAGTAGCTCATGCGTGGCCTGATGCGCACCCTCATTACCGGACTGGTTACTTTGATTCCCGCCGCGGCGACCATCTATCTCCTCTACTGGCTGGGCGCGGCGGCCGAGACCATGCTGGCCGGCCTGGTGCAGGCGAGCCCGCTAACGGGCGTCTATTTCCCCGGTCTCGGGGTGGCGGCAGGGCTGGTAATCGCCCTGCTGGTGGGCGCCATGATGCAGAACGTCCTGGCTCGACAGGTCATCGCCGGCGTGGAGGGCGTATTCGTCCGCATCCCCGTGGTGAAATCCATATACGGGAGCCTGCGAGACTTCATGGGCTACTTTTCCGGAAGCCAGAGGGAGGAGCTTGGACAGGTGGTGGCGGTAACCCTGGGGGAGAGCGGTATCCGCGCGGTGGGCTTTCTGACGCGGGAGGCGCCGCCACGGGCCCTGGTCGGCGCGGATGGGGAAGCACAGGTGGTGGTTTATGTCCCGCTGGGCTTCCAGATCGGCGGACACACGCTTGTCCTGCCCAGACAGTACGTGGAGCCGCTGGCCATGTCCTTCGAGGACGCCATGCGCTTCTCGCTGACGGCGGGAATCGGGAAGCCCGGTAAATGAGGGCCCCGGACGCTAACCCGGATCGTTGTCCAGGTCCTGGGTGTCCATCTGATCACGTCCGGCCGCCTTGCACCGGTAAACGGCCTTGTCCGCCTCGGCCAGCATGCGCTCCAGGAGGTAATGGGAATCCAGGTCCGGCAGGTCTCCCGGGGACAGGACGGTAAGCCCCACGCTCACGCTTATGGAGAATTCCCGGCCGTCCTCGGACTGCCACTGAAAGCTTCGGATGTCCCGCCGGATGCGCTCTCCCAGGCATTGCGCTCCTTCCGTGCCGGTACCCGGCAGGACGAGCACGAATTCCTCGCCGCCCATGCGGGCGAGTATGTCGCCCTCCCGGGTCTGTTCGCGGAAATAGGCGGCGATTTCCTTCAGCACGCGGTCGCCGGCGGCGTGCCCGTACTGGTCGTTGACCGTCTTGAAATGGTCCAGGTCAAGCAGCATCAGGGACAGCGGGATCCGGTAGCGCTGCGCCTTGGCGATCTCGGCGGCCGCGGCGGAGAACAGGAAGCGGCGGTTATGGATCCGGGTCAGGTCGTCGATGATGGCCAACTGCTCGAAGCGGCGCTTGAGCCGCTCGGCCTCTCCGAGGGCCTCCTCGAGCTCCATGGTCCGCTCCTGGACATGGGCTTCCATGGCGTGCACCAGACGGTGGTTGGCCAGCATATAGCCCAGCATGGTGGAGAATACCTGCAGCAGGTGCTCGTGCCAGGGAGCGAAAGCCTCGGGAGCGGGATGGGAGACATTCAGCACCCCCAGGGGCTGGCCGAGGTGGAAGATGGGGGTGCAGATCAGGGAGCCTACGCTGTTATCACCGTCCCAGGACCGGAAACGGGTATCCTCGGCGCAGTTCGAGCAATGCTGGAGCTGTCCCGTTTGCACGGCCAGACCCATGAGTCCCGAATCGGCGGAGTAGGCGGTGGTCCCCCGGGACGGAGATCCCTCCGGGAAACCCGGATTGTCCGGTGCGGTCTCTTCCCGGGACAGTCCGGAGTAATTGATGAGCTCGCGGCCCTGCAGGAGGAAAACCGAGGACCGTTCCAGGTCCTGATACTCGGCTAGGGTATGGAGAGCCTGGTCCAGCAGGGTCTCCTCGTCATTGGCCTGGGGGTCCAGGTCGATGAGGGAGCGCAGCGCCGAAAGAGACTCCAGCAGATTGGTGAATTGATGGCGCAGTTCCGAGGCGGCTTCGGCGAAAGGGGCTGAATCCACGAGCCATCCATTAACTGAGGGATTGGGCCTGCTCCCGGAGCTTGTCCCGGTGCTCCAGAAGCTCCACTACGACTTCGCGCCATTCCTCCCGGGGAACGCAGAGCCAGTCGGGAACCGTCAGGGTGACCCGTTCGGCGCGCTTCGCCCGGGAGGCGAGCAGGCGATCCACCTGGTTCCGGGAAAAGCCCACGAGGCCGACCACGCTGCTCGAATTCGTCGGTGGGCTCTGCGGATAGCCTGAGATGGTATCCACCACCAGCGCGGGCAAGTGCCACCGCTGGGCCAGCCAGGCTCCCGCCTGGGCGTGATCGATCCCGAGACGCTCCTGCTCCGCTGCGCGCAGGACGGCATCGTCGGGGGCATTGGCCTCTTTCAGGACGGCATCCATGTCTCCGGGGAACAGGTGCACCAGGAGAAGCAGACCCAGGTTGTGCAAGAGCCCAGCTAGGAAGGCGTCCTCCGGGTCCACCTGCTCCCCCCCTGCGCGCGCTCCGCCGGATCGGGCGCAATGGGCGGTAAGCAGGGCCCGGAACCAGTAGTCTTCCAGCTGGAAGGACGGACAGGCCTGCGTGTTGAACGCCCGGTTGAGTATGATGGAAAGGATGAGGCTGGTAACCGTGCGCAGGCCGAGCACGCCGAAAATGGCCCGGTCGAGGGTCCGGACATTGCCTCGCGTGCCGAAGTAGGCGGAGTTCGCCCACCCCATCACCCGCGCGGTAAGACCCGGATCCTGCTCGACGATGACGCGGAGGCGCTCCACCTCGTTGTCGTCGTCGGCCTGCAGGACCATAAGCAGCTCCGCGGCTACATTCGGAAGAGGAGGAAGCTCCTGGGTTTCCAGGATCTTCTGCCTCGCAGAAGCTGACCTTGCTTCCATGCACTCCTCCACGGGTATTATCCCGCAATCCACGAAAATGGCTGCGGATACCGGATTCCGGGCCGCAAACCGTTTTCAGCCAAAAAACCGGCACATTCTGATTCGTGCCCGGGTCTGGTTCAAGGGGTTTAGTGTGCTCTCCACACTCTTGCTTCCCGGGATTTGGCCAAACAAAACCCTAACCCAGAAAGGGGATACGGTAAATGGAATACCTCACAAACGTGCCGATTCCCCGGGGGACGGGGATAGTCAGCATGTAGAAGGGTGGCGAGGGCGCCGGGGCGCCCTCAAGCTACACGGTTGCGGCTTTCTCCCCGCCCGAAGGCCTCGATGTTGGCGGCTAGCTCTTCCACCATCCGCTGTCGAGCCTCCCGGCTTGCCCAGGCGACATGGGGCGTCAGGATCAAATTGGGGATATCCGGAGCCAGCAGGGGGTGATCGGGGGGCGGCGGCTCCCGGGTAAGCACGTCCACCCCGGCACCGCCGAGGCGCCCCGCGCGGAGCGCCTCGGCCAGGGCCGGTTCGTCCACGATACCGCCCCGCGCTGTATTGATAAGCAGGGCGTGGTCGGGCAGCCGCTCCAGCTCGCCGGCCCCCAGCAGCCCCTCGGTCTCCGGGGTCAGCGGGCAGTGAAGCGTGAGCACGTCGACTTCGGGAAGCAGGCGACCGAGCGCCACCCGTTCAGGACGGTCCGGTCGACCGGGGATTTGCGCCACGCGCACCCGCATGCCGAAGGCCTCGGCAACATGGGCCACGTTGCTTCCCAGCTCTCCGTGGCCGACCACCCCCAGGGTGCGGCCGGCCAGCTCCCGGATGGGGAAATCGAGCAGACAGAAATGGGGGCTTTCCGCCCACCGCCCGGATCGCACGGACTGTTCGTAATCGGAAAGCCGGGTGGTCAGGGCCAGCATAAGACTGAATACATGCTGCACCACGGACGGGGTGGCGTAGCGAACCACGTTGGCGACGGCCACATCCCGTTCCCGGGCGGCCGCCAGGTCCACGTTGTTGGTGCCCGTGGCGGCGATGCAGACCAGCCTGAGCCCCCCGGCATTCCGGAGCACTCTCGCGTCCAGGGGCACTTTGTTGGTGACCACGACCTCCGCCCCGGCGATCCGCTCGGGGACCTGATCGGGTCTGGTTTCGCCGAAGAAGGTCCAGTCCGCCGAGCAGGCCTCCAGGGCCCGACGGTCCAGGTCTCCCGGATCGAGGGAATCGGTGTCCAGGAATACTGCCCGCATGACAAGTCGCTCCTTCCCGGGGGAACGGGGATTCGTCCGGATGGGGGCCCGCAAGCCCGGGCGATAGGGACCCAACGGCCCCCGCGCGGGGCCGCGGTCTTTAGTCCAGTAGTCCGTCCAGGGCCCGGTTAAGCTGGCTACCGGAGCAGGTGGGGGAGAGCACCCGGTTGGCTCCGGAGGCGATCATCCGCCGCCGGCTATGGGCATCGGTGTGCTCGGAGAAGACCAGCACGGGCGTCCAGAGGTCGCCCTCCCGGAATTCGGACAGGAAGGAGTCGCCAGTGCCGCTACCTGGCAAGGGGGCATGGGTCAGTATCAATTGCGGGGAACCGTCGCGGGCCTGCTCGAAGGAATCCGCGTCGAGGAAAACCGGGGCACCCTTGGCGTTACGGGATATGGCCTCCTCCAGCTCCTGCCGGCGATTGGTGTCCTCCGCGACGAACAGTACCACCGGATCCCGGTCTCCCGCTCCCTGAATGGTGCTCTCGAGCTTTTCCCGGGGGGGATCGGGGTTCAGCTCCTCGGCGATGGCCTCGGCGCCCTCTTTCATGTGGCTGGAAACGGCTTCCGTCCAGGCCAGTGATCCCGCCGCGTAGCCCCCGAGTACCTCCTGCATGGCCCCCACCAGGCGCATCGTCTCCTCGCTCTCGAGGAATTCCGTGAGGTCGCTCAGCTCCTCGTTCAGCTGCTCCATAGGCGAGGTATCGGGATCGGGCTCGGCCCAGAGCGTCTCGATAAGGTCCCGGAGGGCTCCCTCCACCGTTTCCGCATCCAGGCCGCCCGCTTCCGGGTGCTCGCCGGCGAACACGTCCAGCAGCTCGGTATCCGTAATGTGGCCGTTTCGGGTCACTCCGCTGCTTCCCTCCTCCGTCCGGGAAAGCCTTCGGCCTTCCCATCCATGGCCCTGGTGAACATTACCGGCAGCCTACCTGCGATAGCCCGGGCTTTCCAGTTAGTTGCCGCTTACGCAAGAAGGACGGCGACGATTCCCGTGAGGTAGATGCCGTCGAAGGTTCCGGCGCCGCCAATGGAGGCCAGCGGGGATCCCATTTTGCGGATGTCGCCGATGCGGAGCAGGTCCGCGCCGGTGAGGACACCCAGGGTGCCGGCGATATAGGCCACGGAAGGCTTTTCCGGACCGCCCAGGAGCCAGGCCACAAGAGCCGCGGCGATGGGCGCCACGAAGAGCGGCATGCCGATGCCGAGCCCCGGGATGGGCCGGCTGGCGAAATAGCTCACCATCGTGACCAGGCTCACGGCCACCACGATCTGGGCTAGCGGCAGGGCATGGAGATTCCACAAATAGATGGAAAAGGCCACGGGGATCAGACAGCCCCCCAGGTTGACGGCCACCTGGGTGCGTCCCCGGAAGGGCTGCCGGGGACGCAGCAGTCCGAGGTAATAGGCGGGGTGGGAAGGGAGCTCGGGCGGGGCCTCCGCGCGCATGGTGAAGAGAGGAAGATTGATCCCGCTCCCCAGCAAGGAGCCGAAAAGCAGCAGGAGCAGGGCTTCCGTGGACAGCCCCAGCTTGCCCACGGCGATGGCCAGCACGCCCACTTGGAGGAAGGCCAGGACGAAGGCGGCGAGAATCAGAAACAGGAACAGAAAGAAGGGGGAAAATCGCACTGGGCTTATCCTTCCGGACGGGCCAGGAAGAATTGTGGCTCGGCGCGGCCCGCCCGGGCAAAGGCGGTCCGGCGGTTCCGGCATTGGGGACAGCGGCCGCAGGGCTCCGGGTAGCCCAGCAGGCAGCTATAGGTTTTCGCGAAATCCACGCCCAGCCGGACCCCCGTTCCGATCACCTCCGCCTTGCTCAGCTCCCGGAAGGGTGCTGCCACCGCCACATCTCCCAGTGTACGGGCAGTCTCCTGGAAGGCGTCCAGGAAGGCGGGCGAGGCGCTTGCGGAATGCTCCCCGTCCTCCCGCGTGATCCCCGTAAGCACCCGGTCCAGCGTCCGTTTCTCGGCCAGGCTGAGTGCCAGAGAGAGGGCAACCAGGTTCCGGTGGGGCAGGGGAATGTGGTACTGCCGTTCCTGTCCCGTATGAAAGGTTTGTACGGCGGTCGAAATGTCCAGCGTCTCCGGCGCCAGCCCCAGCTCCGCGCACTGTGCGCTTGCCGCCTGATACTCCCGCGTAGCTGGACGCTGACCGTAATGGAGGAATAGCGCGGTGACGCTTTCCCCCTGCCGGATTGCCCAATGGAGCAGAACCGTGCTCTCGATTCCACCGCTCATCAGGACCAGGCAGCCGGGGCGGCTTCCCGGATCAAGCCCAATAGGCATAACCGTTCCCCTAATTTGCCGAATCTTGTCCCGATCCCCTTGACGCATATGACAAGAGGCACAATATCGACATTATGGACATGGGAATCCGGTTCGCCTCCGACGGAGTAAACCGGCCGTTTTGTTTGTCTTAATGGGAAAGAATCGGGTCCCCGATTGAGCCCGCATGGACGAGGATATAAGAATTATGCAGGAACGACTCGAAACCATCATCCGTGAAGGACGCCTGCTCGCCCAGGAAACCGGAACCCGGGTGGCTTCCCTGGCGCGGTCCGCATATCGGGATGTCATGTACCGTCTCGGGTGGACGCCCGAGGAGGAGCGCGAGGAGGAAGGCTCCGCCCTGGAGGCGGGTGTCGGCGAGCCGGGTCCGGCCAGTCCGGAAGGTTACGCCGCGGGACAGCTGTGGCGGCCCAAGGATCCCTCCAAGAAGGCTCGGAAGATCCTGGAGGTGAATCGGGAAGGGGAGGACTATTACGTGATCTGGCAAGCCCCGGAGGGCGGTCCGCGTAACAAGATCAAGGAGTCCAGCTTCACGCGCTGGGTGCGCCGGGAAAACTCCTATACCAAATAGCGTCTTCCAGGCTAGCCCCCGAGTGCCGCGCGGAGATCTTCCATAGCGCCGCGCAGGTCCTCGCTGACGGTGACCGGGTACGGAGTGGAGGCCGCCTGGACGCCGCGAAGCGTTGCGGGCAGGTGGCTGCGCTCCCGGTCGGCATGGCCGCGTATTGCGTCTAGGTCCCGTCTTTCGCCGACCCGTTTCCCCGCCCGCATCACCGTTTCCAGCAGGGGCGCCCCCGCAATGTCCTGCGTATCGGCGGCGGCGATGGTATCGCCTTCGTAGCGTCCGTCCTTGCTGGTCCGGCGGTAGATCTGCTTGCGGAAGGGCAGGGTCGTCTTGTGCGTCGCGAGCTTCATGCGGGGCTTTCCCGCGTACTCCACCAGCTTGTAGGCGCTGTCGAGGTAAGGGCTGTCTTCCGAAACGCCTAGGTGCGTCCCCACGCCGAAGCCGTCTATGGGGGCACCCCCTTCCAGAAGCCCGTCGATGGAATACTCGTCGAGGCTCCCGCTGGCGAAGATGCCCACCCCGGTCAGTCCGTCCGCATCCAGCAGGTCCCGGCTTTTTCGCGCCAGCTCGCCCAGGTCGCCTGAATCCAGCCGGATTCCCCGGATCCGGAAGCGATTTCCCCAGCTTCGGGCCATATTTGCCACGCTTCTTACCCCCTCCAGGGTGTCGTAGGTATCCACGAGCAGGATGGTATCCGGGTAGAGCTCGGCGAACGCCTCGAAGGCGGAGGCCTCGTCGGGATGGGCTTCGATGTAACTGTGGGCCATGGTCCCCGCCACCGGAATGCCGTAGACCTGGCCCGCCAGGACGTTGGACGTGGAATCCACGCCGGCGATGTAAAAGGCCCGGGCTGCTTTCAGAGTGGCGTCGGCCCCGTGCATGCGCCGGGCCCCGAAATCCACCACCGTCTTCCCGCGGGCGGCGTCCACCACCCGGCTCGCCTTGCTGGCCATCAGCGTCTGGAAATGTATCTGGTTGAGCAGGAAGGTCTCCGCCAGCTGCGCTTCGGGAAGGGGGGCGATTATCTCGATGAGCGGTTCGTCGGGGAATACCGGGGTGCCCTCGGGCAAGGCCCGAACCTCCCCGCTGAATCGGAAATTGGCCAGATAATCGATGAACTCCCCGGAGAACCGGTCCAGGGAAGCCAGATATTCGAGGGATTCCGCGGGGAAGCGCAGGTTCTCCAGGTAGTCCAGTGCCGTCTCCAGGCCTGCCGCCAGAAGGAAATTGCGGTTTTCCGGGAGCTTTCGGAAGAAAAGATCGAAGACGGCCGTTTCCCGCAGGTTCTCGCGGTGGTAGGCCTGCAGCATGGTGAGCTCGTATAGGTCCGTGAGCAGCGCGGCATTGCGGGGGGAGACCCAGTCCGACTGACTCATTTCCCGGGCCCCGCCGACCGCTCGATCACCGCTCCGGCCGCCTGCATCTCTTCCAGCGCCCGGTCTCCGTCGCCCGGGCTGGCTTCCACCGGGCGAGTGGCGGGCAGGATCAGGTGGACCTCGAAGCCCTCCCGGGCGCCGTCCATGACGCTGGCCCGGACGCAAACATCCTGGGCGAGGCCGCCGACCCAGAGGCGGGAAACGTCCTCCTCGCGGAGGCGCTTGGCCAGCTCGGTGTCGTCGAAGGCGGAATACTGGTCCCGATCGGGATCCGCGCCCTTGCTGATTATGGTGGATTGCTCGGGGAGCTCGAGATCGGGATGAAAGGCCGCGCCCTGGGTGTCCTGGATGCAGTGGGGAGGCCAGGGCCCGCCCCGCTCGCGGAAGCTTACGTGGTTCTCCGGGTGCCAGTCCCGCGAGGCGAAAATGGGCAGATTCGCTTCCCGGGCCAGGGCGAGCCAGCGGTTCAGGATGGGGATGATCTCGTCGCCTTCCGGTACAGCCAGGGAGCCACCGGGACAGAAGTCGTTCTGCACATCGACGATCAGCAGCCCGTCTCCGCTTCCGAACTCTTCCACCATGGCCGCCGTCCTCTCCGAGTGAGAAGGTATCTTTACTCCCTTTGACCGTTATGCAGCCGCAGGTCTCCTGAGATCAACCCCACCGGTCCTGGGGGCAACCCCTCCCCGCAAGTCGCTCGTTCCGGAGGATGGCGGGCCTCGCTCCCCCCCGCAACGCTCAGGGCAGGATCTCCGTCCGGTAGCGGTAAACGGTTATGGCCGTTGAAAAACGATCCGACGGCAGGCCGGCCTTGCGCTTGAGCTGCTTCCAGAATTCCTCCGGGTCGGGCAGGGAGCTCCACACGGTGGGGAGGAAGGTGCCGCGGCAATGGCCCGCTTCGAGGAGCAGGCCGTCGCGGCCGGGCTCCAGCCGGGCGAGCAGCTCCGCTTCGGTCCGGAAGTTCAGGCACTCCATGGGGGAGAGGATTTCGAGCTTGAGTGACAGCTCCTTGCGTTCGGCCGCGGTCAAACCGGGGAAGCGGGGGTCCCCGAAGGCCGCCGTGTAGGCGTTCTCCGCGATGTCGCTGACCAGCGGCCGCCTGGGCTCCACGGATCCCACGCAGCCCCGCAGCTCGCCGCCCAAGCGCAGGGTGACGAAGCAGGCCCGCCAATCCAGCAGCGGGGCGGGGTGGCATCCAAGGTCCACCTCCATGCGCGATCCCCGGTTCAGGCCGTGATCAATGGCAGCCGAAGCCAATCGCAAAAGCCGTTCGGAGTAGGGCCGGAGGGAGCGGGGCTCCCCCTGGGATCCTTCGGCTGCCCCGCTCATGCGCCGGATTCCTCCAGGGCGAAGGCTCCGTAGCCCACCACCCGGTCCAGGGGTGCTCCGGCATCCCCGGAGCTGCGCAGATCCAGGGTTTGCAGTCGGCTCCGCCGGCGGGCCGCGATGCGCAGAAGGCCTCGTACGGGCTGATAGCCGCATGCATGCTCGTGGGTTATCCCCGCTCCGTCCAGGGCCTCAATGGCCCGGGCGGTGGTCGCATCCAGCGTCCCGGCGGTGGCGTAATCGAGGAAATGGGAAAGGTCCGAGCTGATGACAATCAGGGTCTCCGGACCGCCCCAGAGGGCCTCCAGGACCCGTCCCACCTGTCCGGGTTCGGCGGCGCCCACCACCAGGGGTAGCAGGGAGAAGTCCGCAAGCATCCGCTGCAGAAAGGGGAGCTGGGCCTCCAGACTGTGCTCCCGCCCATGGGCCGCGTCCAGGGTCTGCACGCCGGACTGCCGCAAGGCGGCTCGCACCCCTTCCGTGTCCAGCGGAATGCGGCCCAGAGGCGTCCGGAAAGCATCGGCGCTGCTCGCGGCCAGCCCCCGGAAGGGCACGTGGTGCGAGGGGCCGAGCAGAACCACGCGGCGTATCCTGTCTCGGGCCGGAGCCAGGCGCGCGTAGGCGGTTGCGGCTACGGGCCCGGAGTACATGTATCCCGCATGCGGCACGATCAGGCCCTTGGGGGCGGCGGGGCGCGCGGCGGGGTCCGGGTTGCCGGCCACCAGGTCGTCCACCTGTTTTCGCAGTTGCTCGGGCTCTGCGGGATAGAAGGTCCCGGCGATCGCCGGGTCGCGCACATCGGGCATTCGGAGGCCCCCTGGGGTGTACGGCATGGAAGATGGGGGTGCACTGGTCGGAGCGCAACCGGCCGGGAACTACCGTAGTCCGGAAATCGCGCCTGCCGCAACGGCACCGCGTGCGGTTCTTGAAATTCCCCGCCACCGAGCAGATCTAAGCAGAAAGCATCCTGTGCCTGTGGGGCGTAATCCAGAGAAGGAGGTGATCCACCGTGCCCGACCACGATCCCGTTTCCGGCCTGCCCACCGAATACTGGCACCGCCTGGAAGACGGCCGGGTCCAATGCGATCTGTGCCCCCGCTTCTGCCGCCTGCATGAGGGCCAGCGCGGCCTCTGCTTCGTGCGCGGGCGGCGGGACGACCGCATCGTTCTCACCACCTACGGGCGCTCCTCCGGGTTCTGCGTAGACCCCGTCGAAAAGAAACCGTTGAATCACTTCCTGCCGGGTACCCCCGTGCTTTCCTTCGGCACCGCAGGATGCAATCTGGCCTGCAAGTTCTGCCAGAACTGGGACATGAGCAAATCCCGGGAGATGGATACGCTCGCCGACCGGGCCTCGCCGGAGCTGGTGGCCTACATGGCCGGGCGGCTCGGCGCCCGGAGCGTGGCGTTCACCTATAACGATCCCATCATTTTCCACGAATACGCCATCGATATCGCCCGGGCCTGCCGGGAGCACGGTATCAAGTCGGTGGCGGTCTCCAGCGGGTACGTTGCCCCCAGTCCCCGGGCGGCGTTCTATGCGGAAATGGACGCGGTGAATCTCGACCTGAAAGCCTTCTCGGAGCGTTTCTACAAGAAGCTGACCGGGTCGTCCCTGGGGCCGGTGCTGGATACCGCGCGTTACATCCACGCGGAAACCGGGGTATGGATGGAGCTGACCACGCTCCTCATCCCCGGCGAGAACGATTCGGAGGCGGAGATCGAGGGGATGACCCGCTGGGTGCGGGAGGAGCTCGGATCGGAGGTGCCCATGCATTTCACGGCCTTCCATCCGGACTACAAGATGCGGCAATACCCGCCCACTCCGCCCGAAACCTTAGCGCGGGCACGGGAGATCGCCCTGCACAACGGTATCCGCTACGTATACACCGGTAATGTCCACGACAAGGCGGGGCAGAGCACGTATTGCTCCGAGTGCGGCACGCTGCTCATCGGCCGGGACTGGTACCGGCTGAGTGAATGGGAGCTGGACGCGGGCGGCTGCTGTACCGCCTGCGGAACGCCGTGCGCGGGGGTCCTGGAGGCCGAGCCGGGGGCGTGGGGTGCCAGGCGGCTTCCGGTCCGGCCGGCGGCCTTTGCCCGGGAGCTGGAGGCGGCCGGTTGAACCGGAGGCGGTTACCCGAATCGATGGAGAGGAGGACGCCATGGCCATGCAATTGTGCAGCGAGGCATTCGGCACCCGCGATTCCATCCCGGTGGTTAACGCCTGTGCGGGGGCGGATCAATCGCCGCCACTGCGCTGGGAGGGGGCCCCGGAGGGTACCCACAGCTTCGGCGTGATCTGCCACGACCCGGATGCGCCGGAGGGAGCCTTCACGCACTGGGCAGTGTTCGATATTCCCGCCGATACTGGCTACCTGGAGGAGGGCCACGGTACCCATCGCTATCATCTCCGGATATTCGCCCTCGCGGTGCCGCATCTTGAAGTGGAGGACGGCGCCGGGGTCCCGGAGGTGGAGCGGGCCGCGCAGGCCCATGTGCTGGGCGAAGCCCGGTTGATCGCCACTTTTGAGCGATGATCCGTACGTCCCGACCACTCGAGCAAAGGGAGGGAAGGCAATGAGCCTGACGCTTATGAGCGGCGTGTTCGCCCATGACCATCAGATACCGGTGAAGTACACCTGCGACGGCGAGGACGTATCACCGCCCCTGGAATGGGCCGGGATCCCGGACAACACCCGCAGCTTCGCCCTGGTGTGCGACGATCCGGATGCCCCCGGCGGGACGTTCCAGCATTGGGCGGTGTACGACATCCCGCCCGAGACCACCTTTCTGGAGGAAGGGTTCTCCAGTGCCGGCACCCCCGGGCGTTTCCCGGAGGGAGCCAATGACTTCGGCAAGACGGCCTACGGCGGTCCCTGTCCGCCCGCCGGGCACGGCGCCCACCACTACCGATTTCGCCTGCTCGCTCTGGATGTGGACCACCTGGACCTGCCCGGGAAGGCCACGATGGAGGAAGTGGAAAAGACCGCCAGAGCCCATATGCTGGCCGAAACCGAGCTGGTGGGGCATTACGAACGGGAGGGCTGACATCCTCCGTGTATCCAAGTCGCCGCGCTCTTCCCGTAGCGGCGGGGCCTTTCTAACTGTTAGACGCCGCGCGTGGAATTTCGAACCGGATCGAAGGGGATCCGAGGGGCGGGGACAAGGCCTCCGGGCTCCAAGGGGCTCTGCCCTGCGGGTGCCTCCCTTCCAGTGGCCTTGCGCCCTTGCCGCCGCCCCAAGGCCCTTACCACCTGTGGCCAATCCATGCGTGGCCTCGAATAGTCTCTTTCCCGAGGGGTTGGCCGGTCCGGGTGGGCGGTCGCCGCCGCGGCGGGATTTTGGTACAAGTACCGGGAAGAAGCCGTTTCCACGGGGGAAGCATGATTGCCTGCAGCCTGCACTGGTCGGTCCCGAGATGGATAGGGAGGGGCGTTCTCCTGCTGGCCGCGCTGGAGCTGGCCGGCTGTGCCCCGCATCCCGCCCGGCCGGGGCCCGAGGGGGTTTCGGGGCCCGCGCCCAGCTTGGAGCTGGCGCGCGCCCGGGTGGTGGAGGCTGCCCGCACGGGAATGGGCGCACCGTATAAATGGGGCGGCGACGGTGGCCCGGGATTCGATTGCAGCGGGCTGATCCAGTATGCCTATGCAAAGGTCGGCATTTCCGTGCCGCGCACCGTGGACCGTTTGCGGGAGGCGGCCTCCCTGGTGCGGACCGACCGCGTGCGTCCGGGGGACCTGCTGTTTTTCCGGATCGGCGGGGACGTCTCCCACGTGGGCATGTACGTGGGCCGCGACCGTTTCATCCATGCGCCGTCCCGAGGGAGGCGGGTAACCTTCGCCAGCCTCGAGAACCCCTATTGGGAGCGGCATCTGGCCGCCGCCGGGAATTTTTTCTGAGAACCTCGCCTGTTTCGCAGCGCTTCAGAACAGGCTCATCTGCGTCCCAGAAGGAGGCGGAGGCGGGGTGAACAGCCCGGTTTCCAGCGCGTTGTCGTGGCCGGATAGCCTCAGCCGCTGGCAGGCAAGGTTGAAGCGCCGGCCGATGAGCTCCGCGTATGCCCCTGTGCCGGTCATGCGGCTGCCGAACTCGGGATCGTTGGCGGCTCCGCCCCGCGCTTCCTCCAGGCGGCTCATGACGTGGTCCGCCTTCTGGGGATAGTGGGTGGCCAGCCATTCGCGGAACAGGCCCTCCACCTCGTGCGGTAGCCGGAGCAGCACATAGCCCGCGCTGCCGGCGCCGGCCTCGGCGCAGGCCTCCAGGATGCGCTCCAGCTCGCCGTCGGTGAGCACCGGAATCACCGGTGCCACCAGCACGCCGACCGGAATGCCCGCCGAGGTTAGGTTCTTTATGATGCGCAGCCGTCGGTTGGGGGCCGCCGCCCGGGGCTCCATACGGCGCGACAGCTCCCGGTTGAAGGTGGTGAGGGAAACCGTGACCGTGGCCAGGTTGCGCGCCGCCATGGGGGCCAGGACATCGAGGTCCCGCTCCACCAGGGTGGACTTGGTAACGACGGAGACCGGATGGCTGGTGCGCTCCAGGGTTTCCAGGAGGGCGCGAGTGATGCCGTACTTTTTCTCGATGGGCTGGTACGGGTCCGTATTGGTGCCCAGTGCCATGGGTGCGCACCGGTAATCCGGAGCGGCCAGCTCCTCCTCCAGCAGGCGGGCCGCTTCGGGCTTTACCAGTAGACGGCTTTCGAAATCGAGCCCGGGTGAGAGGTCCCAATAGGCGTGGGTGGGGCGGGCATAGCAGTAGACGCAGCCGTGCTCGCAGCCGCGGTACGGATTGACGGAACGGTCGAAGGGCAGGTCGGGGGAGTCGTTCCAGGTAATGGCGCTCCGGGCGGCATCGACGGCGACTTCCGTTCGGAGGGAAGGAGGGGCGGGATCCTTGTCACCCCAGCCGTCGTCCACCGGTTCGTGGGTGACCGATTCGAAGCGGCCCTCCGGGTTGCTCGTCGCGCCGCGCCCTTTGGGAGGGTCGGTGCGATTACCGCCAGCCATGGCCCCTCATCCTGATCGGGAGAATACCGGACAGTATAGGGCGGCTAGGGTCAGCCGAAAAGCTGTCTTTCCATTCTGTCCGTGCGCTGTCTCAAGGCTGTCAGCTCGTCGAGCAGGTCCAGGGCGAGGGCGGCCCCCTCCGGATTGACTCCGAGATCCCGTTGGAGGCGCAGGGCCGTCTGCAGGCGCAGAACCGAATGCCCGGAGAAGCACCACCGCTCCCGGTGCCATTCCAGGGGCTCGAGGACGCCCAGGTGTACGAGCTGGACCAACCGCTCCGCGTCCAGGCCGCTGGCCTGGCCGAGCTCGCCCAGGGTGTACACGGTGGTCTCGTCCAGAATCACGCCGGTAATCGGTTCCGGAGCTTCCGCCATGGACTACACTCCAAGATCGGCGCGCGGGGTGAAGGGCAGCTTGCGCGCCATCTCCCGATAGAGCTCCTTTTGCTCCTCGGTTTCGGGCTTGGGGACTTTGATCTGCACGATTACATATTGGTCTCCCGGATGGCTGCCTGGCAACCCCCGGCCCTTGAGGCGCAGCTTCTGTCCCGATTGTGCCCCGGGCGGAATGGCCAGGGTCACCGTGCCGCCCAGGGTGGGCACCTGGATACGCTCCCCGAGCGCCGCTTCCCAGGGGGTGATGGGGAGGTTCAGGTAGACGTCCCGATCCTCCAGACGGAAGTGTCGGTGCGGCTGGATCCGCAGCTCGAGATAGAGGTCGCCACGCGCTCCGCCGCCCGGGGCCGGGCTGCCCTGGCCCGACAGCCGGATCTGTTGTCCGTCCCGCACACCGGACGGGATGCGGACATCCAGGCTGCGCGGCTTGTTCACCATGCGTCCTTTCCCGTCGGGCTCGGGGGTGGTCATCTGGATTCGGCGGCTGCCGCCTTGGAAGGCCTCCTCCAGGGTGATCTCCAGGTGCCCGTGCTGGTCCTCGCCGCGGCCGGCGAAGCCGCCGGCACCCCCCCAGGTCCCGCCGCGGGCCCGAGAGAACGGATCCTGCTGACGGAAGCCGCCGGCGCCGAACAGCGATTCGAAGAAGTCACTGAACTCCTCGGCGCCGAAGGCCGAGAAGCCCCCGCCCCGGAAATCGAAATTGCCTTCCCATCCCGGCGGCGGCTCGAAGCTCTGGCCCGCCTGCCAGCCGGATCCGAGCTGGTCGTAGGCCTGCCGTTTCTCCGGGTCGGACAGGACCTCGTAGGCCTCCTTGACCTCCTTGAAGCGCTTCTCCGCGTCCGGCTCCTTGCTGACATCGGGATGGTACTTGTGGGCAAGTTTGCGGTACGCCCGCTTTATCTCGTCCCTGTCGGCGTCCCGGGAAACGCCCAGGATCCCGTAATAATCCTTGTATTCCATACCGTTCCCCTTGCCCGGGAAGAAATTGGCGATCCACCGAGAAGCTCCGGCCGTTTCGGCGGGTGCCGGTCCCGCTTGAAGGCAAAAAAGGCGGGGCGGGCCCCGCCGTGACAGCCGGTACGGACCGGACGGCGCTCAGCGTCAGGACTCCACCTGGATCTTGCGCGGCTGGATCTCTTTCTGCTTGGGAATGACGATCTCCAGGATGCCGTTGCGGCTTTTCGCCTTCACGTTCTCCGCGTCCGCGGTGTCGGGAAGCGTGAAGCGCCGGAAGAAGGTACCCCGGATACGCTCCACGCGCTTGTATTCGCCGCTTTCCGCTCTCCGGTCGTCCTGACGCTCTCCCCGGATGGTCAGTACCCCGTTTTCCAGGGAAACGTCGATGTTCTCGGGGTCCACGCCCGGAAGATCCGCGGTTATGGTGTAATTCGCGGAATCCTCCTGGACGTCCACTGCCGGCCTCCAATCGGCCGCCACGGTGCCGTTGTCCCCGGACTCTTCACTATCCAGTTGGCTCTCGAACAAACGATTCATTTCATTTTGTAGCTGGCTGATGGTCCGCCAGGGGTCATACCGCATTAATGCCATGGCCGCCTCCTGTTGCTTGGTGGAAATGTCGGGCGTGTCTCTAGAATCGCCTTTCTACCCTTTCAAATGGGGCCGTATCCTCCGTTTTCAAGTCCCCTAAGGGATATTATCCGTATCCTGTAGAATGGCGGGTCCATTAAACCGGATTTTCCATGGGATACGGACCGGCGGAGCCGGTCTCCGGAGGCGCGGAATGGGCCGAACGCTGAAGCGGGCCGCACGTTGGCTTGGCCGTCCATGTTTCGGCGGATTGTGGCTGCTGACCGGGAGCGCGGCGGTCCTGACGGGCTGTGGCGGCGGGGACGGAGGACCCCACGGCGAGGGAGCCCTGGAAAGGATCCGGGCCTCCGGAGAGCTGCGCGTGCTGACCCGCAACTCGCCCACCACCTACTACTATGGCCGTGAAGGCGAGACCGGTCTGGAGTACGACCTGGCCAGAAAGCTTGCGGAGGAGCTGGGCGTCGAGCTCCACATCACCGTGATCGATGACATGGTATCCCTGCTCGATGCGCTGGAAGCGGGGGAGGGACACATCGCCGCCGCGGGAATCACCAGGACGCGCAGCCGCGAGGCGCGGTTCGATTTCGGTCCCACCTACCAGAAGGTGCGCCAGCAGGTGGTGTGCAAGCGGGGCGGGGCTGTGCCCGATGCGTGGGAGGAGCTGCCGGAGGTGGACCTGCTGGTCCTGGCGGGTACTAGCTACGTGGAACGGCTGCGGGAGGTGAAGCAGGTGGTCCATGGGCTGGAGTGGCGGACCACGAGCGAGCTGTCCATGGAGCAGGTCCTGCTGCAGCTGCGAAAGGGCGAGGCGGACTGTACCGTGGCCGATTCCAACATCGTGGCGGTCAACCAGCGCTATTACCCCGATCTGACCGTCGCCTTTTCCCTGAGCGAGGACCAGGAGCTGGCCTGGGCGCTGCCCCGTGGCTCCACCGAGCTCCAGGCGCGGCTGCGCAGATGGTTCGCCTCCCTCAAGGAGGAGCACGAGCTGGCCGCCCTCCGGGAACGCTATTACGGACACATCAAGCTCTTCGATTACGTGGACATCGCCACGTTCCAGCAGCGCATCCGCAATCGGCTGCCCGAATACATGGGCCTGTTCAAGAAAGTGGCCGCCAAATATCCCTTCAATTGGAGACTCCTGGCCGCACAGGCCTACCAGGAGTCCCATTGGCGGCCCCGGGCGGAGAGCCCCACCGGTGTTCGGGGCATGATGATGCTGACCCTGACCACCGCCCGCTCGCTGGGCATAGAGGACCGCATCCATGTGGAAAACAGCATCCGGGGCGGCGCGGAGTATCTCCAGCGCATGTTCGAGCGGCTGCCCGACAGCATCCGGCAGCCGGACCGCACCTGGATCGCCCTGGCGGCCTACAATGTGGGCATGGGCCATGTCTGGGACGCCCGCCGGCTTGCTCGCCGGTTCGACCGGGATCCGGACAGCTGGAACGCCCTGAAGGAAATGCTGCCCCTGCTCTCGCAGCGCAAATACTACAAGGACCTGCCTTACGGCTATGCGCGGGGAATGGAGCCCGTTCAGTACGTGCAGCGGATCCGACAGTACCGGGCAATCCTGGCCAAACAGTTCCGGGAGGAAGACGCTAAAACGGCCCGGACGAAAGCGTCCGGGCCGTCCTAGAAGGCCTGGCGGGGCCCCTAGTTCAGCTGGCGGTTCACCGTCTGCAGATCCGCCATGGTCAGGACCCCGGCGGCGGATTTCAGCTGCAGCCGGGAGAGCAGGTACTGATTACGGGCCTGCGAGAGGTTGCGCAGGGCATCGAAATATTCCTGCTGGGCGTCCAGCACGTCGATGCTGGTACGGCGTCCCACCTCGAACCCGGTCTGGATGGCCTCCAGCTGCGTCTTGGCGGAGCGCACCTGGGCCCGGAGACTGCGTACCTCCTGCATGGCCGACTCCCAATCGTAGAAGGCCTGGGTGGTCTGCACCCGGACCTGCTCCTGCTGGTCGTCAAGCTGCAGGCGGGTCTGCGAGGCCTGCTCCTGGCGGATATTGGTGGTGGCCGATACCCGGCCGCCCTGGTAGATGGGCCAGTCCATTTGCAGGGTGGCGCTGTGCACCTCGTCGGAGGTGAAGAAGCTTCCGCCCTCCACCTTGCTGTACTGGGCCTGGGCGGAGATCTCGGGCCACCGCTGGCGCCGCGCTAGATCCACGTTCTTGCGGTCGATGTTGAGCTGCTTGCGGAGCCGGACCAGCTCGGGATGCTCGCCGAGCGCCCGATCCACCCAGGCCTCGGGGCTGGAGGGATCGGGGGCGCCCAGCTCGACCTCTTCCACTTCTTCGAGGGCGGGGGGCCGCTTCCGGATGAGGCGGCGCAGCCGCTGCCGGGCGGTTTGCAGGGTGTTGCGGGCCCGGATTAGGCGCGTCTGTGCCTGGTCCCTGCGCGCCTGCGCCTCGCGCACGCCGGTGATATCCCCGGTCCCCACATCGAATTGGGCCTGGGCCCGCTCCAGGTGCTCCTTGACGCGCCGCACCTCCCGTTGGGCCAGGTTCACGTCGTCTTGGGCATTGAGCACGGCGAAATAGGCCTCGGCCACCTGCACCATCAGGTCCTGGCGGGTGGCCGAAAGCTGCGCTTCCGCCTGCCGCTGGCCGAGCTGGGCGATGTCCACGCTGAGCCAGGTGCGTCCCCCCATGAACAGAGGCTGACTCAGCGTCAGGCTGTACTGATCCTGGGTGTAATCGGTGGTGCCGGAGCTTTGCGGCGATCCGGCGATGACTTGGGTTTCCTCGTTCCAGCTGCGGGAGGCCTGGCCGGTCAGGGAGGGGAAGAACCCGGCCTGCGCCTGATCCTCCTGGTAATTGGCGATCAGGCGCTGCCTCTGTGCCTGCTCCAGATTGGGGCTCACCTGCTCCGCGGTCCGGTACAGATCGAGCAGGTCGGCTGCCTGGACAGGAGGGGCGGCGAGGACGGCGGCCATTCCGAGCAGGAGGCCCCGTGTCCGGGCTTTACCGCTGACATTACCCATAGAAGGTATTCCTCTTGGCCCGTCCATGGAAGGCACGGACGGGCTCCGAGTGACGAAGAGAGTGGTAGAGCTTCCGGCGGAGGAAGGACGGACAGACGTTCCGGAATCCCCCGGCGTGCTGGAGCAGTAGTTTGCTGACCGACCGGTCAGGAAGTCAAGAACCCCTTGCAGACTGTCTTCTTCCCGATTGTCGACGGGATATTGCGGCGGTCGCGCCAGACATCGGTCTTCTCCCCATTTGTGCCATGTTAACAGCGCCGAGTCATGGGGTTTCGCGGCTCCGGTCTTTTGCACGGGCCGCTCGGGAGGTGCCGGGTGACACGGACCCGGCCATTGTCCGCCTTTAAGTCCCGGACCCATAGGGTCCCGAATCTTGACATTCCTTCCGGATCGGGAGAGGGTTCACGCCCTGACCGTTCGGTCAGTAAATTGCGGCCCAACAGGTTGGAAGCGGGATGACCGAGGTTCGGGAAAGCGCGGATGGGTGTCGGCGGATCACCGAGGTGGCGGCCCGCCTGTTCGCCCGGCACGGGTTCAAGGGGGTCTCCATGGCGGCTCTGGCCCGGGAGGCCGGGCTGAGCAAGGCGGCCATCTTCCACCACTTCCCCAGCAAGGAGGCCCTGTACTATCACGTCATACTCCAGGCGTGCCAGGAAACCACAGCCTTCCTGCAGGGTGTCCTCGGTGAGGATGAGCAGGCCGAGAAGGCCCTGGCGGAGTTCGCCCGCTATCACATCCACCACCTGTTCAATCACGCCCAGGTCGGGCAGCTCATATTCCGAGAGCTGCTGGACGGGGAATCGGAGCGGATTCGGACCCTGGCCCAGGAAGTCTACGGGGACAACTTCCAGCGCATGGTGGAGCTCGTCCAGCGCGGTCAGGAGGCCGGGCTGTTCGGCCGGGAGCACGATCCGGCCCTGGTGACCACCGTTCTGGTGGGCTCCCAGATATTCTTTTTCCAGGCCCGGGAAATGCTGTCGCATACGCCGGGGATCGCTTTCGCCGACGATCCCGACCAGTTCGCCGAAGGCATGCTGCACCTGCTCATGGAAGGCTTGAAGCCCCGGTAGGCAGGCTTGGGGCTGGGGCTCCGATCCAAATCCGTTTCCCGGGCGGCGGCCTTGACCCCGCCCACTTTCCTGGCCAACCTGTGCGGGCGCTTACGGCCTGCGAACGTTCTCCCCCGTGCCCGCTTGCGCCGATGACGTAGCAGCGAACCGGCGGGCTGGGCGGGTCGTGCTATCCTTTCCCGCTCTCGGCGCGTGAACCGGGCGGGGGCGGGCCTTTGAGAGAGGGAAGACCCCATGGACAGGGCGCTCCGGCCGCGGACCGCCACCGTGCTCTGGATTTCCGCTTGGCTGTTGTGGGCGGCCTTGATTACCATTTCCAGCCACTTCCCCGGCACGCTCCTTCCGGTCTATCCGTTCCAGGGGGCCGACAAGGCGCTGCACACGGGAGTCTACTTCGTGCTGGGGGTGCTCGGGGTCGGAGCGGCTGCCCGCATGCGGCCCCGATGGCCCCGGCCCACGTGGGGAAGCATGGGGCTTTTGGCGGGGGCCCTGTTCGGCGGCCTGGACGAGTACCATCAATCCTTCGTGGCCGGAAGACGCATGTCCATGGAGGATTGGGTCGCCGACCTTCTGGGGCTGGCAATCGCGGTAATCGTCGCCCGGGCAGCTCGGGGCGCCCTGGCGCGGGTCTGGCTCGGCCTGGAAAGGCCGTAAGTCAGGTAATGCCCACCCGCAGGTTGATCCGGCCGTCCTGGGTGGACACGTCAGCGATGCGCAGGCGGTCCCTCAGGGCCTTGGGAACTCGCCGGCCCCAATCGTTCTGCTCGATGAGGCTTCCCAGATCCACCAGAACCCGCTCTTCCTGAACTTGTACGCCGTCCACGTCGGCCAGGGTGTCCAGGAGGGCGTTGCGGGCAAAAAAGGGGTCGGCTTTCTCCAGCGTAAGGGCCAGGCTCTGGCCGTGCTCCTGGGCGTGGGGCGGGGCCATCTGGAAGGTGGCCTGGAAGCCCACCCAGACGCCTTTCTTCTTCTTTCCCGAGAGCTCGAGCCGGTTATCCGGGGTCGCCTTAAGCTGAAGATCCCGGACGGAGGGGTCATCCACCCGACGCATCAGATTGTCCAGCATGGATTGCGGAATGGGAACCTGGAATCCTTCTCGGGCAGCCTTGACGGCCCATTGGGAGGCCTTTAGAAGACCCTTTTGGATAAGGCGCCGTTGCAAGGGAAGTACCTCGCTTGGTACGGAGGGTGAACGAAAACGTCCGGAGCCGCTTGGATCCGGCCACTGAAAATCATTTTGCCATCCCCTTTGGGAATCGCCTAGCTGAAGGAGCATGCCAGTGCTGGTCTATCCGCGAATCGATCCGGTTGCCATCGAGATCGGCCCTGTGGCCGTGCACTGGTACGGACTCATGTACGCGGTTGCCTTTATCCTCGGCTGGGTGATCCTGCAGCGTCGCCGGGACCGCATCGGGGTGGGCGCCCAGGAGGTGGACGATCTGGCCTTCGCCTGCATCCTGGGGGTGGTGCTGGGAGGGCGGCTGGGCTATGTGCTGTTCTACAACCTGGATTTCTACCTGAGCCATCCCCTGGCCATGCTCGCCGTCTGGGACGGCGGAATGTCCTTCCATGGCGGTCTGATCGGTGTGGTGCTCGCGGTCATTTGGTTCGCCCGCCGGCATAACCGGCCCATCCTAGCGGTGGGGGACTTCCTCACGCCGGTGGTCCCCATCGGGCTCGGTCTTGGCCGCCTCGGCAATTTCATCAACGGCGAGCTGTGGGGCCGGCCCGCCGATCCCGCCTTGCCCTGGGCCATGATTTTCCCGCACGTGGACCGGATTCCCCGCCATCCTTCCCAGATCTACGAAGTGCTCCTGGAGGGCCTCGTGCTATTCGTGGTCGTCTGGGTATATGCCCGCCGCCCCCGGCGCAACGGTCGGGTATTCGGGCTGTTCCTGCTGCTGTACGGGGTGTTCCGGTTCGGCGTGGAATACTTCCGGGCCCCCGACCCGCAGCTTGGAACACTCGCCCTGGGCTTTTCCATGGGCCAGTGGCTGTCGCTGCCCATGGTCCTCGCGGGCGCCTGGCTTCTGGTGGCCCCTCCGGGCTCGGCGGAGGCGAAGGCCTACGGTAGCGATTGAGCTCCCGTCGCGCGGGCCGTGCCTGCATGGGGGAGTCCGGGGGCATGTCGGATCAACCGGCCTAGGGCGTGCCGCCGCGGGCCGCCGCATCGCTCTCCCCGGCCTTGTGGGTGCGCAGAAACCTGCCGGTTTGCGGCCACCCGGCCAGGGAGGAGAGTCCGGTTATGGCGAAGAAGAACAGGCCAAGGGCGATCCCGCCGCCGGGCGGGTGGCCCGTCCAGGAGAGGCCGTAGAGGTAGATCAGCTCCCGCGCGCCCAGTCCCCCGACGGTGACCGGAGCGAGGGCGGCAATACCCGACAGGAAGAACAGAAGCAGGTAGATGACGCCATCCAGATCCAGGGCCTGCATGAGTGCCCACGCCGACCCCCCCTGCAGCCCCTGAATGCCCAGCGACAGGGCCAGTGCCCGGGGGGCCGTCCCCCGGAATCGCGGGAACAGCCGGTCGGCCAGGGCGGGGTAGACCAGCAAGCCCCCCAGGCCCAAGAGCAGCCAGTACCATGCTCCACTCCATACCGTCCCGAGCAGGCAGGCCAGGGCCAGCAGCGCGGCCAGCCCCGAGGCCCGGTCCAGGAGCAGGGCCCGAATCAGGCTCCCCAGGCCCACGCCGAACCGCCGCTTCAGCCAGTATGCTTTGAGGCCGTCACCACCGATCCCGCCGGGCAGGTACAGATTGCAGAACATCCCGGCGTAGTAGAGGCGCAGCTGCTCCAAATACCGAGGAACGGCCCCGACCGGATGTAGCAGGACCTGCAGACGGCCGGCACTGAGGACCTGGGAGGCATTGAACAGAATCAGGGCCACCCCGAGCCAGAGCGGGCTGGCGCGCGAGAGGGCCTGTTTCAGCGCGGGCAGGTCGACGGCGTTCAGAAGCAGGTAGAGGGCGCCGGCGAGGAAGGCGAGCCGGGCGAGCAGCTTAGCCGCCGCCGACATACTCTTCCTTGATCCGGTAGGGGCGCTTGTTCTGGGACTCATAATAGGTCCGCATCATGAGCTCGGCGATGAAGCCGGTGGTGATCAGCTGGAAGCCCACCACGGTCAGCAGAATCCCCAGGAACAACAGGGGCCGGGTGCCGATGTCCTGGCCCAGCAGCTTCAGGTAGACCATGTAGAGGTCCACCAGCATACCGGCGGTGAGCACCAGGATTCCCGAGCTTCCGAACAGGTGCATGGGCCGTGAGGAGTATTTTTGCAGGAACACCATGAGGGTGAGATCCGAGAGGACTCGCATGGTGCGGCCCAGGCCGTATTTGGAGCGTCCGCTGACGCGCGGGTGGTGCTGCACGTCCATTTCCGTTATCCGGGCCCCCTGCAGGGTGGCCAGGACCGGGATGAAGCGGTGTAGCTCGCCGTAAAGTCCGAGATTCTTGGCGGTTTCCGCCCGGAACACCTTGAGCGTGCAGCCGTAATCCGATAGCTGGACCCCCGTCAGGCGGCCGATAAGCAGGTTGGCCGCCTTGCTGGGCAGCTTGCGGAACAGCCAGCCGTCCTTGCGCCCCTTGCGGTTGCCGGCCACCACGTCCCAGCCTTCCCGCTCCATCCGTTCCACCATATTGAGGATGTCGCCCGCATCGTTCTGCAGGTCCCCGTCCAGGGTGGCGATGTAGTCGCCCCGGGCGGCGTCGATACCCGCGGCCATGGCAGTGGTCTGCCCGTAGTTGCGGGAGAGCACTAGCACCCGGGTATGCCTGTAGGATTCGGCCTTGAGGGCCGCTACCGTATTGTCCCGGGAGCCGTCGTCCACGAAGATCACTTCGTGGTCCACCCCCGCCAGGGCTTCCCGCAGGCTTTCCATCATGGGCTGGATATTGCCCTCTTCGTCCATGACCGGAATAACGACGGATAACTTCATCAGTCTTCCTCGCGAATTTCGGCGAGCAGGATGCCGTTACGGTTCCGGACCACGCGATGGGGAGGCAGCTCGTGCGCTTGGTGTGCCTCGATCAGGACCCAGTCGCCGGGGCGCATTGGGCGACCCACGGAGGTCGACCGAGCGTAGAACAGAAAGCTGGGGGCGCGCATTTCCAGATGGATCGGAACGTCCATCCGGCGTGCCAGCTCGCCGGCCTCCCGAATCGGCCCCTGCTTGACCGCCGCCGCCTGGGGCAGGAGGGCACCGTGGAAGACCACGGCCATGCCGATGCCCATGCCCAGCAGGATCCCGCGGCGGCTCCCCCAGTAAAGCAGGACGAGCAGCGCTACGCCCAGAAGCAGCATGGCCGAGGACCAGGCCCAGCCGAGCCGCGCCTGGAGTCCCTCGATCATCGCCAGGGCGAGGGGAGCGGAAACGGTGTCCGCGAAGTGGGCCGCGATCAGGGGAAGCGCCGCCAGAACCCCCAGGAAGCCCAGCGGCCACAGGCCGATCATCCAGGGGCTCCAGGCCCGGGTGGCGGCGCGGCCGGCCAGCAGGAACAGCGGCGTATAGCCGTAAATCACGTAGTGCGGAAGCTTGGTTCCCGAAATGGAGAAGAAGACGAAGACGAAGGTGAACCACAGCAGCAGGAAACGGCTCAGGGAATCCGCCCAGAGGGCCCGCAGCGGCCGGAGGCCGCGCAGTATCAGACCGGTGAAGGGCAGTACTCCGAGCAGGACCACGGGCACGTAGTACAGCAGGCTGCCCGTGTGGCCCTCCATGGGCCCCTGAAAGCGGTCGACGTTGTGCTTCAGGAAGAAGCCGTCGATGAAGGCCTGGCCCTGGGCGGCATATTCCAGGGCGAACCAGGGTCCGGCTATGACGAGGAACAGGAGCAGTCCCGGGACGTCGGTCACCCCGCGTAGCCAGTCCCGCCAGCGACCCAGCGACAGATAGTACAGGAAGGTGGTGGCGAAGGGGATCAGCACCGCCACCGGCCCCTTGGTCAGCATGCCGAGCGCCATGGCCGCGTAGGCGGAAAGCAGGTAGGGGCGCCGTCCGGATGCGTGGTAGCGGAATATGGCGAACAGGGCGGTGGCGACCCAGAGGTTCAGCAGGGCGTCGGCGATGGCCGCCTTGGCGATCAGGCTGACCTGCAGGGCGAGGGCTAGGAAAAAGGCTGCCCAGAAACCGGCTTCCGTACCGAAATAGCGGCGGCCGAAGAAAAAGGTGAGCCCCGCCCAGGCCAGGCTGGCGAGCACGGACGGCAGCCGCACGGCGCCTTCGGTCAGCCCCAGCACGCTAACGGAGAGCGCCTGCAGCCAGTAGATGAGGATCGGTTTGTCGAAGCGGAGCGCGCCGTCGAGGTACGTGGTGAGGAAATCGCCCCGAGCCAGCATCTCCCGGGTGGCTTCGGCGAAGGCCCCCTCGTCCACGTCGAACAGGGGAATGGTGCTCAGATTGAGGAACAGGGAAATGAGGATGCCGAAGATCCCCCAGAACCAATGGGCTCGGGTCATGGTAGTGCGCGCTTTGTCTTGAATGAACGGGGCCTACGCGTCGTGTCCGTTCCCGCCGGGTACGGTGGCGGGAAGCCCGCCTTCCCGGCTCGCCAAATGGCGATGAGCTTTTGAGACAAGACGCTAGCCGTTCGTCGAATGGCTTAAGAAATTCTGCACGTTGCAGGCCCTCCCCCAGCGCTGTCCGCAGGAGGGCGACGTATCGGCTGTCCGAACGTCGCGCTCGGGAGAATAGCTGCCCACGTCCCGGCGTGGAAGGTTTGATTCTAAGGAGAAAATTCTTCTTCCACGAGCGATATTCGGGTTAACCGACCGGTCGGTTGGGTGGCAGGAAGTTCGCCCAAATCTGCGGGGATGTCAAGCGCTCGCGGACTGGAGCGGGGGTGTCCCGTCGGGGCTGCGGAAGGGTTCGGATCACCGGGTCGCTGGCCGGGGGAGGCGGCGTAACGCTGCCGCCCCGGCCACGATGGCGAGGACCCCCAGGCCGATCCCCGCGCCTCCCACCCGGCGGTGGAATTCCGGGCTAACCGCCTGCGGTGCGGGGAAGAGGGCGAGGGGTCCCGCGGCACCGATCAGGGCGAGGCCCACCGCCACCAGCCCCGAGGCGGTCAGCACTGGTCCCGGAGCGTGGCCGAGGATCCGCAGGCCTCGGGCCGCCGGGAGCGCGAGCAGCATCCACAGCCACCAGCCCAGCACACGCTCCGGGGAAAGTGCTCCGGCGTAGCGCGTTAGCTCGCACACCGGGGCCAGCGCCGCCCGGGCCCATGAGGGCGGGCCCAGGTACCCCGCCACGACGGGAATAACCCGGTCTGGCTCCGGTGCACGCAAGGCGCGCAGCACCTGCTCCCGAAGCGGCCGGGCACCGGGAGACTCCGGACGGATCAGGGTCCAGGTCCGCCAGGCGCCCGTCCAGCCGTGCCAGTCGCTGTCTGCTACCAGGGCCAGGTCGCGCCGTCGGGCTTCACGCAGTATGGCACGGCGGGTATCCGAAGGGACGCCGGGATGACCCAGATTGGCGATCTCGAACCCGTCCACGCCGGCGGCGGCCAGCCTGCGGACGTCCTCGGGGTCCAGGAGCCATCCCAGGGCGAGAACCACGCCCCCGTGCCTCCGGTGCAGGTCGCGGCCGAACCGCGACACCTCCGGATAGGAGCGCAGGCGGCGCGGCAGGTCATCGCGCCCCCGGATTCCCAGGCCGAGCACCTGGCCCTCGGGGGCTCCGAGCTCCATGCCGGGCAGCACGGCGGGAAGCTTGTCGTCCGCCCGTCCCGCCTTCCGCACCATCAGCGCGCCCGCGGGATTCCGATGCTCGGTGATGCCCGCCACCTCCACCCCTCGGGCGTGCAGTAGCGCCAAGGCCGCACGCGGCGTGTAAAGCCCGTCGTAGGAATGATGGGTATGGACCTGGAGGTCGGTGACGATGGTATCCGGCTCGGCGGCCTCCAGCCGCCAACCGGGAAAGGGGACCAGGAGATAGAGCGCCGCGTAGGCGAGGAAGGCCAGGAGCACGAGCAGCCCCCGGGCCATGGCGGGGGGCACCACCCGGCGCCGGCGCTTCCGTGCCTCCAGCGCGCCCCATATGGCACCCCCAAGCAGCGCCCACAGGGCGGTGGAGATCGCCGCGGTTCTGGGATCGGGCGCCCCCGCCAGTGCATGTCCCAGCGATGCGGCGGGCTCCACCAGCGCACCCCGGCCGGGGTAGCTTAGGGTCGTCCCGGACAGAGGCTCGTAGGTGCGCGCATCGAATGGACCCTGCGGACTCCAGGGCAGCAGGGCCAGAAGCGTGATGGCCATGGCCATCAGGAGCAGTACCGCTTCCGTTCGTCCCCAAATAGGCGCCAGCCGCAATTTCCCCGCCCCCCCGTGCCTGTCCTGCGTCCACCTTGGCCCGTGCCGGACCGCCGGATAAGTGGGGCCATCCCGCCCGTCGCGCGGGTATGCGGCTGACACCCGCCCGGGGACCGCTTGGTAATGACCCTGATTGTGGGCCCGGGAGGCAGGGAGCAACGTGAAAGGTGGCACTAAGAACCGGCGGGGTGGCAAGGAAGGCGGCGAATATTGGACGGAAACAAGATCTTTTTCGGCCTTTTTCTATTTTCCTTGGTCTTTCTAGCGTTTGTAGGCGGTTCCATCGCCACCCTGGGTGAAGTGTTTCCCGCCAGCTACATCCGGGATGCATATCGCGGCGCCAATGCGCTCATGCTCAAGCTCTCCAGCCAGGACCACCCCTACTGGTCCGATCTCTGGGCGCCGACCCGGACGTCCGAGCAGGGCGTGACCGTCCATGATGAGCAGCGCGCCCTCGAGGGACTGACACTGTTCACATCCGGGCAGGGCCCCAAGGCCTATCTGCTGACCATGGACGGACAGGTGGCCCATTCCTGGAGCCGGCCGTACAGCACCGTCTGGGACGAATCGGCGGCGGTCCGGAATCCGGTCCCGGACGACCAGACTTATCTCCGCAAGGCCCATGTCTTTCCCGACGGCGACCTGCTTGCGATCTATATCGGCGTGGGGGATACGCCCTGGGGCTACGGGATGGTGCGGCTGGACCAGGATTCCGGCGTGGAGTGGAAGAACCTGGATCAGTTCCACCACGATTTCGTCGTCGCCGGGGATGGGCGCATCTTCGGTCTCACCCACTCGTTCCGGAATAAGCGTCTGGAGGACGTGGAGCACCTGAAGCCGCCCTTCCTGGAAGACTTCCTGGTGGTGGTCAGCCCGGACGGCGAGACGGTCAAGAAGATCTCCCTGCCCGAGGCGATCAACGACTCCGAGTTCCGCCGCCTGCTATGGCGGATCCCCTATTACAGCCTGGAGGATCCGCTGCATACCAATAGCGTGGAGTATATCGACGGAGAGGCGGCGAGCCGGTTGGCGAAGAAGATCCCACAGGTGGAGGAAGGGCAGGTGCTGCTGTCCTTTCGGGAGCTGGCCGGCGGCGCAATCGCCCTTCTGGATTTGGAGACGGAGAAGATCGTCTGGGCGCTGCGGGGCGCGTGGCTCTCCCAGCACGACCCCGACATTCTCGCCAACGGCAACATCCTGCTCTTCGATAACCGCGGCCACTTCGGGACCGGTCACCGCTCCCGGGTGGTGGAGGTGGACCCATCCACCGGCGGCATCGTATGGAGCTATTCCGGAAGCGAGAAGCGTCCCATGGAAAGCCGTTTGCGCGGGGCCCAGCAACGGCTCTCCAACGGCAACACGCTGATCACGGAATCCAACGGCGGCCGGCTGCTCGAAGTCACGCCCGAAGGGGACCTCGTCTGGGAATACATCATCCCGGTTCGGGCCTTCGACCAAAAGAGCTTCACCCCGGTGGTGAGCTGGGGTGAACGGATCGCGCCCGAAGCCTTCACCGCCGAGTTCCGAAAGCAATTCCAGAAACGAAGGCTAGTCAAGGGACAGGTCCAGGAATGAAAAAGCTCCTTCGCAATATGCTGTTGATCGTCGGCGCCGTGAGCTTCAGTGAGGCGGCGCTCGCCTACGTGGGGCCCGGGGCGGGGCTGAGCCTGCTTGGGGCCCTCTGGGGGCTCCTGATCGCCGTCGGCGCCGCGCTGCTGTTTCTCGTCATGTGGCCCATCCGGCGGATGCGCAAGCGCAAGCGGGAGCAGACGCAGGCCTATTCGGGAAACGATCCGGGAGACTCCGGGGGGGCCGGATCCGGAAACGACACGGATGCCGCCGATCGGGAGACCGCCCGCTGGGAGTCCCCGGGAAAATAGCCGCCGGGCCGCGAACCGGGACCGCCCGTCCCGGGGTGCGGCACGAGGACGGGAATAATGGGAGCACTGGAGATACCCGCCCCCCTGTTTCAGTGGCTGGATGCGCAGATGGAGACCGCGGTCCCGCCGGTGGGGCGGGTGGTGATCTGGGGCATCGTCGGTGCCCTGGTATCCATGGGCCTGTATAGAGCGCTCTCCGCGCAGGGCCGCATCGCCCGGGGCAAGCTGGAGCTCGCCCAGGCTCAGCGGGATCTGGATGGGTATGACGGTGATCTGCGCGGCGCTTGGCCGCTGATCGGGCGGCTGCTGAAGGTGGCCTTCCGGCAGGTGGGCCGGGTCGGCTGGCCGGCGGTCGTGGCGTCCCTGCCGCTTCTGTGTCTGCTGGTCTGGATGAGCACCGCATATGGGTACGCCTTCCCGCCCGCGGGGGCCGAGCCGGTGATCCGGACCGAGCCTCCCCGGATGGAGGCCCGATGGCAGGCGTCGGATGGTTCGGGGACGGGAGGGCAAGCCCGTCCCAGAGTAGTGGTGGCGGGCGCGGACGGCCGGGTGGTGGCCGATGTCCTGGTTCAGGCACCGGTTCCCGTGCTGCACAAATGGCGCTGGTGGAATGCGCTGATCGGCAATCCCGCTGGTTATCTGCCCGCGGGGGCCGCGGTGGAGCGCATTGCCCTGGAGCTTCCGCGCAAGGAATTCCTGCCGGCGGGACCGCATTGGGTACGGGGCTGGGAATTCAGCTTCTTCCTGTCGCTGATCCTGGCGTCGGTGGCCCTGAAGCTCCTGTTCCGAATCGAATGAGGGGCGGAGGAGAAGTGGGAAAGCACGAGGGTGAGAAAACCGGCTTCCACGTGGACACGTGGGTCCATGTGCTGAGCGGCTGGATCAGCCGCCACCCCGGCCTCTGGACCCGGCTGGGCAACCTGGAAACCCGGCTGCTGGCGGATCCGCTGGCCGGGGTGGCCGTACAGCAGCCTGTCTACATCGCCGGTCTGGCGCGGGCGGGGAGCACCCTGCTCCTAGAGCTGCTGAATGCCCACCCGGAGGTGGCCACCCACCGCTACCGGGATTTTCCGTTCCTGTTCACACCCTACATGTGGAACCGCTTCCTTGATCGCGTCCCCCGACGGGAAGGTCCGCCCACGGAGCGGACGCACGGGGATGGGATCCGCATCACGCCGGAAAGCCCGGAAGCCTTCGAAGAGATGCTGTGGATGGCCTTTTTCCCGGATCTCCATGCGCCGTCCAACAGCAATGTCCTGAACCAGGAGACGAGCCGGCCCGAATTCGAGCGCTTCTATCGCGACCACATCCGCAAGCTTTTGCTCGTGCGCGACGGGAGCCGGTACGTCTCCAAAGGCAACTACAACGCCACGCGCCTGGAGTACCTGCAAAAGCTGTACGGGGATGCGCGGTTCCTCATCCCGGTTCGGGATCCCGTCTGGCACATCGCCTCGCTGATGAAGCAGCAGCGTCTGTTCTGCGCGGGACAGCGGGGCAATCCCCGGGCGCTCGCCCACCTCCAGCGGGTCGGACATTTCGAGTTCGGCGAGGACCGGCGGCCCGTGAATGCCGGAGACTCCTCCGCTGTCGAGGCCATTCGGGCCCTGTGGGCGCAGGGCGCGGAGGTGGAGGGGTGGGCCCGTTACTGGGCGCATATCCACAGCTTTCTGGCCGATCGCCTGGAATCCAGCCCGCAGCTCGCCGAAGCGGCCCTGATCGTCCGGTACGAGGAGCTTTGCGACGCTCCGGACCAACAGCTCCAGACCATCCTGGAGCACTGCCGACTGTCCCAACCGGACGCCGTGCTCGACTTGGCGCGACGGCGGGTGCGCTTCCCCACCTATTACGAGCCGAGCTTCAGCCCCGAGGAGCTGGAGACCATCAGACAGTGGACGGAGCCGACAGCGCACCGTCTGGGGCTCAGCCTCCAGCAGCGCGTGCCCGCCTGATGTCCCCGGGAGCCCGCTATCTCTCTGGCATTTCTCGATTTTACGGCGCCGTCGATTACAGGCTCTTCGCAGGGCACTAGTGGATTCTCCCCATTTATGCCTGCCCCCATGCATGGCCATCTTTCTAGAAAGGGATCGAATCGAGCTCCTGCGGCCGTGCCGGATATGGCTCGGAAGGAGCAGTGCGGAATCATCCAGGGGGTGTTCGAGGATGTCCTGTGACCCTGCTGAGGTTGTGATTGCGAGCGACGCGGTTACCCGCCGGGTCTGCGAGTATTTGCGTGCCTGCGGAGTGACCGATCCGAAACGCCAGATCGCCCTGTGCCGACGGGTCCGCTCCCAGATGGAGGCCCGAACGCCCTACAGTGGGGACATGGCGGGGGAGGTCCCGTTCCGTAGCATCCAGCCCCTTATAGACGAGGCCCTGGCCGACGAGGCCGGCCTGTCCGAGACGGGCGGCGGTAGGGGGCTCGACGGCTGTCAGCCGCGCCTCCTGCGCGGAGGACGGCGAATGCGGCCGGCCTTCCGAAATTCCTTTACATGGGAGGGGCCGACCCCGGTACCGGTAAAGATGCATCCGCAGGATCTGAGTGCGTTTCCTTCCCTGCGCCGGATCGGGATCTTCATCCCGCGGCCCGCCACATCCTGGTCCTGGGTAACCATGGGCAGCTTGGCCTTTATCATCATGGCGCTCTGGTAGGACACACATGCAAACTGGGACTGCCTGTCTACAACGCCTTAGGCGTTGGCTCCTCCTTCTGCTCATCGTAACCACCACCGCAGCCGGAACCTGGGTACTGGCAGCCATTCTCCAGGTTCAGGGGCTCCACCCCTTCGAAATGGGGCTCCTGATACTCTTCCCCATCCTGTTCGCCTGGATCGCAACCGCCTTCTGGACCGCAATGGCGGGATTGTGGGTGCTCGTGCGCGGCCGGGACCCCTGCTGGCTGTCCGCTTCCAGGAAGTCCCCGGAAGGGGAGCGGGAAGCGGAGTCCCGCATCGCCTTGGCCATGCCCATCTTCGAAGAGGATCCGCACCAGGTGCTCGCCGGTCTGCGCGCTACCTACGAGTCCTTGCGGCAAACCGGGCAGGCCCACCGTTTCGATGTTTACATCCTCAGCGACTCCAAGGACCCGGAAACCTGGATTGCCGAGGAGCTGGCCTGGAACGCCCTGTGCGAGGCGGTGGACGGCTATGGGCAGATCTTCTACCACAGGCGTCAGAACAACTGGGGCAGGAAAAGCGGCAATATAGCGGAGTTCTGCCAGACCTGGGGCCTGAATTACGACTACATGGTGGTGCTGGACGCGGACAGCGTGATGGCCGGCGATACGCTGGTGGAGATGGCCGAGCTGATGGACGCCAATCCGGGCACGGCGCTGATCCAGGTGCCGCCGGCACCGGTTCATCAGGAAACCCTGTTCGCCCGCATCCAGCAATTCGCCGGCGCGGCCTACGGACCCTTGTTCGCCCATGGCCTGAGCTTCTGGCAATTGGGGGAGGGCAATTACTGGGGGCACAACGCCATCATCCGGGTGGCGCCGTTCGTGAAGCATTGCGGGCTGCCCGAGCTGCCCGGAAAGCCGCCTCTGGGCGGCGAGATCCTGAGCCACGATTTCGTCGAGGCCGCCCTGCTGCGCCGGGCGGGCTGGCAGGTCTGGATGGCCCCCTGGCTGGGTGGAAGCTTCGAGGAAACGCCGCCGAGTCTGGTGGAGCACCTGAAACGGGACCGGCGGTGGTGCCAGGGCAACCTGCAGCATGCGCGCCTGCTCCTGGCCCAGGGCTTTCGCCTGCCCAACCGGGTTCATCTGGGCATGGGGGTCCTGACCTATCTGAGCTCCCCCCTGTGGCTGATCTTCCTCGTGCTCTCCGGTATGGAGGCACTGCGACGCAAGCATACCGATCCGGTCTATTTTCTGGACAACAGCCTGTTCCCGGTATGGCCCCCGACTTTTTTCATGGAGGCGGCCACGCTGCTGGTGATTACCCTGGGCTTTTTATATCTGCCCAAGCTGTTCGGCTACCTGCTGTTGTTCCGGGACAGTCGGATGCGGGCGAGATTCGGCGGCGGTCCCGCCGCGGGCCTGAGCATGGTCCTGGAAAGCCTGTTCTCCGCGCTTCTGGCCCCCATCCTCATGCTGTTCCAGACCCGTTTCGTGGTGGCCAATCTGCTGGGCCGAGCCGTGGGCTGGACGCCGCAGAAGCGGGGGCCCGGCGCGGCGGCCAACGTGGGTCCGCTAGTGACCGCGGTCGGCTGGCAGACGCCCATTGCCCTGGTGGTGGGGGCTTGGGCCTACTTTAACCTCTCCGAGTTTTTCCTCTGGCTGATACCGGTACTGATCGGTCCCCTGCTCGTGGTGCCCATCACTCTGTTCTCCGGGCTGGTATCCCTGGGGCGGGCGGCCGCCCGGTTGGGCCTGTTCGTCATCCCCGCCGAAAGCGCCCCGCCGGAAGTCCTGCGGCGGCTGGACGAGCTGACCCGCCATCCCACACCCGTTCCCGGGACGCCGGGCTCCGGGGAAAGCTACACGCGCCAGGCGGTGATGGACCCCTTCGTCAATGCACTGCACGTTTCCCTCACGGGCTCCCGGGCCAAGCTGCTGAGCCAGCAGTATTACCTCGACTCCATGCTTACCCGGGTCCAGGAGCGGGGCCTGGAGGACCTCGCTCCCGCCGAGATGCGGGTTCTCCTTGGCGACGGCGACACCATGCTCCGCCTGCACGCCATTGCCTGGGAGACGGAAACCGGGGCCGGAGCGTTGTCACCGGCGGTGCAGGACTGAACAGGGGAGTGCCGTCAGGAGCGGTGCAGAAAATAAACAGGGCCCCATTGTGGGGCCCCAACTACCGGGTTCGGCGCTATCCGGTGGCTAGACCTGCCGGGGATTCCACTGATAGAGCCAGGTCTCGGTAAGGGCGTTCTTGCCGAGGCGCAGAAAGCAGCGCAGATCGATGGATTGATTGCCGTCCCACTCCAGATCGAATTTCACCCGCCAGGCATTGATCTCATCCACCGGCCAGACCGCGGGCTTGATCACCTTGCCCCGGGTGGTGGAAACCACCGGCTCCACGGGCGCATCATTAGTGAGCAGGGGCAGGTCGCCCCCCCGGAAATCGATGACGAACTTCTGTACCTTCCCGGAGGGACGGTCCCCCGGAATGCCGCCTTGCCCGAGCCGGGTGGCGGTGACGTGGCCCGTCCCCATGCGCTTCACCGGCGCTTCCGGCCCCCAAAGCAGGCGATAGGAGAATTCCATTTCCTTGCCGGGCTTCACGGGCTCCTTGGGGTTCCAGAAGGCCACGATGTTGTCGTGGATCTCCTCCTGGATGGGGATCTCCACCAAGTGGATATGGCCCTCCCCCCAGTCGTTCATGGGCTCCACCCAGAGGTTCGGCCGCTGGTTGTAATATACCCCGTCATCCTGATAATGCCCGAACTTCCGGTCGCGCTGGAGCAGTCCGTAGCCCCGCGGGCTCTTGTCCATGAAGCTGTTGAGCGCCAGCTCCTTGGGGTTGACCAGGGGTCGCCAGACCCATTCCCAGTTCCCCCGCCACATGGATAGCCCGTCCGAGTCGTGCACCTCCGGCCGGAAATCCGGGTTTTCGGGGTCGTCGTTCTCGCCGTGCAGATACATGCTCGTGGCCGGGGCCACACCCAGGAGCTCGATGGCGTTCCGGGGATACAGCACCGATTCCACGTTCATGATGGTGGTGGCCCCGGGCATGATCTGGAAGCGGAAAGCCCCCGCGATGCTCTTGCTGTCCAGCAGGGCGTAAACGTTCATGTGGGTCTGTCCCGGCTCCGGCTTCTCCAGCCAGAAAGCGCGGAAAAAGGGGAATTCCTCGCCCTTGGGTAGGCCCGTGTCGATGGCCAGCCCCCGCGCGGATAGCCCGTACTGCTGGTTTTCGCCCACGGCGCGGAAGTAGCTGGCCCCGAGGAAGGAGACCATGTCCGGGGCGAAATTCAGGAAGTAATGGAGCCGGAAGCCGGCGAGCCCGATATCCCCGAGGTTCCGGTGCTTGAAGGTGGCATTGTCGTAATTGAACATTTCCGGGTAGAAGCGGATAGGCTGGACTTCGCCCTTCTCCACTTCGTAGATGTCCACCGGATGCTTGTAGTAGTGGCCCAGGTGGAAGAATTGTGCTCGGAAGGCCAGGTCGGAGTCGTGCCAGAGCGCCTCTTCGGGGCGGTAGCGGATGGAGGTGTACCCTTCGTAGCCCAGGTCGGAGAGCTCCTGTGGCAGATCCTGCGGGCGAGGCTGGAAGGGGCGATTGGCGAGGTCTCGCGCCTGCCGTTTGACCTGCTCGAAGTCGAAGGACTTCCTGTCTGCTGCGCCGCCCGGCTCCTTGTCCTGGGCATGGGGCTTGCGGATCGGGATGCCGAGCAGGCCCAGGGAGGATAGGAGAACGCTGCGGGCAAAGAATTGACGTCGGTCCATGCCGGACTGCCTTTATGGAGTAATGGGTCGGGTCCGGAAGGGTGACCCGCGGAATTGAAAAAAAGAATCGACACTGAATATCCAGCGTATGTCCGGGGGGTGATCCGGTAAATAAACCGGTTTGTCCCCGGTCAAGTCCGCGGTAAGCCCTTGGCGGGGAGGACGCTGGGGAAGGGAAGGGCCTGCAAAAACGTTGCCCCCCGGGGTGGGGACGCGGGGCGGAGCGGCGGGCGCTCACGCCGCCCCGACGTGGGGTAGGAATGCAGTTCGGTGGTGTACGGCCGCTCCCGGGTTGGGCCGGCTCAGAAATCCACCCGGCCGTTTTTCGCGGCCTCTTCCACCATGCGCTCGAACTGTTCCCGGGATAGGAGTCCGTGCTCGGCAACCAGCTCACCCACCGGTATGCCGGTGCGCTCGGACTCCTTGGCGACCTCGGCGGCCTTTTCGTATCCGATGGCCCGGTTGAGCAGGGTGGCCAAGCCCACGCTGGCCAGCGCGTATTCCCGGTTCCGCTCCCGGTTGGCCGTCATTCCCCGCACACCGCGCTCCGTGGCGGCGGAAACCGAGGCGGTCAGCCACTCCATGGCGTCGAACAGGGCGGAGCCCAGGGCCGGCATCATGACGTTCAGCTCCATCTGTCCGGCCCGGTTCATGGCCTGGATGGCGTGGTCCTGGCCCAGAACCTGGTACAGGGTCTGGTTCAGCATCTCGAACATCACCGGGTTCACCTTGCCCGGCATGATGGAGGAGCCGGGCTGAACGGCGGGAAGCTGCACCTCCGCCAGCCCGGTGCGCGGGCCGCTGGAGAGGAGCCGGATGTCGTTGCTGATCCGGGTCAGCTCGCCCGCCAGCGCGGCGATCTGTCCGGAGAACTGGGCCAGGTCGGCCATGGACTGCATGGCCGCGGCCATGTCCGGGTGGGGGGTAATGGGTCTCCCCATGAGTCGGGACAGCTCCTCGGCGGCCCGCTCCCGGTACCCTGGCGGCGCGTTGAGGCCCGTGCCGGCGGCCGTGCCCCCCAGGCCGATCCGATGCAGGGACTTGGCGGCCTCTTCCAGCCGCTCCACCTGCTCGCGCAGAGTCCATGCATAGGCGGCGAGCTCACGGCCCAGGGTGGTGGGCACCGCATCCTGGAGATGCGTGCGCCCGCTCTTGATGGTTTCCCGCTCCCGGTCGGCGAACGCCTCCAGGGCCCCGGCCATCTCACGGACGGCCTCCGCCAGTCGCGGCAGCTTCGCCAGGGCGGCCAGTCGGATGGCCGTGGGGATTGTGTCGTTGGTGCTCTGGGACTGGTTGACGTGGTCATTGGGGTGCACCGGATCGTAGACTCCGCACTCCCCGCCCAGGCCCAGGTTGGCCAGATTGGCGAGCACCTCGTTGGCGTTCATGTTGTGGCTGGTGCCCGCGCCGGCCTGGAAACGGTCCACCACGAACTGGTCGGTGTACGCCCCGCCGAGGACCTGGTCGCAGGCCTCCCGGATGGCGTCGGCCCGCCGGTCATCCAGGCTGCCGCAGGCGTGATTGGCCGCCGCCGCGGCCCGTTTCACGCGGACCGTGGCCGCAACGAAGTCGGGGTCGGGCCTCCGGCCCGATATGGGGAAATTGGCCAGGGCACGCGCGGTCTGGACGCCGTACAGGGCATCGGCGGGTACCTGGAAGGTCCCGAGGCTATCTTTTTCGGTCCGGGTGGGTGTGCTCAAGCCGTCCTCCCTTCGGGGCGATGGGCGTGGAAAAGGGGTATTTTAGGCAGGAGGCGGATGGGCGCAAAGGAGGAACGGTTGTCGGGCTGCGGGGGGCGGACTAGAATGACCGTTCTAGTTATTGTAAATAGTACCGACAATCCCGGTTAGCCGGGCAAGCTCCGGAGGTGAGGCCGCCATGTGGAAATGGCTCCCGGCGTTGCTGTTCCTGGCGGCTCCCGCGCAGGCCGCCCTGGACGGCGATGCGCAGAATGGCAAGAAGCTTTACAAACAGTACTGCGCGGGACAGTGCCACACGGCCAGCGTCCACAAGCGTGAAGACGTCCGGGCCACCAACCAGGCGGAAGTGGTGGCGTGGATCCAGCGTCAATGCACCCAGGCCATGGCGCAGAACCTCTCCATTCAGGAGATCGAGGATCTGGCCACCTACCTGAACGAAGCCTACTACCACTATGACAAGTAACCGTGCCGGCGGGGTCGGCACGCTCCTGCTGCTGGCGGTCCTGATCGTCGGGTTTGCCGGTTACGGGGCCTGGGCGGGACCCGGGGAGAAGACCCCCGAAACCGCCCTTGAGACCCTGGAGGGCGGAAAGCTCCGCCTCGCGGAGTACCGCGGGAAGCTGGTCCTGGTGAACTTCTGGGCGCCCTGGTGCCCGCCCTGCCGCCAGGAAATGCCCGACCTGCAGGCCTTTCACGACGCCCACGCGGACACGGTGGTGGTCGGCTTGGCCGTGGACTACCGGTCCCGGGGGAATGTCGCGAATATGGCCGATATGATGAACATCACCTACCCGGTGGCCTACGCCAGTCGGAAGACGGCGCAGCGGTTCGGCGATTTCCGGGGCCTTCCCACCACCTTTCTGATCTCTCCCGACGGCCGGATCGTCGGCCGGCATTCCGGTGTTCTCAAGCGGGGGCAGATGGAACGGTTCCGGGAGGAGCACCTCCCTTCGGCAGACAGTCCCTGAGCCCCGCCTCATGCGCAGAGCCCCCGCTTCCAGTACCACTCATCCGAACGGCGGTTACGTGCCCATGAAGCGAGGCAACCCCCTACGGGGCGTTCTCCCGGCGCTCGGCCTGCTACTTCTCCTCGCCGACCCGGTGCGCGCGGACGGCCGCTCGGCCCTTCCTGATGGGCCCCTGGAAATACGCCAGGCCGTCCGGTTGGGCCTTCAGCACCATCCGGACCTTCTGGCCGCCCAGGGCCGGGTTCGGGAGCGCGAGGCGCGCTTGCGCTCGGCCACCGCCGGGTACCGTCCCCGGCTCTACGCGGAGGGCATCTACCGGCAGGGCCGGCAGATCGGGGGGCGGGATGAGGGAAAGTTCACCGACGATAGCGAGGCCCGGGTCGTGCTTGAGCAGCGGCTGTACGATTTCGGTGCCCGGGCGGCCGCTGGCCGTGCCGCGCGGGCTCGGCGTGAAGCCTCCGAGGTTGCCCTGTTCGATGCGCGGCAGAGCCGGATCCTGGCCATCCGGCGGCAGTTCTATGATGTCCTCCTGGCCGACCGCCAGGTACAGGTCTGGAACGAAGCCATGGCGGTGGCCTTCGTCCGCTGGGATTATGGCAAGGGCCGGCGGGAGCTCGGGGATATCTCGCCCGTGGAGCTGGCCCGGCTGGAGAGCCGCTTCCGCCGGTTCCGGAGCAACTACCGATCGGCCCAGTACGACGCCCGGCTGGCGCGGGTACGGCTGGCCCACGCCATGGGGCTCGAGGACGCCGTTCCCCGGGATCTGGTCCGGCCCGATCCGGACCTGGACCGGGAGCTTCCCTCGGTTCAGGAGCTGCGCGACCGGGCCTGGCGCACCAATCCCCGGCTGATCGCGGCCCGCCAGCGCCTGGAGGCGGCCCGTGCGGATGCCGACCGACGCGAGGCCCAGCGCCTGCCCCGGTTCGTGGGCGAGGTGGTAACCCAGCGCTATGCGCGCCAGTTTGATTTCCGCAACGAGGTGGAGGCCGCCATCCGGCTGGAGGCGCCGCTGTACGAGGGCGGGCGCCTTGGCGCCCGGGCGGAGGCGGCCCGCGCCGAGGCGCAGCAGAGACGGGCGGACTGGCTGCGGCTCCGCGCCCGGGTGGAGGAGAATATCTACGATGCCCATCTGGATGTGCAGAGCTGGCGGGAGAAGCGGGCCTATGCCCGGGCCCTCCTCCAATACCGGAAGCTCAAGACCGATCTGGCGCGGACCGAATACGTGCTGGAGCTGGAAACGGATCTGGGCGATTCCCTGACCGAGCAGACCCGGGCGGAACTGAAGCTGGCCAGGGCCGAATTCGGTCTGGCCATGGCCTATGACCGACTGGACGCCCTGGTTGGCGAGCCGCTGGGGCCGAATACGGAGAAAGCGCGATGAGGCGGGTTGTACTTGCGGGGATGGTGCTGCTGTTGCTGGGCGCGACGGGCGCGGCCGCGCAGGAAGCGGACCGCACGCCCATGGAGGGCCGGCTCGAGGCTCGCCGCATCGTAACCCTGGGTGCCCAGGTCAGCGGACCCATGGCCGAGGTGCTGGTGGATTCGGGAGAACGGGTGGAGAAGGGAGAGCTGCTTGCCCGTATCGACCCCGCCCGCTACCGGGCCGCGCTGCAGAAAGCCGAGGCCCGCCTGAAGAAGGCCAAGGCCGTTGCCAAGGAGAGCAGCCGAGAGCTGGAGCGCCAGGAGAAGATCTACAACCGGGGGCTTTCCGCTCGGCATGACCTGCAGATCGCCCGGCGGGACGCGGCCCGGGACCAAGCCGCCGTGGAAGCGGCGCAGGCGGAAGTCCGGCAGGCGCAGGTGGATCTGAAGCATACGGAGATCCGGGCGCCGCTCGACGGCGTCATATTGAAGCGCAACATCAATGTCGGGGAGGCGGTGATCGCCAATCTGCGGCCGCCCATGCTGTTCCGGGTGGCGAGCTCCCTGGACGCCCTCGATGTGGTGGTGCCCATCACGGAGAGCCAAGTGGCCCGGGTGGCCGAGGGGGACCACCTGGAGGTGACCTTCCCGGCCTACACGGAGAAGCGGGTCCGGGGGGAGATCATCAACATCGCCCGGGCGCCCTCGGAGAAGAAGGACGCGGGAGCACGCTATCCCGTTCGGGTACGGGTCCCGAATGCCGGGGGGGGACTGCGAATCGGCATGCGGGCGCGGGTGTTCTTCCCGTAGCGGATCCGGATTGCGAGGTCGCGCAGGCCGCCGGTAAGGTGGGGTCGCGAAGGGTCCTAGGAGGCCGCCGCCTCCGGGTCGAACAGGAATACCTTGCCGAAGACCCAGTCCCGCCGCAGCCGGTCGTTCCGGCATATGCCCTGCACGATCCGGCTCTGCCAGGAATGGGGAATCCAGCGGGTGGGATCGAAGCGCGGCGCCTTCTGCGGGCCGTAGCGCTCGGTTAGCTTGCTTGCGTATCCTTCCAGATCCGCTCCCGCGAATCGGCCCCGCTCCAGCGCCGTCCGGGCCACCTCCGCGGCATCGCGGGCGCTTTCCACCGCCGGACGGATCCCCTCCCCCGAGTAGTGCCGGGCCAGTCCCGCCGCGTCGCCCACCAGCAGGAACCGCTCCCCATGGGCCTGGTTGGGCACGGAATCGTAGATCTTGTAGGGATGACCGCGGAACTTGGTCAGGTCCGCCTCCAGCTCCGGAGTAAGCCGGCCCAGGTCGCGAAGCTGCTGCATGAAGCGCGGGTGGGCATCCCGGATCCGGGGATCGCCGAGCCGGCCGATGCCGATGTTCAGGTAGTCCCCCTTGGTGAAATACCAGGCGTAGCCGTTGAAATCCGGCTCCAGGAAAAGCTCCGGGACCTCGTAGTAGGGGGTGTGCTCGCGGATGCGATCCGCGCCGACACGGGTCTCGCTTTCCAGGGTGACCACCATGCGCTCCTCGGCGGCATGGGTGGTGAGCTTGCGGCGAATGGGGTCCTTGGAGCCGCCCGCGCCGATGGCCAGGGGCGCGCGGTAGGTGCTTCCTTCGCGGGTGGTCACCACGAAGGCATCCGCATTGCTCTCCACGGACCCCACGTTCTCGTTGAGGAAGCGCGCCCCCGCATCCAATGCCCGCTGCAGCAGGAAATTGTCGAACTGGGCCCGGATGATCCCGTAGCTCACCGGACGCCGGTAATCGGTGCGGCATGGCGTATCGCCCACCCACAGGACAGCCGAGGAGAACGGGCTGATGGTGTGGGGATACTGCTCGGGGTCCAGCTCCAGCGCGTCGAGAATCTGCGGCGTGATCCAGCCCGCGCAGAGCTTGACCCGGGGGAATTCCGCACCGTCCACGACCAGAACGTCCACCCCGTTGCGGGCGAGATCCCAGGCGACGGTGGACCCCCCCGGCCCTCCGCCGATTACCAGCACGTCGGCATCGAATTGGCTGTTACTCATAGATGTCCTCCCTAGTCAGAGGCACGGAGGCGAAACGGGGCATGCGCTTGGAGGACAGTACCTGGTAGAGGAAGATCTGGCCCTCCTCGAAATAGATGCTGCTCATGGCCAGGTAGAGTACCCAGGTGCGGTAACTGCGCTCGTCAACGTGCTGAAGGCACTGATCGCGGTTGCGCCGCAGGCGATCCACCCAGTCCGCGCAGGTCTTGGCGTAGTGCCGGCGCAGGTTTTCCACATCCTGGACCTCGAAGGCATTGTCCTCAAGCTGGGTGATCACCGTGGACAGAGAGGGTGGCTCCCCCTCGGGAAAGACGTGATCGCTGATCCAGTCGCTGCCGGGATTGGGCCGCCATTCCCGGCAGCGCGAGATACCGTGGTTGAGGAACAGGCCGTTCTCCTTGAGGAGCCGGTGGATGCCGTTGAAATACTGGGCGAGATTGCGGTGACCAACGTGCTCCACGATGCCGATGGCGCTAATGCGGTCGTACTGGGTGGTGCCCACCAGGTCCCGGTAGTCCCGGTATTCCACGAACGCCTGGTCCTCCAGTCCTTCGCGGCGGATCCATTCCTGAGCGTAGTCCGCCTGCTGCTGGCTGAGCGTGACGCCGTGGGCGGTCACGCCGAAATGCTTGCAGGCGTGCACCACGAAGGAGCCCCAGCCGCAGCCGATGTCCAGAAGGGTCTGGTAGGGCTTCAGCCGGAGCTTGCGGGCGATGTGGTCGAATTTGGCCCGCTGGGCCTGCTCGAGATCCGCCTCCTCGTCCGGGTAATAGGCGCAGGTATAGGCCATCTGCGGATCGAGGAAGAGCCCATAGAAGTCGTTGGAAAGGTCATAATGGAAGGCGATGGACCGCCGGTCCTTGGTGCGGGTATGACGAAGCATGGCACTCAGAGTCGCAGAAGGATGAAAAGGATCTTCAGCTTTTCGCCCAGGCGGAGGGTGCGGGCCCGCTCGATGAGCGTGTTCTTGGCCTTCAGGCCGGCGATGAGGTCGCCTTCGATGTCCATTTGCTGGTTCACAAAGGCCTCCGCCGCGAGGTATTCATTGTGGCGAAGGAGAAGCCGTCGCACGGATCCGGGACTGTCGAAGATGATAACGAACTGCGGACGGTCCGTGTAGCGTAGCTCCCGGTCACCGACCCGGATATTGAAGTCCTTGCGGCTGTGCCGGAACAGAATGTCGGCGATGGCGCCGAGCCGCCGGGCAATCTTGTCCTCCTGCGGGAATACATCCGCGGCGGTGTAAAACATGTGCTCCTCTCGTAACCCTGCGAAAAACCGTGGAGAAATGAAGCGCCCCGCCGCCGGACAGAATCGCCCTGCGGCGCGGCGAGCCATGATTGGAGGTCCGTTTATGCAGCGACACTATATCATTCACGGCCGGGTGCAAGGCGTCTTTTTCCGCGATTCCACCCGACAGAAGGCCCGGGAGCTGGGTGTCCGCGGCTGGGTGCGCAATCGCCCGGACGGGGCGGTGGAGGCCATGGCAGCGGGGGAGGAGTCGGCCATAACCGCCCTGGAGCAGTGGTTCCGGGATGGCGGCCCGCCGGCGGCGCGGGTGGAGCGGCTGGAGCGCGAAGAGGTGCCCGAGGAGCATTTCGACGGCTTCGCGGTCCGGTAACCGGAATCCGGGGGAACGGGGCGGACTCCCCGGAGGGACCGTTCAGGCCATGAGCTCGTCCATGCTGTCGAGCAGGCGCCGGGTATACTCCAGATCGGTCCGGTCCCGTTTCGCCAGGGTGGTCACCGAGACGTAGTCGTCGGGCTTGATGAAGCCGTGGATCGACGGTTTCGCCAGATAGAGCTTGTCGTGACGCAGCGCCAGGAAAACGAAGGCGGGTCCGTGCCCCAGGGGCAGGTTCTGCCCGGTCAGGGCCATGAGCGGCGTCAGCACTCCGTGGACCAAGGCCTCGGCCGCCTCGGGCCGGTCCGTGAAGATGCGGAAATTGGTGTCGATGGCCTCGTCTCCGGCGTTCCAGGTCCGCAGGTCGCCGTCCTCCCTATCGGGACGCCAGTGACGGATCTTGTTCGCGGCCAGGGCGGAGGAAAAGGCCGGCGCTCCTTCCCGGGGTACCGCGACGACCCGGGCGCCCAGACTCCGGTTCAGCTTGCCGTGCAGGAACAGGCCCTGAAAGACGATGCGGCGCCCCGTACCGGCATCGGCGGTATTGTCCCGGGATCGTGCGGCCACCTCGGCGAGGCGGAATCGGCCCGCCGCCTTATCCACCAGCAGGGAGCGCCGACTCTCGTAGTGGCTCCATCCGGATTGGAACAGGCCGCTGGCGCGGAGCACTTCCGCCCCGATCCCTTCCTCCGGCAGGAATCGGGCCTGGGGCAGCAGCTCCTCCAGCAGGGGCCGGGTGACGTCGCGATGGTAGGCGGTCTCGAAGGTCCGGCGCTGCTTGCGGTTGCGCAGGAGGGTGTAGGCGATCAGTCCGCTGAACGGGGCCGCGAACAGCCCGGCGATGATTCCCGCGTATGCGGGAATCCCCTGCTGCCCGAGCCCCCAATAGACGGCGAAAAAGGTGAGCCCGGCGGGAAGGAACAGCTTCAGGCGCTTCTCGTTCCGCAGCCGGATCCGTAAGGAATCCAGCCTTTCGAGGACCGCATCCGTGGCGCCCGACGCTTTCCCGCTGGCCCCTTCGCAAGTCGTGCTCAAAGGTTCCTCCCTTGCTTTGAGGGAACTCCGGGGTTCCGTCGGCCTGGCTACGGTCCCGATTGCCCGTGCTCAGTGCTCCGCCCACCGCCGCCGATAGGCGCGGTAGATCTTCTCCGGATAGATGGTGCGGCCGCTGCTGCCGTTATAGGCGGCGAGGGCCTTGAGGATGTCCCCGCCCTCGCGGCGCAGGTAATGGCGGAGGATGGTGCAGCCGTAGCGCAGGTTGGTGCGGGGCTGGAACAGGTTGTCCCGGGGGCGTCCGATCTCCTCGCGCCAGAAGGGCATGACCTGCATCAGTCCTCGGGCGCCGGCGGAGGACAGGGCGAAGCGCTTGAAGGCGCTCTCCACGTGAATGACCGCGAAGACCAGGCCGGGCGGGATGTCGGCCCGTCGGGCCTCCCTGAAGATCAGGCCCGTGAGCCGCCGGCGCCGCTCGGAGTCGTCAACGAAGGGCCGCAACCGGCGCATGTAATCCTTGCGCCAGACCTGGCGGGCGAAGCGGTCCTCGGCGGGGTGGGGCTGGTCGAGGGCGGCGCCGAGCTCCTGACGAAGGCGCGGATCCACGGGGCCGGCGGTGGCCGGCGGGGCCGTCGTAATCAGCAGGCCCATGGCAAGGCCCAGCAGCCACCTGGACAAGCGGCTATTCCCCAGCGGGTGGCTCGGGCAGCTCCGCGGCAACCTCCCCGCTTTTCACCACCAGCACCGGGCTGGCCGCCTTGCGTACCACCTTCTCGGCGGTGGAGCCGATCAAGGCGTGGCGAAGCCCTGTACGGCCGTGGGAGCCGATGACGATCATGTCGGCCGGCAGGTCCCGGGCGAACTGGTTGATGGCGGCGAAGGGCCGCATGGCGGATTCCTCGCAATGCACGATCACGGAAGCTCCCTGCGCCGTCAGCTCCTCCTCGAGCTGGTCCAGGTAGCGCCGGCACTGCTCCAGCATTTCCTCGGTGAGGTCTTCGGGGGGCATGACCAGCTCGGGCCATTCGGCATAGATGAGCTGCGGCGTGACCACGTGCAGCAGGTGGAGCTCGGCCTGGAAGCGGATGGCCAGTTCCGCGGCGGAGCGGGCGGCGTAGTGGGCGGGCTCCGATTGGTCCACCGGTGCCAGGATGCGGCGGAGTTGCATGACAGTCCCCCTTGAGCAGCGTCCCGCCCGGGCCTTGCCGGGGGACGCCCAGTACTCCTTGTAAAGCTTACCCCCATTGAAAACAGGGATAAAGAGGGCCGTCAGGAGTCCGCGGACCGGCTCCGCAGAAAGTCTAGTATGCCGTCCACCGGGGCGTCCTGCGCGTCCTGTTCCGCCCGAGACTTGTACTCGTACATCCCCCGGTCCAGCCCCTTCTCGCCGACCACCAGACGGTGGGGGATGCCGATCAGGTCGGCGTCGTTGAACTGGATACCGGGGCGCTCGTCGCGGTCGTCGTAGAGCACCTCGTAGCCGGCCTGCCGCAGCTCCCCGTAGAGGGCTTCGGCGGCGTCCGCGACACGCTGGGACTTCTTCTTGTTGATGGCGATCAGGGCGATGTCGAAGGGTGCGATGGCCTGCGGCCAGCGGATGCCCCCTTGGTCGTGGTTCTGCTCGATGGCCGCGGCAACGATGCGCGAGATGCCGATACCGTAGCAGCCCATGAGCATGGGCTGCTCGCGGCCGTCCGCGTCCAGGTAGGTGGCACCGAGGCTTTCCGAGTACTTGGCGCCCAGCTTGAAGATATGGCCCACCTCGATGCCGCGGGTGGTGTCCATGGGAGTCCGGCATTGGGGACAGGGATCGCCCTTCACCACCATGCGCAGGTCCGCCGCCTGGGGCTCGGGCAGGTTTACGTCCCAATTGACGCCCATGAGGTGCTGGTCGGGCCGGTTGGCCCCGCAGACGAAGTCGGCGAGCACGGCCGCCTCGCGGTCGGCCAGCACCGCCACCTTTTCCGCGTCGAGGCCCACCGGGCCCACCGAGCCCGGTTCGGCGCCGGCAAGCTGCCTGATCCGGTGGCTGTCGAGGAAATGGCATTCCCCGCCGAGAGCGGGGTGGGCGGCGGCCTTGTCCTCGTTTAGCTCGTGGTCGCCGCGCAGGATCAGGGCTACCGGGCCGTGGCGTCCCTCGGCGAACAGGGTCTTCACCGTGCGATCGGCGGGCACGTCCAGCATGGCGGAGACGGCGGCGATGGTGTAGGCGCCGGGGGTATCCACCGTCCGCAGGTCCTCGGCCGGTGCCGGACGCTCCGTTTCCGGGGCGGCCGCTTCGGCCAGCTCCACGTTGGCCGCATAGCCACAGGAGGTACAGAAGGCGATCTCGTCCTCGCCGGAGTCCGCCAGGACGTGGAACTCGTGGGAGACGCTGCCGCCGATGGCGCCGGTCCGGGCCCGTACGGGCCGGAAATCGAGCCCGAGCCGGAGGAAGATCCGCCGGTAGGCCTCGAACATGGCCTCGTAGGTCCGGTCCAGGCTGGCCTCGTCGGCCTCGAAGGAGTAGCCGTCCTTCATGACGAACTCCCGGGCCCGCATGACCCCGAAGCGCGGCCGGATCTCGTCCCGGAACTTGGTCTGGATCTGGTAGAGATTGAGCGGGAGCTGGCGGTAGGAGCGCACCTCGCCCCGGATCAGATCCGTAATCACCTCCTCATGGGTGGGACCCAGGGCGAAGTCACGCTCGTGACGATCCTTGATGCGCAGCAGCTCGGGGCCGAAATTGTCCCAGCGCCCCGATTCCTCCCAGAGCTCCGCCGGCTGTACCACCGGCATGAGCACTTCCTGGGCGCCGGCCGCGTTCATCTCCTCGCGCACGATCTGCTCCACCCGCTGCACCACGCGCAGCCCGAGCGGCAGCCACGAGTAAAGGCCGGCGGCGAGCCGGCGGATCATGCCGGCGCGCAGCATGAGCTGATGGCTGATGATCTCGGCGTCGGCGGGGGTCTCGCGCAGGGTGGGCAGAAGGTACTGAGAAAGGCGCATGCGGCGCGCTCCGGGTGGTTGCAACGGGAACAGGGGCATGCCGAGTGCTCGGCATGCCGACTCTAGGCGATCCGAATGCGGGGAAGGGCGGCTGGGCCCGTCCGGCTGCCCGGATAAGGTACCACGCAGCCGGTGCCGGGCACTACGAGGGCGGGTCAGCCGCCGTCCGGCAGGGGCTCGCGCTTGTCGCGCTCGATCTGTGCGTAGGCGGAGTGGTTGTGGATGGACTCGAAGTTCTCGGCGCCCACCGTGTACCAGATGATCTGGTCGTCGTCCTCGAGCTGGCGCGCGATATCGCGGACTAGGTCCTCCACGAACTTGGGGTTCTCGTAGGCGTGCTCGGTGACGTATTTCTCGTCCGGCCGCTTCAGCACCCCGTAGAGGTCGCAGGACGCCTGCTCCTCCGCCAGCTCCACCAGGTCCTCCACCCAGACGAAATCCCGTCCCCGAACCTGCAGGTCCACGTGGGAGCGCTGGTTGTGCGCGCCGTATTCGGAGATGGACTTGCTGCAGGGGCAGAGGCTGGTGACGGGCACCCGGACACCCACGGTGATCTCGTAGTCCTCGGGGCTCATGTGGCCGCGGAGGGTGACTTCGTAGTCCATGAGGCTCTCCGCCCCCGATACCGGGGCCTGCTTCATGATGAAGTAGGGGAAGGTCATCTCGAGGTGGGCCTGCTCCGCCTCCAGCCGGGCGCGCATCTCCTCGAGGATGGACCGGAAAGACATCACCGAGATCTCCCGTTCGTGCTCGTTGAGGATCTCCACGAAGCGGGACATGTGGGTGCCCTTGAAGTGCTGGGGCAGGTCCACATAGGCATTGAAATGGGCCAGGGTGTGCTGCTCGCCCTGCGTGCGGTCCTTGACGCGCACCGGATGACGGATGTCCTTTATGCCCACCTTGTTGATGGGGAGCCGGCGCTGATCCGGAAGACCCTGCGTGTCCTGGATCCCGCTGGCGCAGTCGGGGAGATGCTGCTCGGTGACCGAGCGCTCGTATACGGTCATGAACCAAACCCTTGATTGGCGGAAGGGGGAGCCCGCGTAATGATTGAGTGCACTGCTAAGGAACGGCCCCTAGCTTACTTTTGGGAGCATTCCCGTGCAACTTGACGGGGTTGGGCGAGCTCCTGGAGGCAGGCGGTCATTCCCCGGGCGTCCAGGCCGTATTCGGTGAGCAGGGCACCGCGCTCCCCCTGCGGCACGAAGGCATCCGGCAGGCCCAGGCAGCGCACTTCCACCTCGGCGTCCAGCGTGCCGATGAAAGCCTGCACGGCCTCGCCCGCCCCTCCGGCAAGGGCGTTCTCCTCCACCGTGACGAGGTGGCTGTGGGACACCGCCAGCTCGGCCAGGAGCGCGGTATCCAGGGGCTTCACGAAGCGCATGTTGACCACGGTGGCGTCCGTCGCTTCCGCGGCCTCCAGGGCGGCGCCCATGAAGGGCCCGAAGACTAGCAGGGCCTGATCTCCGTTACCTTCCCGGACCACCTCGGCCTTCCCCACTTCGAGCGGCTCGGGCGGTCCGCTCATGGCCAGGCCCACGGCCTTGTCCTTGGGATAGCGCAGGGCCGACGGGCCGTCCAGGGCCAGGCCGGTGGCCAGCATGTTGCGCAGGTCCAGCTCGTTGGCCGGGGTCATGATCGTCATGTTGGGTATCGGACGGAGGAAGCTGAGGTCGAAGTTGCCCCCGTGGGTGGGGCCGTCCGGCCCGACGATCCCGGCCCGGTCGATGGCGAAGACCACGGGCAGGTTCTGGATGGCGATATCGTGTATCAGCTGGTCGTAGGCGCGCTGCAGGAAGGTGGAATAGATGGCCACCACCGGGCGCAGCCCCTCGCAGGCCTGTCCGGCGGCGAAGGTCAGGGCGTGCTGCTCGGCGATTCCCACGTCGAAGAAGCGCTCCGGGAACTGCTGCTCGAACTCCACGAGGCCGGAGCCCTCCCGCATGGCCGGGGTGATGCCCGTGACCCGGGCGTCGGCGGCCGCCACCTCGCATAGGGCGTCGCCGAAGACCTTGGTGTACGCCTGGGCCCCGCCGCCGGATTTGCGCGGCGCGCCGGTCACCGGATCGAAGGGGGTCACGCCGTGATACTTGGTGGGCTCGTTCTCCGCGGGCTCGTAGCCCTTGCCCTTGCGGGTGACCACATGGAGGAGCCGCGGGCCGTCCATGCCGCGCAGATTGGTCAGAATCGGGAGAAGCTCTTCCAGATTGTGGCCGTCCACGGGACCGATGTAGTTGAAGCCCAGCTCCTCGAACAGGGTTCCGGGGGTGATCAGGCCCTTGAAGTGCTCCTCCGCGCGCTTGGCGAAATCCCGGGCGGGCGGAATGCGGGCCAGGGCGCGGTCGGCGTTGTCGCGCATGCGGTTGTACCAGCGTCCGGCGATAAGGCGGGAGAAGCGCTTGGACAGGGCCCCGACGTTCGGCGAGATGGACATCTCGTTGTCGTTGAGGATCACCAGCAGGTTGGCGTTCAGATGGCCGGCGTGGTTCAGCGCCTCGAAAGCCATGCCCGCGGTCATGGCGCCGTCGCCGATGATCGCCGTCACGGCGCGGTCCTCGCCCTGCTCGGCGGCCGCCTGGGCCATGCCCAGGGCGGCCGAGATGGAGGTGGAGGCGTGGCCCACGCCGAAGGTGTCGTAGGGACTCTCCTTGCGCTTGGGGAAGCCGGAGAGGCCGCCGGCCTGGCGGATGGTGCCGAAGGCGCCACGCCGGCCGGTGAGCAGCTTGTGCACATAGGCCTGATGGCCCACGTCCCAGACGAGGCGGTCCCGGGGCGTGCTGAAGGCGTAGTGGAGGGCGAGGGTCAGCTCAACGGTACCCAGATTGGCCCCCAGATGGCCGCCCGTCTCGCTCAGGGACTCCAGGAGGAAGGCGCGGAGCTCGGCGGCGAGCTCGGGTAGCTGGGATTCCTCGAGGCTCCGCAGGTCCTCGGGATAGTTGATGGTGTCGAGCAGTTGCGACATGGCTCAATGGTCCCGGTCGATGATGTAGCGGGCCAGGGCCCGCAGGGGTTCCGCGGCTTCCCCGAAGGGGGTGAGCCATTCCAGGGCCTGGTCGACTTCCTGGCGGGCCAGGCGTTTGGACTCCTCGAGCCCGAGCAGGGCGGGGTAGGTGGCCTTGTGGTGCTCGGCGTCGGCGCCCGCCGTCTTGCCGAGGGCCTCCGTATCTCCCTCTACGTCCAGGACATCATCCGTGATCTGGAAAGCCAAGCCGATATGCCGCCCGTAGGCGCCCAGGCGATCTACCGATTCCGTATCCGCGGTGCCGGCCAGGGCGCCCAGCTCCACGGAAGTCCGCAGGAGGGCACCGGTCTTCAGCCTGTGAATGCGCTGCAGGGCCTCCATGCCGATCTCCCGGTCTTCCTGGGCCAGGTCGAGGGCTTGGCCCCCCACCATGCCGGCATGTCCCGCCGCATGGGCGAGCCGCCGGGTCATGGCCAGACGCACGGGGACCGGAAGGGTGTCGGCGTCGGCGATGGCCTGGAAGGCCAGCGTCTGCAGGGCGTCCCCCACGAGCACGGCAGTGGCCTCGTCGTAGGCCTTGTGGGTGGTGGGCTGGCCGCGGCGGAGGTCGTCGTTGTCCAGTGCGGGCAGGTCGTCGTGGACCAGAGAGTAGGCGTGGATGCATTCCACCGCCGCAGCAGGGGCGAGGGCCCCGTCCGGGTCGCCGCCCACGGCCTCGCAGCCGGCCAGCACCAGGATCGGCCGCATGCGCTTGCCCGAGCCGAGCACGGCATAGCGCAGGGCCGCGCCCAGCGGGGCGGGGCTCAGGGCATCCGCTTCGGGGAGGAGGACTTCGAGGGTCTGCTCGACACGGCTACGACGGTCCTTGATGAAGCTTTCCAGGCGGGGCTCCAAGGGACCTTACTCGCCGTCTTGGTCGCCGGGCGCACCGTCACCCGCGAAGGGCTGGAGGTGCTCGCCTTCTTCGCCGTCGCCCACCAGCTTGTAGACCACCTGCTCCGCCTCCTGGAGCTGTTTCTCGCACTGGCGGGAGAGGTTGATGCCCCGTTCGAAATCCGCGAGGTCCCGTTCCAGGCCCTGCTCGCCGGATTCGAGGCGTTCCACCAGGCCCTCGAGCTCGGCGAGGGCCTGCTCGAAGGACAGTGTCTGCTCCCCGCTGTCCGGGGTGGAGTCGGATTGATTGCTCAAGGTCGCGCTGCGAGCTCTGCGGTTGGAAAGTGAGACATGCCGGCGGGGGCACGAACGCTAGTAAGTTACCCCAGCTCCGGGGGGTGGTCAATTTCCTTCCCGCCTGGGCGTCTTCGCCTCCGGGGCAGCAACGGGATGGAGGCGTAGGAAATACTCCCGGTTTCCGGATTCCCCGGGTAGGGGAACCTCGAAGGCCGCGCCGGACCGGAAGCCGGAGCGCGCGGCCTCACCGCGCACCCGCTCAAGCGCGCCTTCCCGGAGCGAGGAATCCCGGACCACGCCGCCCCGGCTCACCTTGCCGCGCCCCACCTCGAACTGCGGCTTGACCAAGACCGCTACGACGGCGTCCATCTCCACTAGTCCCCGAAGTGCGGGCAGGACGGCCCCCAGGGACAGGAAGCTCAGGTCGGCCACGAGCCAGGAGAAGGGCGCGTCCAGGAGCGCCCGATCGGCCTCCCGGATATCGGTGCCTTCCAGGCAGCGGACCCGCGGATCGCTGCGCAGGCGGGGGTGGAGCTGGTCGGTGCCCACGTCCACGGTAACCGCCTCCCGGGCGCCGCGCTGCAGGAGGAGGTCGGTGAAGCCGCCGGTGGAGGCCCCTACATCCAGGACCCGCGCTCCTGCCGGATCGAGCTCGAAGCGGTCGAGGGCGGCCTCCAGCTTGAGTCCGGCGCGAGACACGTAGGGGATATCCGGCTCGGTGACCATCAGCTCCGCGCCGTCCCGAACGGTGCGGCCGGCCTTGGTGGCCTGGCGGCCGTCCACATGCACGGCGCCGGCCTCCACCAGCCGTCTGGCGCGGGCCCGGCTGGCCGCGAAACCGCGGCGCACCAACAGGGTATCCAGGCGGGTCCGCGCAGTCTCCAGGGGCTCTGTTTCCTCACTCACTCGCGCCCCGTGCCTCCTCGTACGATGGGTGATCGGCCGAAGCCGGGGGCACCAGGGGGCGGTTAAGCCTGCCCTCGGCCCGGAACCATTGCAGGGCCTCCAGCAGAGCCTCGCCTACCGGACGGGCCCGGTAGCCGAGGTCGCGCTCGGCCTTGGCACTGCTGAAGAACATCCGTTTCCCGGCCAGCTTCACACCGGTCACCGTGGCCAGGGGCTCCCGCCCGGTCAGGCCGGCCCAGGCCTCTGCGGCGTGGGCCACCGGCAGGACCAGGCGCCGGGGAAGCCGGACCCGGGGCGGAGGGCCACCCACCAGGGCCGCTACCCGGGCCAGAAGCTCCCGCAGGGTCAGGTTCTCCCCGCCCAGGATGTACCGCTCGCCGATGCGGCCGTTCCGCAGGGCCGCCAGGTGGCCGGCGGCCACGTCCTCCACATGGACCAGATTGAGGCCGGTTTCCACGTAGGCCGGCATGCGCCCGGAGGCGGCATCGAGGATCATGCGCCCCGTGGGGGTGGGGCGGATGTCCCGAGGCCCTACCGGCGTGGAGGGATTGACCACCACCGCCGGGAGCCCCTCCGCCCGGACCATCCGAAGCACTTCGGCCTCAGCCAGGGATTTGGAGCGCTTGTAAGGGCCGATCTGGTCCGCCTCCGGGGCGGAGCGGCGCTCGTCCCCCGGCCGGCCGTCGGTGTCCACGTCCAGGGTGGCCACGCTGCTGGTGTAGACGACCCGCTCGACTCCGGTCCGGAGCGCGGCCCGCATCAGGGTGCGCGTGCCTTCCACGTTGGTCCGGTACATCGGTTCCGGATCGGGAACCCACAGCCGGTAATCGGCCGCCGCGTGGAACAGGGTGCGACAGCCCTCCAGGGCCCGGGTCAGGGAATCGGCGTCGGTGAGGTCCCCGTAAACCAGCTCCACCGGCAGGCCGGAAAGGGTCTCGGGGGTCCGGTTGCCGCTCCCCCGGACCAGCACCCGTACCTCGTGCCCCGCGGCCAGCAGCTCCCGGACCAGGGCGGAGCCGATGAAGCCGGTCCCTCCGGTAACCAGCGTGGTCATGCCGCGGACCTCTTCCCGTTGACGTCCCGTCCGGAAAATATTCTAAACCAACCGTCCGCCCCCGCCATCAGGATTCCTGACGGGAGACCCTGCCGATGGCGCTTACCGGAACCGTGGCAACGGTTCCGGGTGCCTCCCTGGGCTCCGCAGACGGCGGATCGGGGACCATGGGCCCCTCGGTGCGCGGGCCCCGTAGGGCGGTCTTCAGGGCCTTCAGCGGGTGACGCACGGTATCCTCCACCGCCGAGGCCTCGAAGCCGCAATGGGCCATGCAGTTCTCGCATTTGGGGTGGCGCCCCACGCCGTATTGCTCCCAGTCGGTCTCGTCCATCAGCTCCCGGAAGGTGGCGGCGTAGCCGCCGTCAGCATGGAGGTAGCAGGGGCGCTGCCAGCCGAATAGGTTGCGGGTGGGGTTGCCCCAGGGCATGCACTCGTAGCTCTGGTTGCCGGCCAGGAAATCCAGATACAGGCCGGAATGGCTGAGCGGCCACTTGTGGCCCCTGCCTTCGCGGAAGATGTCCCGGAAGAGCTCCTTGATGGTGCGGATGCCCATGAAGATGTCATGGCGCTTGGCGCCCTCGTAGTCGAAGGCGGGCGAGACGGTAATGCCCTCCACACCCAGCCGCGTGGCCTCGTCGAAGAAGTCGCGGGCCCGCTGCGGGTCCTCGCCCTGGAACAGGGTGCAGTTGATGTTGACCCGAAAGCCCTGCTCGCGGAGCTGGCGAATGGCGTGCGTGGCCCGGTCGTACACCCCTTCCTGGCACACCGAGGCGTCGTGCCGCTCCCGGTCGCCGTCCAGGTGAATGGAAAAGGTGAGGTACGGGGACGGCGTGTAGTCCTTCATCCGCTTGGTGGCCAGCAGCGCGTTGGTGCACAGGTAGACGAACTTCCTGCGCCGGATGATGCCGTCGACGATCTCGGGCATCTCCTTGTGCAGGAGGGGCTCGCCGCCGGCCACGGAGACCACCGGCGCGCCGCACTCGTCCACGGCGTCCAGGCACTCCCCGGCGCTCATGCGTTGGGCCAGGATGTCGTCGGGATGGGCGATCTTTCCGCAGCCCTCGCAGGCCAGGTTGCACTGGAACAGGGGCTCCAGCATGAGGACCAGGGGGTAGCGTCGGTTGCGGCGCAGCTTCTGGCCGAGGATGTATTTTCCGACTCTATATTGTTGCAGCAGGGGAATACCCATGATTGCCTCGCTTATTTCCTTGCAGGCGAGTGCGCTTCGCGGATCTCGGCGATGGGGATGCGAAAGGAGGTGGTTTCGGGCTCTCCCGCCAGCTCGCGCACCCGGGCAGCACCCAGCCCCCGCAGACGGTGCAGCACCCGGTCCACCAGGACCTCCGGGGTGGAGGCACCCGAGGTAACCCCGATCCGCTCCGCGCCACGCAGCCAGGGTGGCCGGACCTCCGCGGGGCTTTCCACGAGATGAGCCGCCAGGCCGTGGCGCTCGCCCACCTCCCGGAGCCGGGTGCAGTTGGAGCTGTTGCGAGCGCCCACCACCAGCAGCAGGTCCACCTCCCCGGCCAGCTGCCGCACGGCGTTCTGCCGGTTCTGGGTGGCGTAGCAGATGCCGGACAGGTCCGGTCCCCGGATGGTGGGGAATCGGCGCTTCAGGGCCGCCACCACCTCCCGCGTATCGTCCAGGCTCAGAGTGGTCTGGGTGACGTAGGCCAAGCGGTCGGGGGCGGCAACTTCCAGGGCATCCACCTCCTCCGGGGTGGCAACCACCCGGGCGGGCCCTTCCAGCTGGCCCAGGGTTCCCTGTACCTCCACGTGCCGCCGATGACCGATCAGGATCAGCTCCCGGCCCTCCCGGCTGTATTTGCGGGCCTGCAGATGGACCTTGGAAACCAGCGGGCAGGTGGCATCGACGGTGTCCAGGCCGCGCTCCCGCGCGGCCCGCGCCACCCGGCGCCCGACCCCGTGGGCGCTGAATATGGTCAGCGCCCCCGTAGGAATGGTGTCCAGATCCTCCATGAACACCACGCCCCGTTGCTCCAGATCCCGCACCACCTTTGGGTTGTGTACGATCTGATGCAGCACGTACACGGGCGGTCCGTAGAGCTCCAGCGCCTGCTCGACGATTTCCACGGCACGGACCACGCCGGCGCAGAATCCTCGGGGGTTGGCGAGCAGAACCTCCATGGCACCCTCCGGCGGCCTGAGAGCAACTGGTCCCTTCCCGGTCAGTGGCCTATCCGAAACCGCGCAAGGGCGGGGGACACCGCCTCGCTCCCTTGCCATCCCGGCTCTTCGGCGAGGAAACCGGAACCGAGCGCCTGTCCCGCGACGCGGAGGCTTTTCCGAGCCCGGTAGACGTCCATCCCGAGGCCGGGAAGGGCGGTCGCCGCCGCCGGTCGGCGCAGCAGGCCCCGCAGCAGCTCCTCCATCCGCAAGGTGCCGTCCGCATGGAGCGCGGAGATGGCCTCCTGCGGCAGGGTCCGTATGCCCGGGTCAGCCACCGCCCGCAGGGCGACGAAAGGCACGCCCGCCCGCCGGGCCACGGCGGCGACGATCGAGCTTTCCTGGTCCACGGCCCCGGCGCCGTGCGCGTGGTACAAATCCCGCTTGGCGGCCGGGGAGGCGATGGTGTGATCACTGTGGAGCAGGGAGCCTTCGGAGACACGGAGGCGGGGCCGCAATGCCTCCACCAGACGGTCCCGCCAGCTCCCGCCAACGGGCAGCCAGACGCCGTTGCCGAGCCGCTTGGGAACCAGAAGCGTGCCCGGGGGCAGGGAAGGGTCCAGTCCCCCGGCGATTCCCCAGCTCATGAGGGCGTTGGCCCCGCAATCCAGGAGCCGGCGTGCCGCCCGCTCCGCCCGCTCCGGGCCGATCCCGCCGCGGCAAACCAGGGTCCGCTCGGCGCCGCCGGAAAGCCCCGACGGCAGGCATCCCGCTTCCAAGGGGAGACCGGTCACCACGCCAATGGGCATCAGGCGCCCCTGCCCGTGTGGCTGCGGTACCGGGCCAGGGCCAGCAGGGGGAAATAGTGGGTGTATCCGTGGTATTTCAGATGGAACACCCGCGGAAATCCGGGAGCCGTGAACCAGGGGTCCCGCCAAGTGCCGTCGGGCTCCTGGGTGGCCAGCAGGTAATCCACCCCTGCCCGCACCGCGGTGCTGTGGCCCCGTCCGGCGGCCAGCAGCCCTAGCAGGGCCCAGGCGGTCTGGAAGGAAGTGCTGCGCCTGGCGTGCCGGGAGCGTTCGGGCCGGAAATAGGAGTCGTTTTCCTCACCCCAGCCGCCGTCGGGTCGCTGCACCGTCTTCAGCCACCGCACGGCGCGCTGGATCCAATCCTGATTCATGTCCACGCCGGCCTCGGCGAGGGCCTCCAGCACGGACCAAGTGCCGTAGATATAGTTGGTGCCCCAGCGCCCGAACCAGGGCCCCTCGGGCTCCTGGGCGTCCTTCAGAAATGCCAGGGACCTGCGCAGGGCGTCATCGCAGCCCGGGTGGCTCACCTGGGCCAGAAGGCCGAGACAGCGGGCAGTGACGTCGCTGGTGGGCGGATCGAGCAGCGCCCCGTGGTCGGCAAAGGGGATCTCATTCAGGTAGTACCGGGTGTTGTCGGCATTGAAGGCGCCGAAACCGCCGTTGCTCGACTGCATTCCCACCACCCACTGCACGGCGTGCTCGACCTGGGCCTCGTGGCGGTCCGAATCCCCGCTCCTGTTCAGCAGGCCCGCTACCATGGCCGTATCGTCCAGGTCCGGATAGTGGGCATTGTCGTACTGGAAGAACCAGCCGCCGCCAGTGAGCCGCGGATTGTCCGCCCGCCAATCCCCTTCGGTCCCCACCACCTGGCGAGCCTTGAGCCAGTCCATGCCTCGGACCGCGGCGGCCGGGGGGCGTCCACCGGCCGATTCGGTCAGGGCATGGCAGGCAAGCGCCGTATCCCAGACGGGCGAGAGGCAGGGCTGGCAGTAGGCCTCCTCGCCCCGATCCACAACCAGGTGCCGCAGAGCGCGACCGGCCTGGATCCGATAGGGGTGGGCACGGTCGTAGCCCAGGTGACTCAGGGCCTCATAGGCATAGACCATGGCCGGGAAGATCCCGCCGAGACCGTTCTCGCCGTTCAAACGCTCAATGAACCAGTGAGCGGCCCGGTGTACGGCCCGCTCCCGCACGCGTTTCGGGATCAGGGGCTCCGCGAGGGCACCGGTGCGCTCCAGAGTCAGGAAGACCCGGTTCCGCCAGGACCAGACCGGAAAGTAATCGCGCTCCCGTTCCGGGGGCGTGGTGAACAGCTCCCGAATACCGATCCGCTTCGGATTCCGGGCGCGGGCGCGCAGGGTGTATAGGATAGAGAGCGGCACCATCACCGTGCGCGACCAGTAGGACACCTTGCTCAGGTGGAAGGGGAACCAGGTGGGAAGGAGCACGATCTCCGCCGGGACCATGGGCACTCCGCGCCAGGGAATCTGGCCGTACTGCGCCAGCAGAAAGCGGGTGAAAACGTTGGTTTTCGCCGCCCCGCCGTGCGCCAGGATGGCCTCCCGGGCAGCAACCATGGCCGGCTCCCCCGGATCGGCCCCCGCCAGCTTCAGGGCGAAATAGGCCTTCACGGAGCAGCTCAGGTCGAAGTGGCCGCCGAAATACAGCGGCCATCCGCCGTGCTCGGGGTCCTGCCGGGCCCGCAGATAGCGGACCATTTTCCCTTCCAGCTCGGCGTCGAGCTCCCCCATGAAATGCAGCATCAGAATGTATTCGGCGGTGATGGTGCAATCGCCTTCCAGCTCGAAGCACCAGTGCCCGTCGGGGAATTGCCGTCCGATCAGGGTTTCCTCCGCCGCCGTAATGGCCCGGTTCAAGGATTGTCCAGAGGCTTGGCGGATTGCGCCTCCCTGTTCGGGGCTTCCGAGCTGTTCATCTTTATAAGCGGTCAATCGTGCCAAGGTCATCCCTTCTCGGTTGGTTTTCCCAACACAACCTGCACGTTAGGCATGGCCGGACAGGAGGTGAGATGGCCTCCGGGCGTGTCCCCGGCTCCGCCCCGCAACGAGCTCGTCGGAACCGGTCGTCCGTGGGGCCTCCGCGCTGGCCGCTGAAGCCCCTGAAACTGCCGCTCTTTCCCAGGGCATGGCGGGTCCGGCCCGGCTTTCCGCAGAAGCACCGAAACCGGTTCGTGTCCGCCGGCGAGGCGGCCCCGTGGCAGCATCCGTTCCATCGTTCATTGCCGGCATTCCCGGCAATCCGCGCCGGAAAGCCAGAGTATGCAGATGGTTATAGATTCATTGTTCGGGCTTTCGCGCTGAGCTTGTCAATGCTTTGGGGGAGGACCCCAATAATCGGGGATGTTTCCTGGGATGGGCCCCATGTCCGCGGTATACGGTTGCGGTTGCGGGCGCATTCCGCCAATTATGGAACTGGGGGGTGTCCGCGGCCCCTTGCGGGGTCCCGGCGGCGTCGCGCCCGATCTCTGGCTCACGGGTGAGGAGGGAGCTTGGTCCGGAAGCGGGAGGAACCGAAGTGGACTGGCGATAGGCCGGGCGGCGGACGGTGGGGCCGTAATCGGCTCTTGCGAGGATGCACGGCCCGCTTGGTTCGCATGCATCTGCGATCCCGGTTCACGGTGCAGGCCGCCGGACTCGCGAACGGGGACGCGTCCGGCCCGGTGCTGGTGGTTTCCAATCATCGGCGGGACACCGATGGTCCCCTGGTTGGGGATCTGATGATGGGGCTGCGCAACGCCCCTTTCGGCGAAGGACTGCCCCATTTCGTGGCCCGCGAGGATCTCTTCCGGAGGGATTTCTTCCGGGAATATTTGGTCGGCTGGCCCGGTTGGACGCGCGAAGCGCTCAGTCGCCTGCGCATGCAGCGCCTCCTGCGACTTCTCAATGTGCATCCCATGCGGCGGATTCCCGAGCGTACCCTGGGGGAGGTTTTGGAGGAGGTCCGGGAGGCGTGTGGCAATCTTCCCCTGGAACGGGTGCTGCGCGTCCCATGGGTTCGCTGCTTCGAGTCGCTGGGGCCGGCTCCGGGCAGTCCGGCCCGGATCGACGAGGCCCTTGGGAACCGGTACTTGCCGCTGCTGCGGATGCAGAACGGGCTCCGGCGGTTGACCCTGGAGCGGTTCCGGGCGGTGAAGGGCCTGGAGCGCTCCGTCATAAGCAGGCACCTGGAGGAGATCCGCAGGGTGCTGGACCGGGGGGGAACCGTCCACATGGTTCCGGAGGGGGCGGTCTCCCCGCATGGCGGGCCTTGCCGGGTGCGCGACGGACTGCATGTATTGCTGCAAGGCTGCCGGTGCCGGCCCCGGGTCGTCCCCCTCGGCATCACCTACGACGACGTGACCGCTGGACGCCCCCGGGTATTCATGAACCTGGGTCCGGGATGGCGGGACGGAGGGGGCGGGGACCGCCGGGAGCGCAATCAGTCCGTGATGCGGGCCATTCTGCTGCAGACCACGCTGACCCTTACCCAGGCCGGAAGCGCCTATGTGATGGCCGCCGCCCGCAAGCGGGACAAGGTGGCACCCGACCAGCTGGAAGCGCACGTGGAGGAGGAGGCGGAAGCGTATCGGCGGGCGGGTGCCCGGGTGGATGAGGCGCTTCTGGATCCCGGGCGCCGGCGCCGCCGGGTGCACGACTTCCTCCGCTTCGGGGTGAAGCACGGCGTGCTGGAGCGCGGCAGGGGCGACAGCCTGCATGTCCGTGAAAGCGCGCTCGGACCGCCCGATCCCTGGCTGCCCGCCGGCAAGATCCCCTACAGCGCCAACGAGCACGCGACCTTCGCCCGCTACTGGGCGTGCCCCGAATGGTCCCTGGCACGGGAAGCATGGGCGCTCAAGATCGGTGGGTAGGCCGCGTCCGGGTCCTGTTACGCCCCCATATCTTCCTGCCGGTGCTTCTGGCCGCCGCGCTGCTGTTCTTCCTGCTCAGTATTTCCAACCTGCCGGAGGTCTTCGGTCGCATACGGGGAATCCCTTTTTCGGCGGTGGCCGCCTGCTTCGCGGCGGCGCTTTGGTACCTGACCGTGAAAGGAGCGGTGTTTCGGGCGCTTCTGCGTGGCCTCGGTTATTCCATGGGCTGGCGTCCCTTCACCCTGGCCTACGCCATCGGCGAGCTGGCGGTCACGGTTCCCTCGGGCGTTTATGCCCAGAATTACGTCCTGAGCCGGTTGCGGGTCGCTCCCCCCGGCCATTCCTCCGCCGCCACCACCGTGATGATCCTGCTGGAGACCATGGTGGTGATGACGGTACTGGCCATACTGGGTATACCGGGTTGGGACTGGTTGCGCTCGTTGATGGTGCTGCTGATCCTGGCGCACCTCGCGGCTATCGGCCTGGTGGTCAATTCGGCGAGCGTGCGCAAATGGCTGGGCGCGGTCCGGGGAAGGCTGCTGGGCGCTGCGGCGGGCGGGCTGTTGCGGATGATCGAGGGTGTCCGGCAGTTGGGACGTCCGGGGACGATGGCCGTATCCACCCTATTGACCCTGGCCTACCTGCTCGGGCTGGGTGTGGGGATGCTGATCATCGGCCATGCGGCGGGTCTCTCGGGACTGACGCTGCCCGAGTCCCTGAGCATCTATTTTGTCGCCCTCTGGGTAACGCTGCTGGTGGGCAGCATCCTCACCCAGCTGGGGGTTATCGAGGCCGTGGCGCTTGGGGCGGCCCAGGCTTACGGGTATGGTATTGACGAGGCACTGGCGGTGATTCTGGGCTTCCGGGTCACCTGGATCGGCTCCGTCTGGCTCCTATGCGCGCCCCTCGCCCTGTATCTCCGTGGAGAGCTGCGGAAATCAGGGAATAACCACCTCCAGGAAACGGCGGACTGATTCCGCGGCCGGAGGCATCCGCGGCAGGCCATGGTAGGTTTCGGCCAGGGCCGCATCCCGGGCAAGGTCCAGGTGGTTCTGGGGGACGGTGTAGGTGTGGCCCCGCTCCATGTGGTACCGCGCCAGGTATTCCTGTTCACTTTGGCCGATGGTGGGAATGAACAGGGCTTTCTTGCCCAGCTGGGCGAGCTCCATGAGGGTGGTATAGCCGGAACGGCAGACCACGACCCGGGCCCGGTTCATCATGTCCTGCTGGTCATGACGGCCGAGGTAGTTGTACACGTCGATTCTTCCCCGGCTGAGGCTGCGAGTCTCGGCTTCAGGCTTGCCGAGGGTGACCACCACCCGGCCCGGGAGCCCTTCCACCTGATCCAGGACCCGCCTCTCCAGCATGCTGCGCTGGGGCTCCTCCCCGGAAATGGAAATGAAGTAATCCAGATCCTGATCCCCCGATTGGGGGGAAATGGTGGAAAGCGGGCCGATATAGGCCAGACGGCCTTTCCAGTCGCAGGACAGGTTGTGGCTCAGGTCGCCGGATAGACCACCGTCTTCCGCCTCATCCGGCACCAGGATCCGCTGCGCGTTGGCGAACATCCGCATCTGGCTGCCCTCGACCATCTTCTCCAGCCAGTAGGGACGGCCCGGAATGATCTGGCGCATGGAGTGGAAGAGGAAGTAGCTCGGTACCTCCGGAATGCAAACGCCGATGCGGCTGTCGGAAACGATCCGGTCGATGCCCTCCCGCCGGCAAAGGCTCCGCGTGAACCGGCGCTCCCGCTGAAAGGTGCGGAACATCATGGGAAGGGAGAGGCTCATCTTGACGTAGAATGCGGCGGCGGTGCGGCTGAAGGGCTTGGGAATGTCCTTCAGCTCGATGAAATTGCAGCGGTCGTCCAGCTCGCCGCGAAGGAGCTCCAGGGCCCGGCCGGTGGACAGGATGATTACCGAGTGTCCCGCATCGAGGAGCCCCCGTATGAGGGGAAGGACCCGGGTGGCATGTCCGAGTCCCCAGTCGTGAACCGCGAAAAGGATCTTTTGTCCGTGCATGTACTGCCTGTCGAGCTGGCAATGCGAGTGGTTGGGGAGATGGCCGGTCGGCGCCGCGGCCTCAGTCCATACAGACAGGTTTTCGCGGGAGGCTCAAGGCCTGGGCCGCTCCGGGAGCCATTCGATCGGTGGGGGCTTGATCAAAGCGGATCCGAGGGGGCTGGCGCGCTGGAAAAGCGGACAAAAAAAGACCGGGCCGTGCGGCCCGGTCTTCGGGGAGAACGAAGTCGCTCTTACAGCTGCTCGGCGTTCTCCGACAGGTAGGAAGCGACACCCTCGGGGGTATCCTTCATACCGGTGCTGCCTTCCTGCCAGCCGGCCGGGCAGACCTCGCCGTTCTCTTCGTGGAACTGCAGGGCGTCCAGCATGCGGATGGCTTCATCGATGTTGCGGCCGAGAGGCAGGTTGTTCACAACCTGATGCTGCACCACGCCGTCACGGTCGATGAGGAAGGTGCCGCGCAGGGCCACGGACTCGTCCACGAGCACATCGTAATCGCGGGCGATGCTCTTGGTCAGGTCGGCCACCATGGGGAAGTTCACCTGGCCGATGCCGCCGTCGTTGACGGAGGTGTTCTTCCAGGCCAGATGGGTGAAATGGGAGTCGATGGAGCAGGCCACGACGGCGCAATTGCGCTTCTCGAACTCTTTAACCCGATTATCGAAAGCGATGATCTCGGAGGGGCAAACGAAGGTGAAGTCGAGCGGGTAGAAGAACAGGACCCGATACTTGCCTTCGGTTTCCTTGAGAAAGCTCCAATCTTCCCGGATCTCGTTGTTCGGCATCACCGTGGGTGCGGTGAAATCGGGGGCCTGCTTGTTAACCAGCACACTCATTGGTGGGTCTCTCCTCGTTGTGATGGCAGCACAGAATATTCCGAATGGAATTTAGACTCATTCTAAAAAAGCGGGTGTATGGTAGCATGGCCGTTTTTTCCGGCCAAATCACCGGGAACAGCAATCAGGGACGCCACGATGTCAGGAAATACCTTCGGAATGATGTTCCGTGTCTCCACTTTCGGGGAAAGCCATGGTCCGGCCCTCGGGGCCACCGTGGAGGGCTGCCCGCCCGGCCTCGCCCTCGAGACTTCGGACATCCAGAACGACCTGGACCGGCGGCGTCCCGGACAGTCCCGTTATACCACCCAGCGCCGGGAGGCGGACGAGGTGGAGATCCTGTCCGGGGTCTTCGAAGGGGAGACCACCGGTACGCCCATCGGCCTACTGATACGGAATACGGACCAGAGAAGCAAGGACTATTCCGAGATCAAGGACAAGTTCCGTCCCGGCCACGCCGATTATACCTATTGGAAGAAATATGGGCGACGGGACTATCGGGGGGGTGGCCGGGCCTCGGCGCGGGAAACCGCCATGCGCGTGGCGGCGGGCGCCATCGCCCGGAAATTCCTGGCGGACAGGCTGGGCGTTACGGTCCGCGCCTGTCTGGAGGCCATGGGGGAGGTGTGTCTCGAGCGGCGCGATTGGTCCGCAGTCGCGGAGAACCCGTTCTTCAGCCCGGATCCCGAACGACTTCCGGAGCTGGAAGACACCCTCAACGGGGTACGGAAAGCGGGGGATTCCATCGGCGCCCAGATCTACGTGGAGGCCCTGGGAGCTCCCGCCGGTCTGGGCGACCCGGTCTTCGATCGTCTGGAGGCCGATTGGGCGAAGGCCCTGATGAGCATCAACGCCGTAAAGGGCGTTTCCGTGGGCGATGGGTTCGACGTGGTGCGCCAGCGGGGATCCGAGCACGGCGACGAGATGGACGCCTCCGGCTTCCTGTCCAACCACGCCGGGGGGGTACTCGGCGGCATATCCACCGGCCAGCCCCTCACTGCGCGGGTGGCCATCAAGCCCACCTCCAGCATCCAGGTGCCCCGTAAGAGCCTCGACCTCCACGGTAACGAGGTGGAGGTGGTCACGAAGGGGCGCCACGATCCCTGCGTAGGCATCCGGGCGGTGCCCATCGTGGAGGCCATGACCGCCCTCACGTTGATGGATCACTTCCTCATCGACCGGGCCCAGAACGGCGAGCGCGGTCCGGAGGAGTAGCCCGAGCCCATCGGCGCTTCGGGGGCGGGCCAAAAGCTCCGGCTGCCTCCAGCGCCCCCGTACCGCATTCCGGATCCCCATCCCGTTCGCGGGCCCGCCGTGGCGGGCCATGAACCCCGAGCCTGAAGGAGTATCCCGTGGACGCCGAGCACGGCGCCGACGGATCCGGCGGCGTGGGCCGCGGCCTCGCCTTTCGCTTCGCCGGGTTCTATTTCGTCTACTTCGCGACCCTGGGGGCCATCCTTCCCTACTGGAGCCTCTACCTGCAGTCCCTCGGCATGGCCGCCCTCCAGATCGGCGTGCTGGTGGGGGCCATCCAGATCACCAAGATATTCGCGCCCAATGTATGGGGACCGCTGGCGGACAGGACCGGACGCCGACTTTCCGTGGCCCGGTTCACGGCCCTGGGAACCATCCTGGCCTTCCTGCCGCTGTACGGGCTGGATACCTTCTGGGCGATGCTTCCGGTGGTGGCGGTCTTCGCCTTCTTCCATGCCGGTCCGCTGCCGCTGGTGGAGGGCGCCGTATGGGACGTGGTTCGCAGCCGGGGTGCGCACTACGGGCGCCTGCGTCTGTGGGGATCGGTTGGCTTCATCCTGACTGCGGTGGCCCTGGGGCCCCTGCTGGATTACCTGGGATACGTCCGGCTGCTGGATTTCCTGAGCGCCCTGCTGGTGGGCATCCTCCTGTTCACGCTGCTGGTCCCCGAGCCGGGCTCCGCGGAAAACGATGCCTCCGGTTCCGGCTCCCTGCTCGACACCCTGCGCCGCAGGCGGGTCTGGGGGTTTTTCGCCACCACCTTCCTGATGCAGGCCAGTCACGGCGCCTATTACGGATTCTTCTCCATCTACATGAGCGGCCACGGGTATTCCGGGCTCGCCATCGGGCTGCTCTGGGGGCTCGGCGTGGCGGCGGAAGTGGGGGTATTCCTCTATACCGACCAGCTGGTCCGGCGCTTCGGCGTGCGCTTCATCCTGGCGGGAAGCCTGGTGCTGGCGACGGTGCGGTGGGCGCTGATCGGCAGCACCAATGCGCTCGCCTGGCTGCTGGCGGCGCAGACCCTGCACGCGGCCACCTTTGCCACGTTCCACGCGGCGGCGGCGCACCATACCCACGAGCTGTTTCCCGGCAATCAGCGGTCCTCGGGGTTCGCCCTGTACTCGAGCCTGGCTTTCGGTTTCGGCGGGGGCGTGGGCTCCCTGCTTTCGGGAGGCCTGTGGGACGAGATCGGAGGCGGCGCCACGTTCTGGGTGGCCAGCGGCATGGCGGCGGCTGGAGTCGCGGTAATGTTCCTGACGAGGGTGGCCGCCCCGCGCCGAGAGGCGGCCTAGTCCGGGATCAGTCCAGCCCGCGGCTTTCCAGGAGCTTGTTGACCAGGGCCTGGGTGTCGTCGGGCTCGTCCATTTCCTCCGCGGGCGTCCAGGAATAGTCCGGTTCCAGGCGATAGGAGCCGCGGAAGGTATCCGGGGGATTGCCGTTCCAGTCGTCCGCGGACAGCATGGAGAAGTAGAGGGTGCCGTCCTCTTTTTCGTACAGGTGGTACACCTTGCCCGGCTGCCGCTTGAAGTTGCACTTGGCCTTGTGCAGCTCCATGTCCTCCTGCGCGCTGTTCAGGATGCCTTCGGCCTCCTCCTGCAGCGCCTTGATCTGGTCGGCAATAACTTTTAGCTTCCCGCTGACGCGGGTGTTTACCATCTGGTCGGCCTTCTCGATCTCCTGGGCGGTGTCCACGAGATTGAACGCCGGCGCGCCGCGCTCCACGGGGTAGGGCGAGCTGTGGTCGGGGCCCTGATGGATCTCCCCTTTGTCCTTGGGAGACTGCTGGGCATTGTCCTGGGAATGCTTCTGCTCGTCGTCGGCCATTTGATCCTCGATAGAACGCATCTTACAGTTAATAGGGTAGCCTTTCGCGCAATGGCCCTTCAACCTCGGGGCCGCGGCCGCCACCGGGGCGGCCTGCTGGTGGCTGGCCTTCACTCAGGAGCCGAACCTATGCATGAGCGGTCCCGTCGTGTCCGGAAGGCCCTGGGCGCGTTCCTGCTTCCGGCCGCTTTCGTGCTCGCTGCGGCCAGTGCCCCGGATGCCCGGGCCCAATCCACGGCGGAGGTCGCCAAAGGCCAGAAGATATTCTTCAAAGTGTGCGTGCAATGCCATACCCTTCAGGAAAAGGGGCAGGCCACCGGTCCGGGCCTCGCCGGGGTGCTCGACCGCGTCCCCTCCGAGCGCTGGCTCATGAAGTGGCTCAAGGATCCCAAGGCCCTGGTGGAGAGCGGGGATTCCTATGCCCGCTCCATCGCCGATGATTTTCCCCTGGACATGCCCAAGCTCAAGGTCATGCAGCAGAAGGCGAACCGGCGGGCGGTGCTCACCTTCCTCAAGCAGATCCGCCAGGATCCCATCCAGTAACGTTTCCGCGGGTCCGATCAGGGCGTCGTCGACAGCCGGCCCACGCAATCCCCGGTAAGAACGCGCTGTCCGGCGGACAGGCCGTCCGACCAGCGGGCTTTCCCGGGTCCGAACAGGACGATCACCGTGGACCCCAGGTTGAACCAGCCCAATTCCTCTCCCTTGCGCAGGCTGACCGGCCTCTTCCCGTTTTCAGCGTAGTGCCAGTGGCGGATGCGCCGCCGGGTGGGCGGCGTGATGGTCCCGGCCCATACCGTGCCGATGGTCGCCACCAGCATGGCACCCACCAGAACCACCGCCATGGGACCCGCCGCTGTATCAAACAGCGCCACGACCCGCTCGTTCCGGGCAAAGAGGTTGGGCACATGCGCCGTGGTTACGGGGCTCACGCTGAAAGCGCGGCCGGGGATGTGCACCATCTCCCGGAGCCGTCCGTCCACGGGCATGTGGACCCGGTGGTAATCACGGGGCGCCAGATACACGGTGAAAAAGCTGCCGTCCGCGAACGGGTCGGCCAGTGCGTCCGAGCCGCCCAGGAGCTCCCGAGCCCGGAACGCGGTATCCTTGGCGTGTACGGTTCGACCATCCTGGAGCGCGCCCGTTTCGCTGACCGCGCCGTCGGCAGGACTGGCGATGCCGTCCGGATGCTCGCAGATGGGCCGCGCGTCCGGTTTCAGGGCCCGGGTGAAAAAGGCTTGGAAGTCCGGGTAGGCGCTGGGCTCGGGCTCCACGGCCTCGCTCAGGTCCACCCGGTAACGGTTCATGAACCAGCGGATCAGGGGACGGCGTATCCAGGGGTGGCGTCGCCGGGTAATTTGCCCCATCAATCGGGACAGCCCATGATGGGGAAGCGGGTATTGCGCCCAGGCGCCCAGTCGGGCCAGGCTTTTCCGAACGGTCATGGGGTGCTGCACTCCACGGGAAAAACGGGCCCAAAGGATAGCCCGAAAGGCGCATCCAGGATACCCGCACCGGGCATTGACCCCGCATGGGGGATTTGGTTAAATACTGCCTTCGTTTCGCCGCGTCCCCATCGTCTAGCGGTCCAGGACATCGGCCTTTCACGCCGAAGACGGGGGTTCGAGTCCCCCTGGGGACGCCATACGAGAAGCCCCTGATGCCCGCAAGGGCATCAGGGGCTTTTTTGTGTCCATGTCCCCGTCGGGCGGCACGAAAAGGCGCCCACGGACTGCTGAACAGTGTAGGGTGAGCGGGAATCGTCCGGGGGAAGGGGGGGAAGAAAAACCCCGCCGAGGCAAAGGAGGAGAAAGCTCGGCGGGGTATGGAGCGGAGGCATGCACTGCACGTTGTGCAAAAGACAGCCCCGCCAATATCGAGGAGGAAGAACCCGGCGGGGCTATGACCGATCCATCAGCACTATAAATTGCCACATTAAGATTATCAATGGTTGATTGCCTAGCCTAATATTGCATACGGGGTGGGGCGGGGGATGCGGAAAAGGCCCGGTTCTGTGGTATAGACGGGGAATGGGGACGATGAAAACCACGGGGTCCCAGGCGGGCTGCCACCGAAAGCTTTTCTCCGGTCGTTGAGCTCCCGGCCGGAATGGCGGAATGCCCGCGGGGCCCGAAGGATCTGGCCATGGGTGTTGCAGGGAAGTGGCGGAATGGAGCGCGCTGGCTGTTGGTGCTGGCCGCGCTCTTCTTAGGGATAGGGCCGCAGGCCGTACGGTTATCCGGGGCGGCCGAAGCGGGAAAATGGACACGGGAAGCGGTGGTCGAGGCGCTGGCGGAATCCGGATCCTCGAAGGCTTTCGTGGATTCGGATCTCTCCGGCCTGGATCTCTCCGGCGTGGATTTCCGGGGAGCCAATCTGCGGAGCGTGAACCTGGAAGGGGCGAACCTCTCCGGGGCGGATCTCTCCGGAGCCAACCTGGATATTTCCGCGCTGTACGGAGCGGATTTCTCGGGCGCCGATCTCTCCGAGGCCAGCCTGTTCAGCGCCCAGGCCCCGGAGGCGAGCTTCCGCAATGCCGATCTCCGGAAGGCCCGGGTCATCGGTGATTTCTCGGATGCCGATTTCTCCAACGCCAACCTGGCCGGTGTCCGGGCCGGCGCGGATATGAAGAACCAGTCCATGGGAATGATGAACGCGATTTTCTATGATGCGAACCTTAGCGGAGCCAACATGGAGAATGCGGAGCTCCGGCACGCGGATCTGCGGTTCGCCAATCTGGCCGGGGTGAACGCCCGGGGGGCCGATCTGTCCTGGGCAGACCTTTCGGGAGCCAGCTTCCAGGATGCCGTGGTCAGCCGCGCCAACGTCACCAAGGCCCGGTTGGGCGGCACGGATTTTCGCGAGTCCCGCGACTGGTCCAGCCTACGCGGCGTTGATCAGGCCCGCGAGCGCGAACGTGCGCATTTCCCGGAAAGTGGGGAATGAGGCCGGTATCGGCGCAATAGACAGGAGCTTCCATTGCGCATTTCAGGCGGCGAGCTGGGACGGGCCCGGGCGGTCACCGAAGACCTGCTCGAAGAGCTGGGGATCGCGGTCTACCTGTATCAGGTGGAGCCGCGTGACGGGATCTGGGAGGTCCGCGTGGAATGCGCGCTCCATGCCGATGGCTGGCAGCGGAGCCTAATCCAGGTGGAGCGCGAGCGGCTTCTGGCGGTGCCGCACGATTCCGGAATTCGTCGGGAGCTGCTGGCGGAGTGGGGGGCCGAGCTGGTGGATTGCCGCCGGGAGGCGGAAGGCTAGGCCGGGTTTTCCGCCGCCAGCCCGAATACGCGCGCGTAGAAGGCGAGCTCCGCCAACAGGCAGGCCTTCATATTCCCGGCCTTGTGGAAGCCGTGCCCCTCGTCTTCGAAGGTATGGTACTCCGCGGTGATTCCCTTGTCCCGAAGGGCCCGCACCATGGTTTCGGCCTGGTTCGGGGGCACCACCTTGTCCTTGAGGCCCTGGAAGAAGATCACCGGACAGTCGAGACGCTCCGGGGCGTTGATGGGGGATCGCTCGCGGTAGCGGTGCCGCGCGTCCGGATACGAACCGATGAGCTGTTCCAGGTAGTGGGATTCGAATTTATGGGTCTCCGCCGCCAGACGCTCCAGGTCGCTGATGCCGTAATAGCTGGCTCCCGCGCGGAACGCCTCGCGGAAGGTCAGGGCGGAGAGCACCGTGTAGCCGCCCGCGCTCCGGCCCCGGATGGCCCTGCGCTCGCCGTTCGCCAACCCCTTGTCCGCTAGCCACCGGGCGCCGTCCACGCAGTCGTCCACATCCAGCACCCCCCAGCTCTCCAGAAGCTGCTCCCGGTAGGCGCGTCCGTACCCGGAGCTTCCCCGGTAGTTCACGTCCAGGACGGCGAAGCCCCGACTGGTCCAGAATTGGGTGTCCCAGTCGAAGGCGGGGGTGGCCGCGTTGGTGGGTCCCCCGTGGCATTTGACGAGCAGTGGCGGCAGGTCGCCCGATGGTGCTTCGTAGTCCGCATTCCCGGGCGCGTAGAAAAAACCGTAGGCGGTCTGCCCGTCCCGCGTGGGGAAGGCCACATGGATCGGCTCGGAAAGATACGCGGGGTCCAGGGGCTCGGACAGGGAGCGGGCCAGGGTCTCTCGGCCGCCGGTTTCCAGGTCCACCCGGGCCAGCTCCGGAGGGGCGGCGGTGGAGGCGGCGATGACCAGGGCCTCCCCGTCGCCGGCCGTGAGCGCGGTGTAGGCCGCGTAGCCGGTATCCAGCTCGTGAAGAGCCCGGGATCCCGGCTCCAGGGTGGCCAAATGCCAGCGCCCCTCCTCGACATAGGTGAATACGATGCGCTCGGCGGAATCGATAGCATAGGTGCGCGTGCCGAGCTGGATAAGGGGCTTCCCGATTTCCGCGCGCATGTCGGTGAGCGGTTCCGGGCCCTCCCGGCCGAGCCGGTAGAGGTTCCACCAGCCGCTGCGGTCGGAAACGAAGTACAGGTTGCCTTCCGGGGACCATTCGGGCTGGAATACGGATTCGTCGGGCCCACCGGCGACTCGGGTGGGCGCGCCTGCGGAGCCGCCCGGGAGGAGATCGGCCACCCAGAGCTCGGATCCGTTCCAGGGCATTCGGGGATGGTCCCAGGTGACCCAGGCCAGGCGGCGGCCGTCCGGGCTGATGCGCGGAAAGGCGAAGAAATCCCGCCCCGATACGAGCACCTCCGGGTGGCCGCCGGACAGCGGTACGGCGGCGAGCGCATTCCGGGGCTCGCCTTCCGGCGCGTGGTCCTCAAGGACCCAGATGCTCCGCTCCCGGACCGGGTCCAGCACGCCGTCGGCGAACCGGTGGCTTCCCGCCGGGGTCAATGGCTCGGGGGCTCCCTCCGGGGCCTTGCGGTAGATGCGCTGGTCCGTGCCATTGACGAAATAGATGTATCGATCATGTACCAGTGCAGCGGCGCCACCGTATTCGTGCACCCGGCTGCGGGCTTCGAAGGGCTCGGGTAGCACGTCCCGGGGAGTGCCGTCCTCGCCGAGACGGACAAGGGCATTCCGCCCGCCTTCCTCCGGACGCCGTTCCAGCCAGTATATGGAGCCCCGGTCCCTGAAGACCTCCAACAGGGTTCGGCTGGAGGCTGCGACTCGATCCGGGGTTACGGGAGAGGTCCAGGTCCCGTAGGGGGCCGTGGTTCTGGCGGACATGGAGGCTACCTGCATTGGGCTTTGAAGGGGAAAATGGTACGGGCCGGATGCGGAAAAACCAACAGTGGGTGCGTCGCACGGCGGGCAGGTTCTTCGCTTGTGGCCTGGATCTTGCTTGAAGCCAGTGGCCGGATAGGGCATGCAATGGGAATCAGTGGAGAAACGAATATCATTCGGGCCGAGGAGTGGAAATGCGTTGGGCCCTGTTCAGGACCCGGCCGATGAGGAGGGAGGGCAAGGCGGTTTCCCTGCGCCGAAGGCTCCTTATCCACGAGATGACCCTGCTATTCCTGCTCCTGGTTACAGCGGGCCTCGGAGGCGCCTGGCTATACTTGTGGCAGGGGTTCTCCGTCGAGAACTGGCGGCTGAACGCGCTGGTCAACGAGCTTCACCAGGCTCGGAGCGGGCTCTACCGGCAGATCCAGGCGGTCATGGCCACCCGGTTCTCCCCCGAGGAGGAATCCGCCGAGCGGCTTGCCCTGGCCAACCGCCAGATCGAACAGTGGGTGGATGAGATCCGCGGCAAGGCGCGGGGGCCACGCGAGCTTGATGCGGTGCGCTCCCTGGATAGCGCCTGGGCGGCTATTCACCGCGACCTCCGGGAGGTGGTCTCCAACCCCTACGCCATCGGTCCGCCGGGCCGGCTGGTCCTGATGAACACCGAGCGGGCGGAGCGGCTGCTGGGCGCTTTCGAGTCCGCCGTGGCGCGCTTCAATCGCGTTTTGGAGGAGAAAAAGACCGCCCTGGAATCGCGGATGCGCTCCTACAATTTGTGGATCGCCTGGGGCACGCCCTTGCCGTTGCTGCTGGCGGTGGGGCTGGTGGTCCGGTCGCGGAGTCGGGTGAAAGCGGAGTTCCTGCAGCCGGTGGCGAGCATCCGCCAGGGAACCCGGAAGTTCAGCGAGGGGGAGCTCGAGCATCGCATACCCGTCCGCGGCGTGGAGGAAATGGCCGATCTGGCCAATGCCTTCAATATCATGGCGGAGGAGCTCCTGGAGAGCCGGCGGGCCCTCCTGGAGCAGGAGCGGGCAGCGGCCCTGGGGGGACTGGTCCCCGTGATCGGGCACAATATCCGCAACCCGCTGGCCTCCATACGGGCCACCGCCCAGACCTTGGACCCCGAGGATGAGCCCAGGGATCTGGAGGAATCGCGCCAGGCCATTCTGGATACCGTGGACAGGCTCGAGCAGTGGCTGCATTCGCTGGTGGCCTACCTGCACCCCTCCGAGCCGGATCTGGAGGTGCGTCCGCTGGCGGAAGTGATCGGGCACGCCGTGGAAGTCTGTCAATCCAAGGCCCGGGAGCAGGGCGTTTCCCTCCAAACCCATACCGTGCCGGAGAACCTGACGGTGAAGGTGGACACGGGACTCATGGAGCAGGCGCTGTACGGCCTCTTGGTGAATGCGGTGGAGGCATCGCCCAGGGGAGGGACCGTATCCGTGCAGGCCTCCAGGGCCGGGGGCAGCTTCGCCATTCGCATCGAGGACCAGGGACCGGGTCTGTCCTTTCTGCCCGAGCCCTCCGAAACGGGCCCCGGCCCTTCGACAAAGCCCTCCGGAACCGGTCTCGGCATTCCGTTTGCTTTCAAGGTATGCGAGGCCCACGGATGGGCGCTTCATTTCCAGAACATCGAGAATGGGGGTGCCCGGGCGGTTATTACCGGGCCCCGAGCCGGATAAGTGGCAAGCAGGTAATTGCACATGAACGTAGCGCAGGAGCTGGAGCCGGAAGGCGGCGGTCCGAGACCGGCGCGCCCCATACTGGTGGTGGACGATGAAGCCCATTTCGCCCGGGCGATCTGCAAGCATCTCGGCAAGCATGGCTTCGAATGCCGGGAGGCGAATCGGGTGGAAACCGCCAAGAGCCTGCTCGGGGAGGGGCGCCCCGCCGCCGTGCTTCTGGACATGCGGCTGCCGGACGGCTCCGGTCTGGATCTACTACGGGAGATCCGGGAGCGCTGGAACGCGCCCCAGGTTCCGGTGGTGGTGATGACCGCCTACAGCGAGGTGGATGATGCGGTGGAGGCCATGAAGCTGCAGGCCACCGATTACCTGCGCAAGCCCCTGGACCTGGAGCAGATCCAGGACGCCCTGAAGGACCTGGTGGGCGGCCCCCCCAAGCCCTCCAAGAAGGGGAGAAGCGCCGACTCCTCCCCGGTTCCCGATGACGGGATGATCGGACAGAGCCCGGCCATGAAAGGGGTCCGGGAGCGGATCGAGCGCCTTGCCCGGGTGGTGGCCAGCGCCAAGGACATTCCGCCCACCATACTGATCCACGGTGAAACCGGTACCGGCAAGGAGGTGGCGGCTCAGGCCCTCCACGAGCGCAGTGCCCGCCACGATCAGCCCTTCGTTCCCGTGGATTGCGGTGCCCTGCCCAATGATCTGGTGGAGGCGGAGCTGTTCGGCCACGAAAAGGGCGCCTATACCCATGCCCAGGAGCGGCGTGCCGGCCTGATCGAGTCCGCCGGAGCGGGTACGGTGCTACTCGACGAGGTGGGGGAGCTGCCGCTCGAAACGCAGACCAAGCTCCTCGCGATGCTCGGGCGCCGAACCATGCGCCGCCTCGGGAGCAACCAGCAGGTCCCCATTCGCTGCTGGGTGTTGGCGGCCACCAATCGGGATCTCCGCGAGGAAGTGGAGGCGGGACGCTTCCGTTCGGACCTCTACTACCGGCTCTCCGAGCTGCAGCTTCAGTTACCGCCCCTCCGCGAGCGGATGACGGACATCCCCTTGCTGGCGCAGGCTTTCGCCGCCGAGACCGCCGCCGATTTCGATCTCCCCGAACCGCGCATGGACCCGGAGACCCTGGAGATCCTCCAGGGCTACCAGTGGCCGGGGAACATCCGGGAGCTTCGCCACGTGATCCGTCAGGCCGTGCTCCTCGGAACGGAGGGCGTGCTCCGTCCGGGGGATCTGGAGCTCGACGGCGGCGGCGAGGAAGACAGCGCGGCGATCCCGGAAACCGGTGAGACGCTCCGCCTTCGGGATGTTGAAATGAATCTGGTGCGGCGAGCCCTGGAGCGCGCCGGGGGAAACGTGTCGCAGGCCGCCCGTCTGCTCGGCATCAGCCGCACCTCCCTGCGGTACCGCCTGGAGAAATACCACATCAAACCCTAGTGCCCCCGCTTCTATCCTCGGAGCGGTGGCCCGCTCCTTCCAGCGCCCGGTCCGGGGCGCTGTGAAACAAATTGCACAGTGGCTGTATCGCCTCCCCGGCTTGCTATCACGCCTCGCCCCGCTGTTCCCGTACGCGGGTCCATACAGGCTTGTCCGGAACCCCGGTGACTGCCGGCTTGCCGCTGCTCCGGATGATACCGTTCTCGATTCCCCCGCCGCTATATTTTCTCTGTGGCACAGGCCGTGTGCCGAGTTAATATCCCGTGTGAAGCTCCGGTGTCGCGACTCCTGTCCATTTGGCGCAGAATCACCAGATAAGGAGTTTTTCCAGCCGCTTGGGCTCGATGCGGGCTTGCGCATGGACAGTGGCTCCGGGTATGGCATGGGGTTTGCTCCGGTGCCCCGGCTACCATGTCCATTGAATTGAAATGAAGCATCGGATTTTCGTCCTATTGGCATAAAATGGAGCTGGCACCGGCCGTATTCTAGAAGCTGCCTTTTACAGGACCTTTACGTTTAAACAGAAGGAGGGATCCCGTCGTGCGTATTCCTTGCTCTTTACGGCCATGCGCCCAGGTAATGGGCCCTGCGGCGATAGTTCTGGCTCTCGCAGCCTATGGGTCCGGGGGGGTCCCGTCCATTCACGCCTTCCTGCAGGGGACGGAAGGGGAAACCGTGCTCTCCATCCGGAGCGGCGCCTTGCAGGGTGCTCCGCAAGCTCCGGCCATGGCCAGCATGCTGCCGGGCATCCTCGTGGGCCTCGTTCTGGGCTGGCTCATGGCCGGCGTCCTCTGGGGCGTCCGGCGCTGGCGCGGCGACAATCTGAGCGTCCTGCGCGAAAGGGTGGAAACGGCCGGGGAGGGCGACCTCACGGTACAGATCCCGGAGGACGGCCGCGGCGAGCAGGGGAAGCTGGCCGGGGCCTTCAGGGACATGCTTGCCTCCTTGCGGAGCGTTTTCCACGACTGGCGCAGCCAGACCGCCACCCTGATCAATACCGGTGAGCAGCTTTCCGCCTCTGCCTGGGAGATCGGCAAGAGCGCGCAGAATTCCTCCAGCCGCGTGGAAGAGGTCGGCCACTCGGCCAAGGAGGTAAACCAGGTGGTACAGGATGTCGCCAACAACATCAACGAGGTATCCAAATCCGCCTCGGAAGCGACTTCCTCCATGCAGAGCGGTATCGAGTCGGTGGAAAAGGCCTCCCAGCAGATCAACCAGCTCAAGACGGCGGGAGAGCGGGTCGACGAGATCATGGGGCTGATTCAGAGCATCGCCAAAAAGACGGACCTTCTGGCGCTGAATGCGGCCATCGAGGCGGCCAATGCCGGAGAAGCGGGTCATGGCTTCGCGGTGGTCGCCGACGAGGTCCGCAAGCTCGCCGAGCAGACCTCCGAGGCGACCCAGAGCGTCAATGAGGTGGTGGAAGAGGTGCGCACCCGCTCCAACGAGTCCGTGCAGGCCATGAAGGAAGTGCAGGACCAGATGGGGCAGGTCCTGACCACTATCGAGCACACCGACCAGTCGGCCAACCAGATCGCCTCGGCGGCCGAAGAGCTTTCCGCCACCATGAGCGAGACCACCGAGAATATCGGGGAGGTGCAAAGCAATGTCGAGGTGGTGGCCGACAAGGTGACCTTCATCGAGGATGCCGCCCAACAGCTAAACGAAATGGCCTTCGGCCTGCAGAACGGACTGGCCAAGTTCATGCTGGAAGAGGGCGAGTCCGACGAGAACGTGACCTGGGTGGACTTCGAGCTGGAGAAGAGCAGCCATCACGCCTGGAAGACCCGGCTGCGCAACCTCCTGCAGGCTCGCAATTCCCTTTCGGAGCAGGAAGCGCCGGATACCCACGAGTGCAGGCTCGGTATCTGGCTGGCCAACGAGGGTATGCCCAACTATGGCAGCGATGCCACCATCCAGCAGTTCAACCGCGACCATAAGGCCCTGCACGACGAGATCAAGCAGGTGATCCGGCTCAATAACTCCGGCCGCTCCCAGGAAGCCTGGCAGCACTACAACCAGTTCGAGGACACCTGCGACCGGATGCTGAAGACCATGGAGAGCCTGACGGGCTGAATCGCGGGTAGGATCCCGCCCGCACCGGGCAGCGGACGGAACAGGGGCGTGCCGGGCACCATGCCGAGCCGCCTTTCGGACACGTGGACAGCCTGTCCGGATCCCGAAACGCCCGACGGTGGGCGGGCCCGGCGTTTGGGCTCCCGGATTCTCGCCATCTGCGCCGTAGGATCTCTCCCGCATTGCACACGCGCGACGGGCGGTTTACAGGGTGGGACAGCTCCGGGGCCCGATTGCGGGAACAGGCGTCGGAGCGCCGGGTAACGGATTCGCGGCCCCTTCCGGGCGATCGGCGCCGACGCTCGCCGCGTGCGGAGCGTGGCGTTCCCTCCACCCGGGCCGCCGGCCGTGCGGCTCCCTCCAGCCCCTGCCGGACCCCTCCGGCGATATCCGAAAGAGGTATTTTCTTCGGGGGGTATCTGTAACTTTCAACGTACTATTTTTGTTACATGGACAAAGGGGGAGTGTTCCTGATCGGGAACGCGGGCTCCGGGAAAAGCGGGCTCACCCATGGGGTGGCGGTTGGCATACGGATTGCGTTAGTAGGGGGTAAACCCTAACGGCCCAAATCTTAGGAGCTAGCCATGAGCGGTTTTCAAGCCTTGAAAGACTGGGTTGGAAAGAAGCTGGGCCGACGGGACTTAGGATCTGTTTCTGGAAACCCAGCAACCTCAGAGAGGAGTGCAAGAATGGCCGAGATTAAAAAGACGATGGTGGGTGAAGCCCTGGTAGGCGACACCAACGAGCTGGCGCACATCGACCTGATCATGGGCCCGGCCGGCACCGCCGCCGAGACCATGTTCTGCCAGACCCTGACCAACCAGAAGGAAGGGCACAACGGCCTGCTGGCCATCGTGGCCCCGAACCTGATGGTCAAGCCGGCCACCGCCATGTTCAACAAGGTGACCATCAAGGGCGAGAAGCAGGCGGCCCAGATGTTCGGCCCCGCCCAGCGCGGCGTCGCCATGGCCGTGGCGGATTGCGTGGAAGACGGCACCATTCCCCAGGACCAGGCCGACGACCTGTTCCTGAGCGTGGGTGTGTTCATCCACTGGGAGGCCGAGGACGACAACAAGATCCAGGACTGGAACTACGAGGCCACCAAGCAGTCCATCAAGAACGCGATGGCCGGCGAGCCCAAGGTCCAGGACGTGCTCTCCTCCCGCAAGGGCAGCGACCATCCCTTCGCCGCGCACTCCTAATCACGGCGTAGGTCGCTTGTAACAAGATCAGTTCCCCGGTAGTGGGTCTTTCAATGGGCCCGAGGGAAGCTTTCCTCCCTGATCCGGCAGAATGGCTGGCCGATTTTGGCCGGCTGCTTTCGCTAAGTGCCGAATCCAGGAGAGCGGGAGGGATCATAGCTCGATGAGAGCGCTTCCCCGTGCTCCGGGGGATGGATCTTGGGGGCCACCATGTGGATTATCAAATTCGATGGTTCCTTGTGGAATAGCAGGCGATTACCGGATTGGCTGGATCAAATCGCCTGCTTCGGCCCCGGTGAGGTAGTAATCGTTCCCGGAGCTGGTCCCCTGGTGGATCAGATCAGCCAGTCAGGCTGGGACCTCAGGGAAACGACCACCTTCCCCATGGTTCTGCACGGCATGAACCAGTTCGCCCACATGATGATGGGTCTGCGGCCGGATTTGGCGCCTGCCGAATCAGCCGAGCAGATTCATGCCATCCTCGGCCAGGGTCGTGCGGCAGTTTGGCTGCCCGCCCGCGATCCCGACGTGGTGAGGCACCGGGAACAGAAGGGGGTTTCCTGCGACAGCTTGAGCGCCTCTCTAGCCCGACGCCTGCCCGCCGATTGTCTCTTCCTCGTCAAAAAGCACGCCCTGGAATCCGGGCCCGTCTCTAGCGAATGGCTTGCCCGCAAGCTGATGGTAGACGAGGCCTTTCCCAAGATGCTTTCCGAAATTCCTTGCACCACGTGGGTTGGCTCCGTCGCCGACCATCGAACCATTCGCCAAATGCTCTATTCTAGGGTGGTTTCCGGGACGCCGGTGATCGCCGGGCCCGGGGCGGATAAGGGAACCCCGGAGGGTTGAGAATGGGATCCCCACTTTACCTATTAATAGTTAATAGATAATGTTTAGAGGAGTGATAAGGGGGTGAGAGGATATCTATTTTGCCCTTCCCCGAGATAAGCAGACATAAGGCTCCCCCGGAGTCGCCAATCCGGCCGGGTTACGGGAATGGATTGCGAGGTGGAGGTTGCCCCTATGAGCATTGAGGTTAAAGGCAGAACCCACAAGGACTTGGTCCGTTCCGTAGTTCATTCCAATACCTCAGAGCAGTCGCCGGTCAGTCATGAGATATTGCGATCCTGGGCACGGTGCCTCGATGACTACGGCCTGGACCCCGCGAATCAGCGGGGCGTGGACACCATCACCCCGGCCGAGCTGGAAGAGCGGCAGAGTCGGCTTGGGGATCTACTGGAAATCAGCAAGGTAGAGATGAACAATCTCTACCAGCAGGTCGCCTCCACCGGATACGCGATTCTGCTGACCGACCCGGAAGGGGTCATCCTCCATCAGGTCAGTGATCCGAACCTGACACAGGAGGTCAAGGAACGGGGCCTCCGGCCCGGCGCCATCTGGACCGAATCCGCCGAGGGCACCAACGGAATCGGTACCTGCCTCGTCGAAAAGAAGCCCGTGGTCATTCACCGTGACGAGCACTTCTTCGCCCGCAACTCCGAGCTAACCTGCTCCGCCGCGCCCATCTTCAATCCCCAGGGCGAACTGTGGGCGGTCCTCGACATCTCCGGCTGCTCCAAGCTGGCCCAGCAGCATTCCCGGGTCCTTGTCCACATGGGGGCCCAGATGATCGAGAACCGGGCCTTCCTGACTTCTTTCCCGAACCATTTCCTGGTGCGCTTCCACAGCCGTCCGGAGTTCGTCAGTACGCTGGGGGAGGGGGTCCTCGCTTTCGACGAGCAGGGACTGTGCGTTGCCGCCAATCCCAGTGGAACGTTCCAGCTCGGGTATGAAAGCAGTAACGATCTGGTGGGCAAGAAGGTCGGCGAGATCTTCAACACCTCCCTGGAAGACTTGGTGGATCGGGCCAGCCGCAGCTTTTTCCAGGTTCTTCCGCTTCACGAGCCCCTGCACAACCGGCGCTTCTTCGCCGTTGTCCAGGCCCCGGAAGGCTTCCTCAAGAGCCAGAGCGCGGCCCGGCCCAAATCCACCTCGGGCAAGGCGGTGGCCCCGGATCCCGTGGAGGAGGACGGCGACCTCGCGGCGCCGGAGTTCGGTGATCCGCAGATGGTCCGGAACCTGGCCCTGCTCCGGAAGGTTGCGGATCGCGGGATCCCCATTCTCCTGGGCGGCGAGACCGGCACCGGCAAGGGTGTGCTGGCGGAATACTTCCACCAGTTCGGCAAGCGTTCCGATCAGCCTTTCGTAACCGTTTGCTGCGCTGCTATCCCCGAAACCCTGATCGAGAGCGAGCTCTTCGGCTACAAGCCCGGGGCGTTCACCGGCGCGAGCAAGGAAGGGCGGCAGGGCAAGGTGGCGCAGGCCAATGGGGGCACCCTGTTCCTCGACGAGATCGGGGACATGCCCCTGAATCTTCAGGTCCGCCTCTTGCGGGTCCTGGAGGAGCGGGAAGTGGTTCCCCTGGGCAGCGAGCGGCCGATTACCGTGGATATCCAGGTGGTCAGCGCCACCCACCAGAACCTGGAGGAGCTGGTCGCCCAGGGCCAGTTCCGGGAGGACCTCTATTATCGTCTCAAGGGTCTGGAGATCCGGCTTCCCTCCCTGCGGGAGCGGTGCGACAAGCGGCGTCTGATCCAGCGGCTGGTGGCCAAGGAGAATCCGGACGGCGATCCGGTGGAGATCGACGAGGAAGTCATGGAGGTTCTCAAGAACCATCGATGGCCCGGAAATATCCGTCAGCTCCGCAACGTGCTGCGCAGCATGCTGGCCCTCCGGGAATCCAGCCGGCTTACCATCGACGAGCTACCTCCCGGCTTCCTCGAGGAGAGTCCGGCCCCCAGCGGCGACGTTGAATACACCAACGAGGATGATCACTGCGGGGTCCTGAAACGGGCGGAAGGCGAGGCCCTGTTCCAGATCCTGGAAGAGAATCAGTGGAATATCAGTGTCACGGCGCAGAAGCTGGGCTGCAGCCGAAATACCCTCTACCGGAAGATGCGCCGCCTCGATATTCGCAGGCCTTCGGGATAAGCGCCCCCGCCCGGGGCGCGTTCGGGCTCGAGGTTGGCAAAGCCCCCACTCCTTCACCCGCCCACTTTCCGCTCTGAAAATCGGCTTGATCTCTCCACGGGGAGCCCCGCAGGACGGCTCCCTCTCGGAGGAGTGTGTCCCTGCTCGGGAAGATATCTTTTCGGCATCCCTTGACGGGTCACCACTCGGGAGGACCTGTCGACAAACCCCCGTGGGGCCCCTCCCGTCCCCTCTTTCCCGATGCCGGCGGGACCCCGCTCACGCAGCGCGGTTGACTGAGGATCCTCTCCGATCCGATTCGGGGACGCGACCTCCCAAGTAAACGGGCTTCTCGTCGTCACCAATGGAATTTGGAAGCACTACGCCGGCCGGCCGAGTGGCGGGGGCAAGGCCTCCAGGCCCCAGGGGGCCCCGCCCTACGGGTGCCTCCCTTCCAGTCGCCTTGCGACCTTCCCCCCGCTGCTCGGCCTTCATCCCTATGACGGCAATTCCATTGGTGACGTCGAAGAGCCAAAGACCCCTTTGCCAGGTACGGACACTAGGCCGATCTGTCCCGGGGGATTTTGGCCTTAAAAAACATATGGATGTTTTTAGCCGACTAATCCGGCTAATTCTTGCCAGAACCGGGGAGCCAGCAGCCGGCCGGACGGCTGTCCTGTTGCTTTGTCTGAGGCGCGACGCTCCCGCTTAAGCAGAAATGGGTAGTACGAAAAATATAATTATTTCAGAGATCTGAAAATCCGAAGTATTTCCGCTCCGCTTCTCCCGGATTCGCTGGCCGTTTCGGTGCGGAGACAAGGTTTTTTGGGTATGGGTCTTGCTTATGGGGACAGGACTTTTCCTGATCCCGAGGTTCGTCAGGCCAACGGCCGGAAGGGATCATCCCACACCCATAGGGAGGAATGATGAAAACAGCCGAGAAGAAGATCCCGCGCGTTAGCCCGGGCTCTTTAGGAGCCCTGGGGGCTTTAATGCTCTGCTCCCCGCCGCTTCTAGCCCAGAACGCCGGCGAAGGCGACGTTCCGGAGCTGCCGCAGGTGGAGGTGATCGGCATCACGCCCCAGCACGGCACGGGCCTGCCGGTCAGCAAGGTGCCTGCCAACGTCCAGACCGTTTCCGAGGACGAGATCGAACAGGCCCAGGCCCTGGATGTAACCCACCTCATGGAACGGCGGGTCGGCAGCGTCAATCTCAACCTCCTGGGCGGCAACCCCTTGCAGCCCGACGTGAACTTCCGGGGCTTCCGCGGCTCGCCGCTCCTGGGTCTGCCCCAGGGCGTTTCCGTCTATCAGGACGGGGTGCGCATAAACGAATCCTTCGGGGACGTGGTCAACTGGGACCTGGTCCCGGAGACGGCCATCGCCAGCATGGAGGTTATGAGCGGCTCCAACCCGCTGTTCGGCCTGAACACCCTGGGCGGAGCCATTTCCATGCAGACCAAGTCCGGGTTCACCCATACGGAAGAGCGGGTGAAGGCCTACGGCGGCTCCTTCGGCCGCTACGAGGTCACCGCCGAGGCCGGTGGTAATACCGGGGAGACCGGCTTCTACATCGCCGGCAACCGCTTCGAGGAGGACGGCTGGCGGGACCATTCCGACTCCGAAGCCAACACGGTCTTCGGCAAGGCCAGCTGGCGCGGTGAGGACTCCACGGCCGACATCATCTTCAACATGGCCGACACCGAGCTGCGCGGCAACGGCGCGGTGCCCGTGGAGCTCATGAATCAGGACCGTGACGCGGTGTTCACCCACCCGGACCTCACCGAGAACCGGATGGAAATGATCACCTTCAAGGGCTCCCACTTCTTCACCGACAATATCGCCCTGGATGGGGACCTCTTCGTGCGGCGCACGGATACGGAGACCTTCAACGGCGACGATAGCGACTATGAGGAATGCGAGGACCCTGGTGACGCCGGGAGCCTTTGTTCGGATGACGGTGAAGGGGACGTGGTCCTGAACCAGGAGGGGAATGAGGTCGCGGAATCCGAGGACGTGGAATCGGCCACGCTGAACACCTCGGATACCCGGCAGCGGACCTACGGCGGCTCCCTGCAGTCCACGTTCACCCAGTCCCTGTGGGATATGGAGAACCAGTTCGTGGTCGGCGCGTCGGCCTCCCTGGCGAACATCCGCTTCCATTCCCAGACCGAGCTGGGCCGTCTGACCGACAACCGGGGTACCGAGGGCAGCAACGAGATCGTGCTGGACTCGCTGACCACGGTGGAGGCGGACCGCGAAGATCTCGGTGTCTACCTCACCGATACCCTTTCGGTGACGGACAGTCTTTCCCTGACCCTGTCCGGCCGCTACAACAACAGCCACATCAAGCTGGACGACCAGCTCGGTACGGCGTTGAACGGCGACCACACCTATACCCGGTTCAACCCGGCCGGCGGGCTGACCTACGAGTTTTCGCCCCTGCTGAGCACCTTCGTCAGCTACTCCGAGTCCAACCGGGCGCCCACCCCCGTGGAGCTCACCTGCGCGGATCCGGACGATCCCTGCCGACTCCCCAACGGCTTCCAGGCCGATCCGCCGCTGGATCAGGTGGTGGCGAAAACCTGGGAAGCGGGCTTCCGGGGCAGCGCCAAGGCCTTCCAGTGGTCGCTGGGTGCCTTCCGGACGCAGGCCGAGGATGACATCTACTTCATCAGTGCGGGTCCTGCGCGTAACAGTGGTTACTTCGACAACATCGGCACGACCCAACGTCAGGGCCTAGAGGCCGCCGCTTCGGGCCGGGCGGGTCCGGTGAGCTGGTTCCTCAACTACACCTACCTGGAGGCCACCTTCCAGGAGGACTTCGCGGTGAACAGCCCCGACCACCCGGATGCGGTGAATGACGAGATCCAGGTGGAAGAGGGCGACCGCATCCCGCTGAATCCGGAGCATATCGTGAAGGCGGGCGCCGACTGGCGGATCACCCCGACCCTGGCCGTGGGCGTGGACGGCATCTACAACGGCGAGCAGTACATCCGGGGCGACGAGTCCAACCAGCTCGAGCCCATCGATGCCTTCACCGTGGTGAACCTGCGTGCCCGGTACCAGGTGCTGGAGGACCTGCAGCTATTCGCCCGCGTGGACAACGTGTTCGACACGGAGTACGAGACGGCGGGACTCCTGGGCGAGCCGGATGAAGTGGAAGGGTTCGATAACTTTGAGAACCCCCGCTTCTATACGCCCGGCGCGCCGCGTGGTGCCTGGGCGGGTGTGGAATACACCTTCTAGGCCGTTCGCACCGGCTGTTGCAATTGTGGCACAGCCAGGAAAGAAAGGCGCCCATCCCGAGAGGGATGGGCGCCTTTTTCATCTTGGAACGATATAAAGGCCAATGCGGTGATTACCGGCTGGTGAGGACGGAATTGCTCCGGACGTGCTTCTCGAATACGCGATAAGCGGAGCGCTCCAGCATCTTCTCCGTGTTCCCCCGCAGGCTGGTCCAGCCGCCGGCCAGGACCTTGCCCGTTTGGCCGTCCTGGACGCGAATGGTCAGGTTGCGGATGAGGTTGCTGACCTTCTGTACCCAGCCGGAGACCACCAGATCGGCGTCGGCCTTGCGGGCGGCCTCCAGCGCACAGGGCTTGCAGCGGAAGGTGTAGGCATAGGTCTGATCGAATTCCTCGAGGAGCCCCTCAACCGGGCCCCGGTCCTTGATCCGGAACCGACCGGTTTCCGTAAAGAGCTGCTCCACATAGGCCGTGACGGTCTTCAAGCGCTTCATGTCGACCTTGGAAGCGCCTTCCAGGTCTCCCTGCAGGCTCGTGTCCACCAGCTCGAAAGGCAGAACGAGGACGGACTTGCGGGCGTCGTCGGCAACCGCCGGTCCGCCTAGCAGGAACGTGGCAAGCAGTATCCCGAGTATCCGGTAAGCCATGCGGCTTCCTCCGTTAATGGGTAAGGTGAAAGGGGAGCCATCCTCCCTACCGTTGCTTCGAAGTGCTTACGACGGCCGCAAGTGCTTCCAGGAACGGTCCCCGGGAGAAACGGAATCCGGCCGCCACCATGGCAAGCAGCACGAATCCGCCCGTGACGGCGATATTCACCGCAACGGGGAAATCCGGCCCGAAGGGTGGGGCCATGTCCGGTGTTAGACCATGCTTCAATAGATCCACACCGTAGCTGAAGGGATTGATGCGGGCCACCAGCTGGAGTAGCGGCGGCAGATTGGCGATGGGGTAGAGGGCTCCGGACAGGAAGAACAGCGGAAAGATCACGAAGTTCATGACCACCGCGAAGTTGTCCAAAGACTTGGCGCCTACCGCGATCAGCATGCCGATGCTGGCGCAGGTGAGGGCGGTGAGGAGCAGGCCCAGGGCAAGCAAACCGAAGGAGAGGGGCCAGAGAATGAAGCCCAGGGCCGCGAATACCGCCAGCAGCAGGAGTGCCTGTATGAGCGCGGCGACCGCCGCGCTGAGGGTCCGCGCCACCACGATCCAGCTGCGCGCGAAGGGAGCGATCAGCAGCATGCGCATTACCCCGGATTCCTTGTCGTAGACAAGGGACAGGGCGGCCAGCATGGCGCCGAACAGCAGGGTCATGCCCGTCAGGCCCGGCACCATGAAGGCCTGGTAGCTGCCCGAGCCCAGCCGCGACAGTAGGGCCTCGAAGCCGCTGCCGATCACCGCCAGCCAGATGAGCGGCCGGATCACGGCGCTGGCCAGCCGGCCCCGCTGGCGGAACATGCGTACGATCTCCCTGCGCATGATGGCCCGGAAAGCGCGCGCGTTCATGGGGCTTCTCCGCCGGTGGGGTCCTGGTTGAGCCAGATGTAGACGTCGTTCAGGTCGGGCCGGCGTACCAGGAGGGACTGCACGTGGGGACGGGCCCATTCCTCCAGGTCGCCGATGGATTGGTGGGGATCCATAAGGCGGAACAGGTGCCGGTCGCCCTCGATTATTGGGTTGCCGAGCCGCTCCGTGATCGCGGCGGTGGCTTCGGGATCCCCGCCCCGGACCTCCATCACGAAGGCCCCGAACCGCTCCAGCATCTCCTCCGGGGATCCGGCGCCGATGGTCCGGCCATCGCGGATGAAGGTGACATGGTCACAGTCCTCCGCCTCCTCCAGGTAATGGGTGGTGAGGAGGACGGTCATCCCTTCCTCCCGGCGCAGCCGGTCCAGGTAGCGCCAGATGAAACGGCGGTTGAGCACATCCAGGCCTATGGTGGGCTCGTCGAGCAGGAGAATCCCGGGCCGGTGCAGGATGCCGCGAATGATGTCCAGGGCGCGCCGCATGCCGCCGGAAAGGGCCCCCACCTGAACATCCCGCTTCCCCTCCAGGCCGAACAGGGTCAGGAGCTCCTCGATGCGCGGGTTGGCCTGATCGGGGGCGAGATCGTAGAGGGCGGCGGAGAAGTCCAGGTTCTCGCGGATGGTCAGGTTGCGGTCGAGGGCCGATTCCTGAAAGACCAGCCCGATATTCCTGCGGACACCCACGGGATCCCGCAGGACGTCGCGTCCACCCACCGCCACATGCCCGGAGGTGGGCCGGACCAGGGTGGCCAGGGCGTGCATGGTTGTGGTCTTGCCGGAGCCGTTGGGACCGAGTAGCCCCACGAACTGCCCGTAGGGGATGACCAGATCCAGGCCCGATACCGCCTCGGCGTCGCCGTAGCGCTTGCGCAGGCCCTCGATGCGGATGGCCGATTCACCGGTCGGGGCCGCCTTCATGGCGGCCCCCGGTGGGTGCTCCTCGGTGCCCTGATTCAGGCCGACCATACTTTGGAATTCTTCATGTTCCGGAAGACCATAGGCTTCGCTTCGCTTTCCGTGGCGTCCGGACTGCCCTTGGCGGCCTCCCCGGCGGCGACGATCTTGTCGTGGTGGGGGGAGAATTCGCACACCGGGTCCGTGTTGGCCGGATCGCCCGTCAGCATGTAGGCCTGGCAGCGGCAGCCGCCAAAGTCGTCGAAGCGCTCGGAACAGCTCCGGCAAGGCTCCTTCATCCAGTCAAAGCCCCGGAAGTGGTTGAAGGCCTCGGATTCGAACCATGCCTCGCGCACGCTCACGTCGTGGAGGTTGGGGAACTCCAGCCCTGGGAGCTGCCGGGCGATGTGGCAGGGCAGGGCCGCGCCGTCGGGAGCGACGCCCAGGAAGACATTGCCCCAGCCGTTCATGCAGGGCTTCGGCCGCTTCTCGAAGTAGTCGGGGATGACATAGTAGATCTGCATCCGGTCCTTGAGGCGCTCCTTGTAGCGATTGGCCACGGCCTCGGCGTCGCGGACCTGCTGCAGCGAGGGCATGAGCTCCTTCTGGTTGAGCCACGCCCAGCCGTAGTACTGGGTATTGGCCAGCTCCACGTAATCGGCCTCCAGGGCCTCGGCCATGTCCAGGATCTCGGCGGTCTGGTCGAGGTTGTGGCGGTGGAGCACCACGTTGAGCACCATGGGATAGCCGTGGCGCTTGATGGCGTGGGCCATCTCCATCTTGTGCTGGAAGCTCTTGTTGCCGCCGAGGTAGTCGTTCAGGACCTCATTGCTCGCCTGGAAGCTGATCTGGATGTGGTCCAGTCCTGCTTCCTTCAGGGCGGCCACGCGGTCCTCGCTCATGCCGACCCCGGAGGTGATCAGGTTGGTGTAATAGCCGAGCCGGGAGGATTCGGCCACCAGGTCCTCGAGGTCCTTTCGGAGCAGGGGCTCGCCGCCGGAGAAGCCCAGCTGCACGGCTCCCAGCTCCCGGGCCTCGCGGAAGATCCGGAACCAGTCCTCGGTGTCCAGCTCGTTCCGGTAGTTGGCCATTTCCACCGGGTTGGAACAGTACACGCACTGCAGAGGACAGCGATAGGTGACCTCGGCCAGCAGCCAGCGCGGGCTAGGAAGAGCTTCGGTTTTGTATCCATCCGTGCGCATGACCCGCCTCCAAGAATTCGTATACGTCGGGTTCTACATCGTTGTCCGGGAAGGCTTCCTGAAGTTCCTGGACCAGCTGTCCGGCGGTGCGCGAACCGTCGCAGCGCTGGAGGATCTCCGCGGCGCTCGGGTTCAGGGTCACCATGCCCTCGGGATAGAGGAGCACGTAGCCTTCCTGGGCAGGCTCCCACTGCAGGCGGTAACCGGAGCGGAGCACGGGAACGGAGTCCGCGGAGAAGGTGGCGTCGCTACCCATCGGTGCTTCCTTCCGGTTCGGTGGCCGCGTAGGGAGGCATGTCCATCACATAGGCCAGATGCATGCAGTCCATCATGGTCCACAGCACATCCAGCTTGAACTGGAGGATCTCCAGGGCGCGCTCCTGCTCCTCGCGGGATTGGAAGGAGCTCAGGGTGACCTCCAGTCCGTAGGCCACGTCGCGGCGCGCCTGGGTGAGGCGGTTGCGGAAGTAGTCCAGCCCCGCCGAGTCGATCCAGCCGTAGTATTTCGGCCAGTCGTCCAGCCGCGCCTGGTGGATGGACGGGGCGAAGAGCTCGGTCAGGGAGGAGCAGACCGCGTCCCGCCAGTGGGCGGAGCGGGCGAAGTTCACATAGGCGTCCACCGCGAAGCGAACCCCCGGAAGCACATACTGCTGGGACCACAGATCCTCCCGGTCCAGCCCGCAGGCCTCGCCCAACCGCAGCCACGCCTCGATGCCGCCTTCCTCGCCCTCCATCTGCCCGTCGTGGTCCTCGATCCGCTGGATCCAGGAGCGCCGTACCTCCCGGTCCGGGCAGTTGGCCATGATGGCGGCGTCCTTGATGGGAATGCTCACCTGGTAGTAGAAGCGGTTGGCTACCCATCCCCGGATCTGCTCGGGCGTCAGCTCCCCCCTGTGCATGCGCTGATGGAACGGGTGGTGGATATGGTAGTAGACCTGCTTGGACCGGAGCCGTTCCTCGAATTCTTCCCGGCTCCAGGGGGGATTGCGGTCTTCAGCCATGGCTTGCCTCGCTATAAGTGGATATCCATGCCGTCATGCGCCACCTCGATCCCGGCGGCGTTCAGTTCGCCGCGCTCGGGCGAATCGGCGTCGAGTATGGGGTTCGTATTGTTGATATGGATGAGGATCTTGCGTGGCCGCTCCAGACCGTTGAGCACCTCCACCATGCCGCCGGGGCCCGATTGTGGAAGGTGGCCCATATCCGTAGCCAGCTTGGACCCCACGCCGGCGCGCGCCATCTCGTCGTTGGTCCAGGCGGTGCCGTCCACCAGCAGGCAATCCGCCTGCTCCATGAAGGGGCCCACATGGTCCTCGATCTTGCCCAGCCCCGGGGCGTAGAAGAGGTTCCTGCCGCTCTCGGGATCCTCTATCCGCAGGCCGATATTGTCGCCCCAGCGGGGATGGCCGCGGTGCGGCGAGAAGGGCGGTGCTTCGCTGCTCAGGGGCACCGAGGTGAATTGCAGCGGCTCGGTTCCCGGGATGGTGAAGGATTCCGCGGGGTCGGTGGGGACCTGGTGCCAGTGGACGCCCCCGTAGTGGCCCAGAATATTGACCAGGGGGAAGGCCGTGGTGAGGTCCTGATAGACCGGCTCCGTGCAGTAGAGCTCCAGGGGGTCCCCTTCGCGGAGGGTCAGCAGGCCCGTGGTATGGTCGATCTGGGCGTCCACCAGAAGGACGGCCGCGATTCCCGTGCCCCGAGGGCCCTGCTTGGGGTGAATGTCCGGGAACGCATTGAGCTGATCCCGCACGTCCGGGGAGCAGTTGATCAATGCCCAGCGCTCACCGTCGGCGCTTACCGCGATGGAGGACTGACTGCGGGGGGTGGCGGAAATGGTGCCCTGCCGTACACCCTGGCAGTTGTGACAGTTGCAGTTCCACTGCGGGAAGCCGCCGCCCGCGCCGGATCCTAGGATGTGTACGTACAAGTGCCTCTCGCTCCTGGAGGAAGTCGGTGGGGGACCGACCGGTAGAGGGGGCGCTGATGGCTGAAGGGGGCTGGGCAGCCGTTAGAGGGTTTCGGGGGATGACTGCCGGATGCGGAATGAGGGAGGAAGCCTCCCGGAACCATGGGTGCGCTCTGTGCAGCTTCCACGGCGAGAGCGCTACTGCCCGAGCCCGCCCACCAACCAAAAAGGCGGGGGTGAGCACCCCCGCCTGGAACAGCGCAGCAGAGGTTTACCGGTTGCCGATATAGAGGTTGATCTCAAAACCGAACCGGTGATCCTGGAAAGTCGGCTTGCTCCACATAGCTGCCTCCTTGGGCTTCCGTGGGTTACTTGGGAACTGAAGGCCTTTCGCTTGAAACCGAAGTCAAGGCTAGGGCCTTGCACTTCGTAAGAAGCAAATAATATGCCGAATATATGTTCCACACGTTTTTGGGCTCCCGGCCTCCGACAGGTATTCCGCTGCCTGGGAATGGCCAATCGAGTTGGCTACAAGTAGCCAGTCTGGCTAATATTGTTCACCGGGACTGGCTGATAGCGCAACGTGAGCCCCTGTTTACGCCCCAAGATACTGAAATTGGGCGTAAATATCATCGGCCTGCGGACTGTTTCAGAGCGGTAAGTCCCGAGCGCCCCTTGGGAGGCTGTCCAGGGGATGGCACAGCTTCTGTTTCGAAAAGGGAGCATCCGGAGGGTGCAGGGTGGGCCCCCGGGTCCGGTAGGTTTGACTCCGCGGGCCCCGATTTCGGGCCTGCCCGGAACGGTGGCCCGAATGGGCATTCTAATTGCTACTCTGGGTAGGTGAAATCAGGCTGTAACAGCGGGCCCTGACGGGCCGGGAGCCAACGGAAGCCCCATGGTACGACCGGTGATAGGTGGCGCATCCGCCATCCCCCGGGCCCCCCGCCGCAACGGCGGGGGGCCCGGGCCGCTGGCATACGCTCATGCTGCTGTTCTGCATGATCCTCCTGCCGGATCCCGTGACAGCGGGGTCCGAGGTCTATCAGGCCTACGCCCCGGACAAGACCTATCGGGGGGTGATGCTGGATCTCCGCCTGGCCATTTCCGAGCGCAATTTCGCCCTGGTGGGCCGGAATACCATCGGCCGCGCCATCGATCGGCAGCGCCAAGAGGATTTCCCGCGGGCCACCGTGCTCCAGATCTGCAACCTTGACCTCGGGCGGGCCGCCCTGCGCGCCGATCCGGGCCTGCTCCCTTATCTCCCCTGCCGTATCGCCGTTTACGAGGAGCCGAAGGGCGGCATCCGCCTTTCCACCCAGCTTCTTCCTCATGCGCCGGGGGCGGAGCGCCGCAACGAGATCGCCGACCGCATCAACGACCATCTTCGCGCCATTGTCGATTTCGGCGCGAAGCCCCTGCCAGACACGGAGGCCCCATGAGCTTGCGCCGGTTTCCGATACGTTTGCTCGTCGCGGTGGTCTCCCTGCTGACCCTGGGGGCCGCCGGAGCCGACACGGAATCGCCCCGGATCGAGGTGCGCCGGGTGGCGCCCGGTGTCTATGTCCACAGTGGAGCGTACGAGCAGTCCAGTCCCGCGAACGGCGGGGACATCGCCAATATCGGCTTCGTGGTCGGCCAGCGGTGCGTGGCGGTGATCGACACCGGCGGGAGCCGGGCGGTGGGTCGGGGCCTCCGGGAGGCGGTCCGCCGGAAAACCGAGAAGCCCGTCTGTTACGTCATCAATACCCACATGCATCCGGATCACGTCCTGGGGAACGCCGCCTTCCTGGAGGATGATCCGGTGTTCATCGCGCACCACCGTCTGTCCCGCGCGCTGGCCGCCCGGCAATCCTCCTATCGCCAGAGCCAGGGAGACGCCCTCGGGCGAGCCGTCGCCGAGGATTGGTTCGTGTATCCGGAGGAGACCGTCTCGGATCGGCGCAGGCTGCGGCTCGGTGGCCGTTCCCTGCTCCTGGAGGCGCGCCCCACCGCGCACACCAGCAACGACCTCACCGTTCTGGACGAGAGGACCGGCACCTGGTGGCTGGGCGACTTGCTTTTCGTGGAGCGCATGCCGACGCTGGACGGCAGCCTCACCGGATGGCTGGATCTCCTTGGCCGTTTGAAGGAGCGCCGTGTCGAGCGGGTGGTCCCGGGGCATGGCCCGGCATCGGTGGCCTGGCCGGAGGCGGGACGGCCGTTGGCGCGCTATCTGGAAAACCTGCGCCGCCGCACCCGCGCGGCTTTGGACCAGGGCAAGTCCCTGGCGGAAGCCCTGGCCGCCGCGGAGCGCCGAGCCAATGAGCAGTGGGTCCTGTTCCGGCAGGTACACCCGCGCAATGTCACCAAGGCCTATGCCGAACTGGAGTGGAAATGACCCCGATTCCGAGCAGATTCCGAGGCTTCCAGAAATCCGTTTCAGGGCTCGTGGCCGTCCTGGCGCTGGGGCTGTTGGCCGCTCCCGCCTTGGCCCAGGAGGCACCGGGGCAGGGGGAGGACGAGGAAGAGGTCTGGTCCTTCCTGCGCAAGGAGCTCTTCCAGGACCGCACGATTACCGAGGGCGAGTCGGTGGTGGACCTGACCGCGCCCTACCGGGCCCAGGACCCCGCCATGGTTCCCCTGAGCATCCAGGAGAAGCTCCCTGCGGATAGCGACCGCCGCATCGAGAAGATGTGGCTCATCATCGACGAGAACCCTTCGCCCATGACCGCCAAGCTCCATTTCGAGAGCCCCAGGGCGCGGGCGAATCTGTCCACCCGGGTGCGCGTCGCCACCTATTCCAATGTGCGGGTGATCGCCGAGACCGCCGACGGCGAGCTGTTCATGGACAAAGAGTTCGTCAAGGCCACCGGAGGCTGCTCCGCGCCGGTACCCGGCGATCTGAAGGAGGCCAAGCGCCACATGGGGCAGATGCGGATGCGGATCCGCGAGCGCAGCGAGGGCTGGCAAGCGCCCTGGACCCTGCAGGTCCAGATCCGGCACCCCAATATAACCGGCCTGCAGAAGGACCCCATTACCCATCTGCGCCCCCAGCCGCACTATGTCCGCAAGGTGCGCGTCTCCTACGGCGGGGAGACCATGCTGTGGGCGGAGACCACCTTCGGACTGAGCGAGAACCCCAGCATCCGCTTCGATCTGGTGCCCGGCGGTCCGGGTGATCTGCGGATTGTGGCCGAGGACACGGAGAACAATCGGTTCCACAAGACGCTGGCGCTGCAATGACGGCGCACCGGTCCGGATTCCGCACCGCCGCGAAGGCCGCGGTGCTGATGGTGGCGATGCTGCTGGGCGTCCCGGCGGCGGGTGCGGCGGACGTGGCCGAGGGAATCGATTACCGGGTCCTCGAGCACCCCGCTCCGGTGGGCAAAGGCGGGCCGGGCGTGGAGGTGGCGGAGTGGTTCTGGTACGGATGCCCCCATTGCTACCGGTTCGATCCGGAGCTCAGCGCCTGGGCCGAGCGCATGGGCGATCAAATCCACCTCGTCCGTTTACCGGCCCTGGCCCGTCCCACCTGGCAGCCCATGGCCGCGGCCTTCCTGATGGCCCGTCATACGGACCGGCTCGGCGATCTCCATTCCGGCTTTTTCGAGGCGGTCCACGAGGGCGGCCGGTCCCCCTATCAGCTGCAGTGGGTCCGTGCCCGGTTCGAAGAGGCGGGAGTTTCCGGAGAGCAATGGCGTGAAGGCATCCGCGCTTCCTGGATCCGCGAGGAAGTCCGTCGGATACGGAAGCTCGAGCGCGCGCATCAGCTGCAATCGGTCCCCACCCTGGTCATCGCTGGCCGTTACGTAACCAATTCCCGGATCGCCGGCTCCAGGGAGCGCATGCTGGAGGTGGCCGGAGTCCTCGTTCGGCGCCTTGGCAAGGAAGCCAACGGCGAGGGCGGATCGCAAGAATAAGCTGGGACTCCCTGCCAGGCCCGCTCGGGCCCGTCTTTCCCTTCCGGATTTCTGCACTGCCCCAAGGTTCCTCGCTATCGGGAGCGGCATTCCGAGCCGCCGCTTGCCGGGTGGCGCAGTGTGTCATGCCTGGAACGATAGGGCGCGAAGGGTCGAGCAAATTCGGGATGGAGGCGCCGGAGCGATTATCGGCAAGGGGGCAGGGGCAAGCCCGGTGGGAAGCGTAGGGAATGTCCATGGACAAAAAATCGGGGGCCGGAGCCCCCGATAGGAAAAGGGGAGGTGCTCTCCCTTACCGGTTCCCGATATACAGATTGATCTCGAAACCGAACCGGTAGTCATGAAACATCGGCTTGCTCCACATAATCACCTCCTGGGCTTGTAGTGGTGGGCTCATTCGGGTCTGGCTCCATTGGGAGCGACCGATAGTAGAGCCTTTTGCTCCTGATTAGGAAGCAAACAGCATACCAAGGGAGACCCCCGTGGCGGGCCCTCCGGCCGGACAAGCAGGTTGGTGACCGTACCTGCCCGATTCGCCGGGAGGGAAAACCGCCCGGTTGGTCTCACGTCGCACCGGACGAGGGGCTCCGGCGACCTCGGTGCATTCCGCCCGTTCGAGAAGTCTGAAACGGGATCGGCCGGTAGGCTCCGGAAACGGAACAACCGTTGTCACGGAAAAGGCGCACCCTGATCGGGTGGACTCGCCTATAAATCCCGGGCACTGCGAGGATTTTCCTCCACGGACGTATTGGCTACAAGACTTCGACCGGAGGGTGTCCGGTTGGTTCCCCGATCCGTTACACCAGTAGCGGAGCCGGGGGCGATGCCCGGAAAGCTTCTGCAGCAGCAAACGGCTGCACCAGAAAAGTTGTATCGGCCGTGACAGAGTCGGCGGATTTCCGAGTTGAGGTCATGACAGGATCGCCGGTATTTCCACGAGGCGAGCGCAAAACCGGAAAGTGGGGGCATGACCCGGAAGAAGGCGAATAAGAGTGGGCTCGGCGCATCCGGGGTGGTGCCCCATCCAGGCTCCTTGCCCGCGTAACGAGGGGGCCGGTTCCTTCCATATTTCGGGGGGGACCGGATTGGGGTGGGGGTGGACCGTCAGGGAAAAACCTGCTACGAGGAGGGGTCGGGAGTGTTTCCGTTGGGGATAAGCCCCTGGCGTTAACCAATTTTGGTAGGTGCGGAGCACTTTGACTTCGTCACATTGTAACACTTCCGGAACAGCGGACCCCCGCAGGGGGTCCCGGCAGCACCTAACCTTCTGAAATATTAGGGTAATTTTCATTAGGCATAGGGGTTGCTAGATGGGGGAGGGAGAAACCCCTTCTCCAGGGATGAGCACCCGGCCGTATTAGCTGGTGTGGTGGCCAGGAGGCTGGTGGCGATTCCCTGACCAACGAATCGAGGCCCTTCAGGGGCCCGGGTTTTCAAGGAGGTTTAACCATGAGGGGAAAAGCGCGGACGTATTGGCGCGGAACCGTGGTGTTAGGGACAGCGTTAGCCTTGGTGGCTGGCTGTGCCCATGCCAACAAGGACTTGGCTGAGCAGGACAACCCCAATGAATGGACGATGTGGGGTGGTGACTACGGTGGTCAGCGGTACAGCGAGCTGAACCAGATCAACGCCGAGAACGCGGACAAGCTGCAGCCGGCTTGGACCTTCTCCACCGGCGTCCTGCGGGGCCATGAGGGTGGTCCGTTGGTGGTGGACGACACCATGTACATCAACACCCCCTTCCCCAACAAGGTCATCGCTCTGAACCTGGATGACCGGTCCATCAAGTGGACCTACGAGCCCAACCAGAACCGTGACGTGATCGCCGTGATGTGCTGTGACACGGTGAACCGCGGCCTGGCCTACGCTGATGGCAAGATCTTCATGCAGCAGGCCGACACCACGCTGGTGGCGCTCGACGCTGATTCCGGCGATCTGGTCTGGGAGGCCAAGAACGGTGATCCCAGCAAGGGTGAAACCGCTACCAACGCCCCCATCGTCGTCAAGGACAAGGTCATCACCGGCATCAGCGGCGGTGAGTTCGGTGTCCGGGGTCACCTGACGGCCTACAACATCGAGACCGGCGAGCAAGAATGGCGCGCCTACAGCACCGGCCCCGATGATGAGATGCTGGTCGATCCCTCCGAGACCATCAACGCTGCCACCGGCAAGACCGTGGAGAAGAACTCCGGTCTGAAGTCCTGGGAAGGCGACGAATGGAAGCTCGGCGGCGGCACCACCTGGGGCTGGTACACCTACGACCCCGAGCTGGATCTGATCTACTACGGCACCGGTAACCCGGGCTCCTGGAACCCGAGCCAGCGGCCGGGTGACAACAAGTGGTCCATGACCACCTTCGCCCGCGACCCGGAAACTGGCGAGGCCAAGTGGGTCTACCAGATGACCCCCCACGACGAGTGGGACTACGACGGTGTGAACGAGAAGATCCTCGTTGATCAGAAGGTCGACGGTGAGATGCGCAAGCTGCTGGTCAACTTCGACCGGAACGGCTTCGCCTACACCCATGACCGGACCGACGGCGAGCTTCTCAAGGCGGCCAAGTACGACCCCACGGTCAACTGGGCCGAGAAGATCGACATGGAGACCAACCGTCCCGTTCGCGTCGCGGAGTACAGCACGGAAGAGACGAACGTGAACGTGGAGGGGATCTGCCCCGCCGCTCTGGGCAGCAAGGACCAGCAGCCCGCTTCCTTCAACCCCAATACCGGTCTCTTCTACGTCCCCACCAACCATCTGTGCATGGACTACGAGCCGTTCAACGTGCAGTACGTTGCCGGCCAGCCCTACGTCGGCGCGACCGTGCTGATGTACCCCGCCGGTCAGCGTGAAGGCGGCGACGGCTCCAAGCACAGCGGCCGCTTCATCGCCTGGGATGCCACCGAGGCCGAGGCTGCCTGGACCGTGGATGAGCGCTTCGCCGTCTGGAGCGGCAGCCTGTCCACCTCCGGCAACATCGTTGCCTACGGCACCCTGGACGGCTACCTGAAGGTGCGGAACGCCAAGACCGGTGACCTGCTGTACGAGTTCAAGACGCCTTCCGGAATTATCGGCAACGTCAACACCTACAAGTATGACGGCAAGCAGTACATGGCGGTCTACTCCGGTGTTGGCGGCTGGGCCGGTATCGGCATGGCTGCCGGTCTGGAAGAGTCCACCGCCGGCCTCGGCGCCGTGGGTGCCTTCCGGGACCTGAACAAGTACACCAAGCTTGGTGGCGTGATGACGGTCTTCGCCCTTCCCGACAGCGCTATTTGACCCACGCGCTTAGGGTAGGTTTAGTCTGCGGAATAGGCCCCCGGTTTCGGGGGCCTTCCATTACCAACCAGCAGGTTTATTGTTCTAGAAAGGATGAGGACTTACGATGACGAAGAAAGGTCGGCTGGCTTCGGCCGCTTTGGCTTTCGGATTTCTCGCTGTCGCGGCTCCCGCGACGAATGCGGCTGAGGAAAAGCCTTATAAGGTGAATGAGGCATGCCGTGAAGGGGATCCCCGGAACTGCAAGGTGGATCTGGATACCTATATCGGATGGCGAACCTTCAACGCCTTCTGTTCCCGCTGCCACGGCGAGGGCGCCGTCGGCTCCAGCGTTGCGCCCAACGTGATGACCCGCATCGAGAACAAGAACATAACCTACGCCGATTTCGTCCAGGTGGTCTCCACCGGGACCGAAGGAAGCGTCGGCGTGATGCCCGCCTTCGGCCAGAACCCCAACGTCAATGATAAGTTCGGCAAAATCTGGTCCTACCTGCAAGCCCGGAAGGACGGCGTTCTCCCCATGGGCCGCCCCGGTAAGCTCCGGAACCAATAATCAGGTGGGCTCTCCCATATTCCAGCTATAAGAAGAGCTTGCTCATGAAACCGCACTCGTACGGCGAATACGTAAGCGGACGTTTTTGCAGGCTTGGTATGCTGGTTCTCGGCGCCCTGGTGCTCGCGGGCGTCGGGAGCCCTGCCGCAGCCCAGGAAGCACCGGAAGTGCAGGAGCGCGAAGCCTTCCGGGTGTGCGCCCCGCCGAACAACCTGCCCTTCTCCAGCCGCGAGGAGCGGGGATTCGAGAACAAGGTGGCGCAGCTGTTCGCGGAGGACCTGGGGCTCTCCATCGAATATACCTGGCTTCCGCAGAAAATGGGCTTCGGCCGCAACACCTTGACCAAGTACCTTCCCGAGAAGGGGCGGTACCGCTGTGACGTGGTCATGAGCGCCACGGAAGGGTTCGAGGTGGGGCAGACCACGGAGCCCTGGTACCGGTCCACCTATGTGATCGTCTACCGCAAGGGGATCTCCGACGAGCCCCTGAAAACTCCGCAGGACTTCTTGAACCTCCCCGAAGAGACCCTTTCGAGCCTGCAGATCGGGGTATTCACGAAGAGCCCCGGAGCTACCTGGCTGGTGGACAATCAGCTCATGCAGCAGTCTACCTCGTACAAGATCGATAGCGGAAATTGGCAGGACTATCCCGGTCAAGTCATCGCCAAGGGGATGGCGCGGGGTGAGGTGGACGCGGCGATCGTATGGGGGCCCATCGGGGGCTACTACACCAAGCGCCTCGCGGACTGTAGCGACTGCAAGAATACGGATTTCGGGCTGATTCCCTTGAACGGGGAAAAGAAGTATCCCTTCGTGTTCCCCATCTCCATGGCGGTCCGCTACAGCGATGATGGCCTCAAGGACACGCTGAATCGCCTAATGCAAGAACATAAAGCGGAGATCGACCGGATTCTGGCCGAATACAATGTCCCCATCGTCTCCGATGACGGGGAAGTCCACTGGGGCGATTGAACGGCCGTCAGCCGTGGTCGATTTTCCATTCAGATAAGGGGATGCACGCATGCTGTCAGGCCATCGTACCGGCCGGTTATTCACGCATCTTGCCTGCTTGGTGCTCGGCCTTTTCCTAGTGGGGGCGGCGCAGGGTGCGGAGGAGTTCTCCCGGGCCAACCAGCTCCTCTTCAAGACCGCCCACCTGGATAATCTTGATACCCCGGAGACTATCGTCTACAGCTTCTCTCGGCAGGGGTCGCTGGAAGAGGACTTCTCCGACGAGGTGCGGCTGGATATCGCCGAAAGCTCCAAGGGAGACGGCAAGCGGGTGGAAATCCAGCTCTTCACCGGGGAGCGGGAGCGTCCTTTCCCCGCCAGTCCCAATTCCGACGGCAATCCCGCCCTGATGGCCTTCCTGCAGCGGGATGTGGTCGAGATGGAGGAGCAGACCGACGGCTCCTGGCGGCATTTCCAGAAGTACATCAAGCTGGCCTTTGCGAATTCCGCGGAAGTGAAAGAGACCCGTTTCGACTTCAACGGGCAGCAGGTGGAAGGCTGGCGGATCCGGATCCAGCCTTACATCGAGGATCCGCATCGGGACAAGTTCGAAGAGCTTGCCGAGAAGTCCTACGAGTTCCTCCTTTCTCCGTCGGTTCCCGGTTACATCTACAAGATGCGCGCCTTTGTTCCCGGAAAGGAGCAAGGCGGGGAGCCCCGGCTGGTGGAAACTATGCAGTTCCAGAGCCGTCAGTAGTTCCCGTTGATCGCGTCTTTACGCTCTCTAGAAGAGCAAGCCAGTACCTTGGAGGATAACGAAATGGCGCGCGCCTTTAGTTGGGGCTTAAGGGGGGTAGTGGTCGGCCTCGTCCTGGCGATTGCCTCACCGTCCGTTGCCTGGGCCGCGATTCAGGAAAAGGAAAACGACAGCCATGACTATCCCACCCAGATCCGGGTGCGGTATGTCATGGAGTGCATGAAGCGCAACGGCGGCATGAACTTCGGCAATCTCTACAAGTGCTCCTGCACCATCGACAAGATCGCCGAGCAGCTGACCGTTTCCGAGTTCACCTTCGCCGAGACTTATCTCCGCGGCGCGGAGGCCGGTGGAGAGCGCGGCGAGCTGTTGCGCGAGGGCCCGGGCTCCGAGGATGCCCGGAGTCAGCTCCTGCAGGCCGAAAGCAACGCGGTGAAGGAATGTTTCCCCGATGGCGGGAACATGGATAGGGGCTCCGGAGGCAAGTAGCTCCTCTGCCCCTTTGCACCGTTCGGGCAGCCGCCGTGACCCTCGCTGGGCGCGGCGGCTTTTTTTGCGGCGCATCGGGCGCGCGAATAGGGTTCCTCCCGTTCCGGAAAGACCGCGGAAACGTGGAGCGCAGGGAGAGGGGTGGGGGAGCACCACAAAGCGCATGGAACGTACGGAGCAATTCGCGCTGGGCGCTGGCCTCCGGCCCTGGGGGCCAGCATGCCCCTGCGCCAAGCCGTCCTTCCTGGTGCGTGCGCTCGTCCACAGGCGACACGAGGAGCCGGAATCTGGTCAGCCGGTTGGCGCAGCGGGTTGGATTTGGGGGCGGTGGGCAAGGGGCCCCGTGAGAGGGGCCTCCCGGCCCCGACAAATGCGGTGTAAGAGGCTCGATTCCTGGGTGAGCGGTCAGGACTGCCCACAGTTTCGGGGCCGCACCGAGCAGGGCGGGATTCGCGAGATGGGGAACCCCGGGGCGGGTGCCGATGGTGGGAACGAATTACCCCCGGATCCGGGAGGTCCGTGTAAGGGCTTTTCCAAGAAAAAGGGGGGCCGATGGCCCCCCGGAGATATCTCTAGGATCGTTCCGGCGCTTGTCGTTCTCAGAAGCGCAGCATGCGCCGCACCACGCCGTCATTGCGGAAGGCGTGGTAGAGGGCGCCGCCGATGTGGGTGGCCAGAACGGCGAACAGCGCCCAGCAGGCCCAGATGTGGATATCGGAGAAGAACTGATTCAGGGGTTCGTTCTCTTCGCCCCAATTGGGAAGGTCCACGGTCCACCAGAAGGTGATCCCCCAGCCGCTGTAAGCGGAGGAAAGGTAGCCGCTCAGGCAGGCCAGCAGGATCAGGAAGTACAGGGCCGCATGATCCACAATCGCCAGCTTGCGCATCCAGCCCGACATGGAGCGGGGTAGGGGGCCGGGGCGCCTGCGGAAGCGATCGAAGAGGATGATCACTACCAACAGGATCACGGTGAGGCCGACGTTCTTGTGCATCTGGTACGGGAACGGCCGGGCATCGCCCCAGGGAAGCGCGAGCATCCACCAGCTCAGGGCGAACAGGTAGAAGATGCCCACCGCCATCACCAGGTGAAGCGCGGCAGTCAGAGCGCTGTAACCACGTTTTTCCGCCATTGTTTCCTGCCTAGAAATTGCGTTGCATCGCCGGTTTTTTTGGAAGGGGCGAGGGCCCGGCCAGCGAGCGCGTTGCGTTGGTCGGACGTCCCGCCCCGAATGGCTCCGGTACGGCCTGCAGGGAACCGCTCAGGTTTCCCGGGAAAGGCCCTTCTGGCTCCCCGCGTAGGCGGCCACCGCCAGGGCGATATGGAGCATGAGCCATAGGGTCCACTGCCAGAGGTACATGTCCCGCAGCATGGGGTTGCCGTTGGCCACGGCGATCAGTCCCACCGCATCCAGCACCGCGAAGGCCGTGAAAACCGCCACGGTGGCCATGGGAGCCCAGGCGCGTCCGTTGAGCAGGCCCAATGCGGACACCATGGAGAGCAGGGCCAGGCCGGTACCCGCCAGCGCGACGCCCATCTGGAAGCCCCGGAACCAGTCGGGACGGGCCACCAGGAACGAGGACACCTGGGAGGCCATCTCATCGCACACCACCGGCGAGACGCCTTCCTCCTCGAGCTCGTCCGGCGGGCACTCCCAAGAGTCTGCCCAGGCCTCCTGGGAGGGGAAATCCAGAACGTATTGCCTGGAGGCCTCCACGCCGAAATCCGCGGCGAGGTAGAGGCCTAGGACCACGGCTATGGCGCCGAGCCAGCTGGCCCAGGCGGGGATGGCCGGTGCGTCGATACCAGATTCGTCCGGGTTCGTTCTTTCCATTGCAGGCTCTCGTGGTGGCTGGAGGAGGCACTTTTCGGTGCCTCGGCTTGAAGAGCTTCCATGCCGCCGTTCGCGGCTGCTCGTCCTTGAAATTCAGCATCCTAGTCCCCCGGCGCGGCCGGGGGCAAGTTTTCCCGAATGGTTCTCCGCTTCGCGCAGGAAGGCTGTCGAAGCAGGGCTTCCGGTGCCGGGCTCCCGTTGGGAAAGGCGTCGCGGCCGGAGGCCGCTCCCACGGGCGCCGTTCCGTACGGGGAAGGGGCCGCCCTGAGCGAAGGGGACAACCGCTGTCCAAAGTCAGCCGGTAATATGGAAAAGGGCGCCCGCGAGGGGCGCCCCGAAGCAGCGCAGTCCTTGGGAGTGCTTAGAAGGACAGCACCGCGCCGACGCTGTAGTTGGACGAGGAGTTATCATTGCCGTTGTGGTTCTCGGCGGTGAAGTCGCTGTACTCGCCCACCAGCAGCAGGTTGTCGGTCATGTTGTGATAGACGCCCACGGTGTACTTCTCATGCTTGTCGAGAAGGGTATCCGGATCGTTATCGGTCTGGTCCAGGTTGCTCACGCCGTAGTTGACGCCGAGCTTGGTGTCACCGAAGGCATACGTGGCCTGGGCCAGGAAGCCGTCTGAATCCCGCTTGTCCCCCTGGCCATCGAAGCCGTCGAAGAACAACGCGGTGGTGCCGAGACCTTCGCCGGCATAGTAGGAGCCGAGCAGCGAAAGGTCGGCTACATTCAGCGTGGCGGTTACATCGTAGCCCGTGGACTCGCTGCCGTTATTCCCAACCGCCGGCATATCTTGCTGAATGAAAGAGGCGGATACGAACCCTTCCACCATTTCTGCGCCATACCGGTATTTAACCCGGCCATGGTATCCAGGGGTTTCAACCAGCTGTCCAGTAGTACTGGAAGAAATAGTTCCTTGGGCATTGCTAGCGGTTATGTCCGCCAAAGAGAACGTATCCAGGGGTTCAAACACGCCAACAGTGGCGGTAAAGCCCGAGAAATTGGGAGTGGTATAGTTGACCTGCGCCAGGGTGTCGGTATAGAGGTAGCCTACACCAATGGAGCCCAGGGTGGTGTTGGCGGGCGCCCCTACACTGCCATGAATGGGGCCCATACCCTGAATGGTCATGTCATTAATGATGGCGTCGAAGCCGAAGATGCCGTAATCGCGGCCCAGCTTGAAGGTGCCCACCTCATCCTTACCAAATTTCAGGAAAACCTGGCGGACATCCAAACCGGTGCTCCCCAGGCCAGTATTCTGTCCAGCACCACCGCCCCGAAGATTGGGTCCGCCTCCTCCGAGGGTATCGTTAGTGGCAATGCCGGGATACAGCCCGAGCTGGGCGTGAAGGTCCCAGCCATTCTGAACAGTGGAAGCGCCGAAGACGAAAGAAGCGGGAAGCAGGCCATTCTGAACGGAGAAGTTATCCTGATCTGTAGAACTAGTCGCCTGCGCACACGCCAAACCTGCGTCAACGGAAACAGCTGAAGAAGCGCTTTCGCAGCTCGTCATCGCCGCATGAACGTTCACCTGCCCGGACATGCTAAGCGTCCAGTCACCGGCCTCCCAGGACGCTGCTTGGGAGGAAGTGGCGGCGCTCATCAGTAGCGCGCCCGCCGCAGCGACAGATAAAGACTTGTAGTGCATTGCTCACCCTCTAGCGAGTGGGGGGAGCGCACCTGCCGGCGGTCTGTCCTTCCAGGCAGGGGCTCCCGTCCGTGGAAGTGCTATCCCATCCTGAAAGCAACTGGTATGCCACTATGTCGTATGCCCCTTGGAATATGCCGGGCATCCGGTGTCCCGGAAGTTTTCGGCTCCAAGGAAAGGGCAGGCTGATACAAAATGGGAACGAGCCTATTCCGTCAATGCTTCGTTTTTGGCGCAACGGAGCGGCATTGCGCAGCAAAAATATAAGCATATTTTTCTTTTTGTCAGGTATATATTTAGAACGTGTCTAAGGCAAAAAAGTCGGTGAATCGGACATAACGTCTCCTACGGACGCCGGAATATCCTGGGGAAGGGCATGCTATGGGTGCTCGGCCGGGATGAGCTGGTGACGGCTCAGGGGGTCAGCAGGCCCTTGATTACGGCGGTCACGCAACGGCCCAGGACGTCTGGGATATAGCCGCCTTCCAGGACCAGCCCAGTGGGTGGCGGGACGGCCGTCCCCGAGGCGGCGCGGCATTCCGTCACGAGCCGGGAGAAGTCACCTTCCGACAACCGCAGGTCGGAGAGGTCTTCGTCCCGGTGGCCGTCGAATCCGGCCGAGAACAGTAACAGGTCCGGCTGGAAGCTGTTCAGCGCGGGGAACAGCGTGTCACGGGCCAGGGCGTCCAGCTCGATGCCGGTGCAGCGCACCGGCAGGGGGATGCGGCTGGAATTGGCCGGAGCCGGTCCGGCGGGCGCGCCGAAACCGCCCTCCTGGTACAGGGAGAAGAACCGGACCTCCGGGCAGTCGGCCACCAGCCCCTCCGTGCCGTCGCCGTGGTGGGCATCGAAATCCACGATGGCGATACGCTCCGCGTTCAGGTTGCGGCGCGCATGGTGTGCCGCGATTGCCACATGGTTGAGCAGACAGAAGCCCCCTGCGGTGGATGTTCCGGCATGATGACCCGGGGGGCGCGTTAGGGCGAAGGCCGCCTCGGCCTCGCCCGACATCGCCAGCTCGGCGGCACGCAGGGCGGCGCCGGCCGCTCCCCGGGCGGCCTCCAGGGAGCCGGGGACCAGCAGGGTGTCCCGGTCCAGTGCGCTCCAGCCGCTCTCGGGCAGGTTCCGGGCGAGGTCCGCCAGGTATTGGGGGGCATGCAACGCGGTGATCTGGGCATCCGTGGCCGCTTTCGCCTCCACGTGCCGCACCAGGGGATCCAGGCCGGAGGCGATCAGCTGGTCGTTGACGGCATCCAGCCGGCCCGGCTGGTCCGGGTACGGGGCGGGCAGGCTGTATCGCTCGCACGCGGGATGCGAGACCACGGCAAGACTCATGACGGCTCCGTTGTAGGGGGACGCTACTTTACACCCCCGGAGACCCGGCTTGAAGGCCCCGGATCGGGTCCGTGGAGCCCGGGGAAGCGTGCCCTTCGCGATGCCCGTCGGGGTTCCAAAGGCCGCCGCTCGGACCTATCAGGGAGAACGGAATACCCGGCGGGCTGTGGGGGCTTTCCTCCCGATCCGTTCAATAAAAAGCCCCGCCGTTTGGCGGGGCTTTTGGGTGCTGCGGTCGGCGGGGGCTACTCCAGCTTGTACTGGTCCACCGAGGCGCGCAGGTTGTGGGCGAGCTCGCCGAGCTGCTCGGCGGCGGACTCCACCTGGGTGACGCTGCCGGCCACCTGCTCCACGGAGCTGGAGATCTCGGTCATGTTGCTGGTGGTCTCGCCCATGGTGGCGGCGAGCTCCTCGGCGGCGGCAGCGATCTGGTTGGCGGTGCTGTCGGTGTGCTCGATCATCTCCAGGACCTCCTTCATCTGGGTCTGGACATCGCTCATGGCGGTGACCGAGGACTCGGACTGCTCGCGTAGCTCGGAGACGATCTTGTTCACCTGGCCGGTGGCGTCGGAGGTCTGCTCGGCGAGCTTGCGGACCTCGTCGGCCACCACGGCGAAGCCCTTGCCCTGCTCGCCGGCGTTGGCGGCCTCGATGGCGGCGTTTAGGGCCAGCAGGTCGGTCTGCTTGGCGATGTTCTCGATGGTCTCCATGATCTCGTCGACGCGCTGGGTAGAGCCCTTGAGGTTGTCGATGCGCTCGGCGGCCTGGTCCACCGTCTGCATGCCCTTCTGGGTGCGGTCGGTGGTCTTGGAGGCGGAGTCGGAGACCTCGGCGATGTTGTTGGCCACGTCCTGGACGACGTTGTTGACCTCCTGGGCGGAGCTGGAGACCTCCTCGACGCGCTGGCTGGAGGAGCGGGCGTTGCGGGTGATCTCGTCGGCGGTGGAGGACAGCTCCTCGCTGGCGGCGGCCACCTGGGCGGTCTGCTGCTGGAGGCCGTTGAGCAGCTCGGTCTGGTTGTCCACGAGGTCGTTGACGGAGCCCGCCATGCGGCCGATCTCGTCGTTGCCGTCGGCGCGGGCGCGCTCGGTGAAGTCCTTGTCGCGCTGGATATGCTGGACGGTGGCGCTCACCGAGTTGATGGGGCCGAGGATGATCCGGGTGGTGACGAAGGCGATCAGGCCGATCACCGCCATGGCCGCCAGGGTCACCGTCAGTACCGTGGTCTCCATGCCGGCTCGTACCGCATTCCTTTGCTGTTTCTGGCCTTCCATGAAGGTGATGGCCGCCTTTTCCATGGAGTGGGCCGCCCCTTCCAGGTCCAGTATCTGCTTCTGGAATTCATCCCGGGTGGCGCTGTACTCGTCGAGGAGCTTCTTGTAGGTCGCCCCTTTCTCCAGGATGGTGTCCATGCGCGCCCGATCCCTGGCTTCCCGCAGGGCGTCCTTCTCGCTCCGGGCCAGCTCGCGAAGCTGGTCCACCCGGTCCTTGGCCTCCTGGAATTCCGTCTTGTTGTCGCGCCGCTTGTAGTTCTTCTCGGCGATGCGGGCTTCTTTCTTGAGGAAGACGATGCGGTTGGCGGCCTTTACCCGCTCCTGCCTGTGCCCGATTTCCTGCTGGCTGCCTCCGGAGCCGGCCACCGCGTTGAGCTCCCGCCGTTGGTCCTCGGCTAGGGCCGTGGCCGCCTGCTCCACGGCCTGGGCGGAGCTTACCAGCTTCTCATTGACCCCCCGGAAGCTTTTCCGCAGCTCCACCATGTGATGAAACCCTGAGCGATAGTTTTCGAGCGCCTGCAGGGTACGGTCCATGAGCGCCCGGTCTTCCTCCGCGCTGAGCGTGGTCCGGGTTTTCTGGGCCAGCGCTTCCACCTTGCCCAGGGCCTCGTTCAGCTTCTCTATTTCCTGGTCGTTATAGGTGTTCAGGTAGGTCTGCTCGGCGATGCGGGCCTCCCGCAATTGCTTGATGACGGCATCCGCATCGGCGGCGTGGTCCACCTTCGTCTGGTAGGACTCCAGGTTGATCTTGGTGATCAGGTACACGCCCAGGAGGGCGACGATGGCCAGAACCGGAATGACGGCCATCTTCCAGGCCATTGGCAGGTTTTTCAGAAAATTGAGACGAGACCCGTCCATGGGCAGGGCTCCTTTCCCCGGGGGTTGCGGAGGAAGTCTTAGTCCATCAGCTTAGTCGGCATTCTGCGACCAACGGCGGCGCATTGTGTCGTCCAGCGGCGACGAAGTCTCGTAAAGTTACCACTTTTTGAAAACGCTCAAAAAAAGAATGTTGGGTGCGACACAGGGGTTTCGGGTATGCCTTCCGAAGTACGCAAGGCGGAGCCCAAGGCCGGCGTATGGACGAAATCGGGCCTTGTCCGAAGAGGGCCCGTGCTGGTTGCCCCTGGGAATACCGGACGGAGTCGTCAAGTAGGGGGCCGGACATTTGAAGGGGAAGTCGGCAGGTTTCGGCGAGTACTTGGCAGACGACCGATAATCCCAAAAAAAGCCCCGCCTTATGGCGGGGCTTTTGGGTGCTGCGGTCGGCGGGGGCTACTCCAGCTTGTACTGGTCCACCGAGGCGCGCAGGTTGTGGGCGAGCTCGCCGAGCTGCTCGGCGGCGGACTCCACCTGGGTGACGCTGCCGGCCACCTGCTCCACGGAGCTGGAGATCTCGGTCATGTTGCTGGTGGTCTCGCCCATGGTGGCGGCGAGCTCCTCGGCGGCGGCAGCGATCTGGTTGGCGGTGCTGTCGGTGTGCTCGATCATCTCCAGGACCTCCTTCATCTGGGTCTGGACATCGCTCATGGCGGTGACCGAGGACTCGGACTGCTCGCGTAGCTCGGAGACGATCTTGTTCACCTGGCCGGTGGCGTCGGAGGTCTGCTCGGCGAGCTTGCGGACCTCGTCGGCCACCACGGCGAAGCCCTTGCCCTGCTCGCCGGCGTTGGCGGCCTCGATGGCGGCGTTTAGGGCCAGCAGGTCGGTCTGCTTGGCGATGTTCTCGATGGTCTCCATGATCTCGTCGACGCGCTGGGTAGAGCCCTTGAGGTTGTCGATGCGCTCGGCGGCCTGGTCCACCGTCTGCATGCCCTTCTGGGTGCGGTCGGTGGTCTTGGAGGCGGAGTCGGAGACCTCGGCGATGTTGTTGGCCACGTCCTGGACGACGTTGTTGACCTCCTGGGCGGAGCTGGAGACCTCCTCGACGCGCTGGCTGGAGGAGCGGGCGTTGCGGGTGATCTCGTCGGCGGTGGAGGACAGCTCCTCGCTGGCGGCGGCCACCTGGGCGGTCTGCTGCTGGAGGCCGTTGAGCAGCTCGGTCTGGTTGTCCACGAGGTCGTTGACGGAGCCCGCCATGCGGCCGATCTCGTCGTTGCCGTCGGCGCGGGCGCGCTCGGTGAAGTCCTTGTCGCGCTGGATATGCTGGACGGTGGCGCTCACCGAGTTGATGGGGCCGAGGATGATCCGGGTGGTGACGAAGGCGATCAGGCCGATCACCGCCATGGCCGCCAGGGTCACCGTCAGTACCGTGGTCTCCAGGCCCGCGCGAACCGCGTTGCGCTCCCGTACCTGGCTGCTGGAAAATTGGGAGGCCTCCTGCTCCAGGGAGCGGGCGGCCTGTACCATGGTGTCCACCTGTTTCTGGGACTTCTCGCGGGTGCTCGCGTATTTGTCCAGCAGGGCCCCGTAATTGCCGCCCGCCTCGAGGATGGAATCCATGCGGGCCCTATCCTCGGCCTGATTCAGTCGGTCCTTGGTCTGCTGCGCGAGGGTGCGCACCTGGTCGATGTTCTCCTTGGCCTTCTGGAGGGCGCCCTCGTCGTCGCGCCGGATATAGTTCTTCTCGGCGACGCGGGCCTCCTTCAGCAGCAGCACCATGCGGTTGAGGGTTTCCAGGTGCATCCGCTTGTCGGCAATGGCCCCGGAGGCATCGCCGGAGTCGATGAGGGACTGCAGCTCCTGGCGGAGCTCCTTGGCCAGGTTGACGGCCGCCTCTTCCACGCTGCGGGCCGCCGTCACCATCTTGTCGCTGACCGTCTGGAAGGTCTCCCGGTACTCCGCCACCTGGTCGAAGCCTTCTGCGTAGCGCTCCTTGGCCTGAAGAATGCGCTCCATGCGCGCCCGCTCGGACTGCTCGTCGAGCGAGGCCTTCGTTTCCTGCACCAGGGTGTCGATTTGCGCGAGATGCTCGCGCAGCTTCTCGATTTCTTTTTCCGCATCCCGGCGCAAGTAGTTCTTCTCGGCGATGCGGGCCGCCTTCTCGTGCTTGATGATGGCTTCCGCGGCGGCAGCCTGGTCCACCTTGACCTGATAGGTGTCCAGGTTGGTTTTGGTGATCAGGTACACGCCCAGGAGGGCGACGATGGCCATCACTGGAATGACGGTCATCTTCCAGGCCATCGGTAGGTTTTTCAGAATATTGAGACGAGACCAGTCCATTGGAGGATGGCTCCTTTCCCGGTGACGTGGGGGGTGGGGCCTTGCTCTATCCGTCAGGTCGGCATTTTGCTGCCCACGGTAGTACGTAATTTCACGTAGGGGGTGCGCACTATAAAAGAGTTATTAAAATTAGTAAATGCTTAAAAAAGAAAATTGATTGTGGCGGAGCGCTTTTGCAAAGCCCCTGCCGGGATCTGCAATGTGGAAGCCAAGGCCCTGATCATCGGCACATGCAGCGAGCGAGGTCGCCGTATCCATGCGCCCCCATTACCTGAACAAGCTGTTCGCACCGGAATCCGTGGCCGTCTATGGCGCCAGCGAGAAAGGCGGCTCCGTGGGCGGGCAGGTGCTGCACAACCTGCTGGAGGGGGGCTTCTCCGGGGCCCTCTACGCAGTCAACCCCAAATACGAGGCGGTGATGGGCCAGCCCTGCTACGCGCGGCTGGCGGATATCGGGCAGCGGGTGGACATGGCGGTGGTGGCCACGCCCGCGGAGACCGTGCCCGGCATCGTCCGGGAATGCGGAGAGACCGGTGTGGAAGTGGCGGTGATCATGTCCGCCGGCTTCGGCGAGGCCGGGGGCAGGGGACGCCGGCTGGAGCGCGAGATCCAGGAGTACGCGCGCTACTACGGAATGCGGGTGCTGGGCCCCAACTGCCTGGGTGTCATCCGGCCGGGCCACGGCCTGAACGCCACTTTCAGCAACAACAGCGCCGAGCCCGGGAATCTCGCCCTGGTGTCCCAATCCGGGGCCCTGTGCACGGCGATCCTGGACTGGGCGCGTCCCCACCAAGTGGGCTTCTCCGCCATGGTCTCCCTGGGCGACGCCGCCGACGTGGATTTCGGCGACGTCCTGGACTACCTCGCCCTGGACCCCCGTACTTCCAGCATCCTGCTGTACGTGGAAGGCATCCACAACGCGCGCCGGTTCATGAGCGGCCTGCGCATCGCGGCGCGCATGAAGCCGGTGATCGTGGTGAAGGCCGGGCGCCATTCCGAGGGCTCCCGGGCCGCCATGTCCCATACCGGGGCCCTGGTGGGCGGCGACGACGTGTTCGAGGCCGCCCTGGGCCGGGCGGGCGCGGTCCGGGCCCGGAGCATCGATCAGCTCTTTGCCGCTGCTCAGATGCTGGCGGAGCGGCCCAAGGTGGCCGGCGACCGGTTGGGGATCATCACCAACGCCGGAGGACCGGGCGTGCTGGCCACGGATCGGGCCATCGACGTGGGCGTCTCGGTACCCCGGCTCGCCGAGCCGACCCTGGAGCGGCTCAATCAGCGCCTGCCGGCGCACTGGTCCGGGGGCAATCCCCTGGACATCCTTGGCGACGCCAGCCCGGAGCGCTACGGCGAGGCCCTGTCCGCCTGTTTAACCGATCCCAATCTGGACGGCGTGCTGGCCATGCTCACGCCGCAGGCCATGACCCGTCCGCTGGAGGCCGCCGAGGCGGTGATCGAGGCCCGGCAGGGTAGCGATAAGCCGGTGCTGGCCTGCTGGATGGGCGAGGAGCAGGTGGCGCCCGCCTGGAGCCGGTTCCTGGAGGCGCAGGTACCCTATTTTGGCAGCCCGGAGGCGGCGGTGGAGGCCTTCTCCTACCTGGCCACCCATCGCCGCAACCAGGAAATGCTCATGCAGGTGCCGGGTCCGCGCTCCTACCGCAGCGAGCCGGACGTGGAGGGCGCGCGCCTGATCATCGAGGGCGCACTGGCGGAGCACCGCAAGGTGCTCACGGAGATGGAGTCCAAGGCGGTGCTCACGGCCTTCGGCGTTCCTGTGCTGCCGTCCATGGAGGTGACCTCCGCCAATCAGGCCCTGGTGGTGGCCGAGTCCATCGGCTTCCCGGTGGCCATGAAGATCAACTCCCCGGACATAACCCACAAGTCCGACGTGGGGGGCGTCCGGCTGAATATCGCCAATGCCCAGGCGGTGCGCCATGCCTACAACGATCTCATGGACAAAGTGCGCCAGGAGCGTCCGGAGGCGCGCCTGCACGGCGTGGTCCTGGAGCGCATGTACACCCAGGCCCATGGCCGGGAGCTGCTGGTGGGCGTGCTCCGGGACGCCGTGTTCGGTCCGGTGGTGAGCTTCGGTGCCGGCGGAACGGCGGTGGAGATCATGCGCGACCGGGCCGTCGCGCTGCCGCCCCTGAACAGCTTCCTTGCCGGGCGGCTGGTGGGGGAGACCCGGATTTCCCGATTGCTGGACTCCTATCGCAATATGCCCGCAGTGGACCGAACGGCACTGGAGAACGTCCTGCTGCGCGTCTCGGAGCTGGTATGCGAGCTGCCGCATATCCAGGAGCTGGATATCAACCCGCTCATGGCCGATCCCGGCGGCGCTTGGGCGCTGGACGCCCGGATCCGCGTGGAAGCGCCAGCGCCGACCCTGGAGCCCTACGGGCACATGGCGGTCCATCCCTATCCTTCCGAGCTAGGGGGGCACTTCCAATTGGTGGACGGCACGGAGATCTCGATTCGGCCCATTCGTCCCGAGGACGCGGAGATCGAGCAGGAGTTCGTCCGCAACCTCTCGGAGGAGTCCAAGTACTTCCGGTTCATGCGTACCCTGCACGAGCTGACCCAGGAGATGCTGGTACGCTTCACGCAGATCGACTACGACCGGGAGATGGCGTTCATCGCCGTTACCGAGCGCGAGGGGCGGGAGGTGGAGCTGGGCGTGGCCCGCTACACCATAAACCCGGACGGCGAAAGCTGCGAGCTGGCCATCGTGGTGGCGGACGAGTGGCGGCGTCTGGGCCTGGGGACCCGCCTCGGCCGGATCCTCATGGAGTCCGCCAAGGACCGCGGCCTGCAGGTCATGGAAGGGGAGATGCTCTCTAACAATTCCGAGATGCGGGCGCTGGCCGAGCGCCTGGGCTTCACCATCCGACCCAGTGACCAGGACCCGGGGATCCTGGTGATGCGCAAGGAGCTGTGAGCGGGCGAGCCTCCCCTGGTGGCCCGGGCCGGGATCGTGATGCGCGCTTGCGGAAGGGGGAAGGCAGGGTAAGGCCCCGGCCCGGGCCACCCGGGGAGGCCCGCCTCGGGCCTCCCCGGCCGGAAGGGCTTAAAGCCCGCCGAACTGCAGCCGGTCGGCCACCTTGTCCAGGCTGGCTTGGGCACACTCGGCGTCGATGTCGCCGCCCGGGGCCCCGCTCACCGCCACCGCGCCCACCAGGGAGCCCTGGCTCTCGATGGGGAGGCCGCCCGCCATGGTGAGTACCTCTTCCAGATGGTTCAGGTCGCTGGCGATGTCGGAGCGGTTCCGGTCCAGCTGGGCGCTGGAAGCCCCCGAGAGGATGACGGCGCCGGCCTTTTGGCGGGCGATGTCGATGGTCATGCGCGGGGCGTAGACGTCGCGGAGCATGGCCTGCATGTCGCCGCCGCGGTCCAGGACCACCGCGGAGACCTGGTAGCCCTTCTTCCGGCAGGCCTTCACGGCGCCCTCCGCGATGTCCTGCGCCAGCTCCATGGACATCCGTTTCACGTTCACCAAGTCGGCCGCCTGGACGCCGGTGGTGCCGGCGGAAAGAGTGAAGGCGGCGACCATTCCGGTTAATGCGCTCTTCCAGCGGTTGCTTCCTTGCATGGCGTTCCTCCTAGGGGTGGGTTGGGGTTGCTCCCGCAGGGGTTGAACGGGGGGCTGGGCCCATCCAACAATCGGGATCTATATTCGCTATCTCTGCCCGCGGAGCGGGCCGGGACATCCTTTGGAGGGCAGCAAGCATGGCCGAGGTAACCTTTCAGGGCGTTCCCATACATACCAACGGCGACCTTCCCGCGGAGGGTGCCCAGGCTCCGGGATTCATCCTCGCGGACCAGGAGCTCAACGACCGCACGCTGGAGGAGCTCCGAGGCAAGAAAAAGCTCCTGAATATCGTGCCCAGTCTGGACACCCCCGTGTGCGCCCAGTCCACCCGCCGCTTCAACGAATACGCGCGGAACCACGCGGACACGGTGACGCTGATCATATCCGCGGACCTGCCCTTCGCCCAGCAGCGATTCGTCCAGGACGAGGGGCTGTCCAGCGTCCTCCCGCTGTCCATGATGCGGGATAAGCAGTTCGCGCGCGACTACGGCGTGCTGATCGAGGACGGTCCCCTCGCCGGACTGACCGCCCGCGCGGTGGTGGTGCTCGATGAGAACGACCGGGTGATCTATCGTCAGCTCGTAAAGGAGATCGCCGAAGAGCCGGGCTACGAGGACGCGCTGGCGGCCCTCGGCTGAACGGGTGCGCTATTGTCCGCGGCCGGAACGGGCCGTCCCCATGGGGGAACCCCGAAGTCAAAGGGGCATCCTACCCTGGTAGGGTCCGATAGCCCCATGGAGGATCGGATATGAGTCAATCCCACGGCCACAGGCCGGATATGGAAAAGGCGCGCAGGGACCCCGTATCGGTGTTCGCCTCGCCGGAAGCGGTGCGGGATCATCCCACCCTGAGTCGGGCGGAGAAGTTGGAGCTGCTGCGCCGCTGGGAATACGACGCCCGCGAACTGGAGATCGCCGAGGAGGAAGGCATGGGCGGCGGCGAGCCGGATATCCTGGACCGGATCGAGGCGGCCCTGCTGGCCCTGTCCGAGGAGGACCGGCCCCATCCGGCCAGCGGCAATTAGGGGGTCAGGGCGCGCCCACCACCAGAGCACCCCGCTCGCGGGCCGGCAGCAGGCCGGCGGGAATCCGGAACCGGCAGCGGTCGCCCGGTTCCACGCCGTGCCGTCGGAACCAGCCCCGGTTGGCTTCCAGGGCGAATCGGGCGGCCCCGCGGGAGCGGTAGTGGCGGTCCTCCCGCAGGGGCGCCATGGCTTCGATGTTGAGGATTCGGCCCCGGTCGTCCAGAAAGGCCACCGAAAGGGGCAGGGGGGTATTCTTCATCCAGAAGGTCCGGGATCCGGATCGCCGCCAGACGAACAGCATGCCGCTATCCGCCCCCAGGTGCTCCCGGCCCATCAGGCCCCGCCTGTGCGCCTCGGGCGTGGCCGCCACCTCCGCGTGCAGCCGGGCATCGCCGACCGCCACCGTTACCGTGGGCGCTGCGGCGGCTTCCGGGGCCGCACCGCCGGCAATCAGGAGGGGGAGCAGGCAGAGGCGCAGCGCCCGGCGCATCATCCCCCGCCGCCTCCGGCCGCTGCCTCTTCGACAAGGTCTTCCTTGAGGGCCCGGATGCGCCGGTAGGAACGCTGAATCCGCTCCTCGCTAACCCGCCCCTGTTCCACCAGCTCGCGGATGATCCGGTGCGCGCGCTCGGTGATGCGCGGCTGGTAGACCAGATTGTTGCCGAACAGCAGTATATCCGCGTCCGCCCGCAGGGCGCGCCGGATCACCGTCCGCAGCTCGTAGTGCTTGCGGATGGCGCCCATCTGCAGGTCGTCGAGGATCACCACGCCCTCGTAGCCGAGCTTCTCCCGGAGCAGTCCGTGAACGGTGCGGCGGGACAGGGAGGCGGGCCAATCCGGGTCCAGCTCGCGGTTCACCAGGTGCCCCACCATCACCGTATCCGCCAGCCCGGCGTCTATGAGGCGCCGGTACGGCGCCAGCTCCACCGGCTCCCAGGTGGCGGTTATATCCACCAGCCCCTTGTGCGTGTCGCCGCGCGAGCTGCCGTGGCCGGGGAAATGCTTGAGGGAGGTGCGCACGCCGGCCGCCCTGTGCGCCCGGACCACCTGGCCGGCATTCCGGGAGACCGGCCCCGGGCGCGCGCCGAAGCTCCGGTCCAAGCCCGCTATGATGGGGCTCGCGGGGTTGCGTGCCAGGTCCACCACCGGAGCCAGATTGAGGTTGAAGCCCAGCCCGGCCAGTTGGCGCGCGGTTCCAAGAGCCGCACGCCGGGTGGCGTCGGGTCCCCGCTCGGCGAGCGCGGCCGGGGAGGGGGCCACGGAGAATCCCCGCTCCGGCGAGAGCCGGTTGACCTTCCCTCCTTCTTGGTCGACGGCGATCAGCAGCGGATAGTCCGCCGATGCCTGGAGCCGCCCGGTGAGCCGGCGGACCTGTTCGGGGCCGCGAATATTGCGCTCGTCCGACTCCAGGGCCACATCCCGGTCGAACAGGATGACCCCGCCGATATGCTGTTCACGGATCGCCCGGCGGACGGGATGGTCAGGACCCGGCTGCATGCCCCGAAAGCCCACCATCAGCATCTGGCCGATCTGGAAATCCAGGCCCGGATGGGGCGGTATCTCCCCGGAACGGACCGCCAGCGGCTGAATCAGGAGCGTCAGCAGAACGAGGGCGGCATGAATACGCCGCGCGGGAGCTCCGTGGCCGGCCATGGAGCTTATCGGCCCAGGAATTCCGCAAACCCGGCCAGGAAGCCCCGGAGGCGCTCGCGGTAATCGGGGTCCATCAGGGTGCCGGATTCATCGAAGGCCTGCCGCGCCTGGGACAGATAGAAGGCGCCACCGAACCAGGGGCGCATCCCCAGGTTCTGGATGACCGGGAGCCAGGCCGTCTGGGCGTAGCGGGTACCCGTGGGACCCGGTGTCGCGCCCACCAGGGCAACGGGCCGTCCGTGAAAAACGCGGGGCTGATCCGCCTGCGGCCGGGACAGCCAGTCCACGGCGTTCTTCAGCGGACCGGGCAGGGAATGGTTGTACTCTGGCGTGGCGAGCAGCAGGCCGTCGCATTCGGCGATTCGGTCCTTGAGGGCCGTCACCACGTCCGGAACGCCCTCCCGCTCCACATCGCCGTCGAAGAGGGGGATGCCGTGCAGGGTGGCGATCTCCAGGCGAACGCCGTCCGGGGCCAGGGATTCGGCGGCGTGCAGCAGGGCGGTATTGAAGGAGCCGCGACGCAGGCTGCCGGAGATTCCTAGAAGGGTGGCCATGGGCTTGCCGTCCGTTGCTGCTCAGTTGGAGGAGTGGTCGTCGCCGTTGCGCCCGTCGCCCGGCTGCTGGACCTGGCCTTGGGCTTCCAGGGCGAGGTTGTTTCGAAGGGTATGGGTATAGGAGCGGGCCTTTCTGAGGTAGCGGTCGGTTATCTCCGAATCTCCCTGGCCGAGCTCGGCCAACCGATCCGCCGTTTCCCGCAGGACCTCGTCCAGCTCATGCAGGGTCGCCATTTCCACCTCCGGTGGCGTCTGAATTACCCGCAGATTGGCGCATTGCGCCCTCGGCTTCAAGCCGCAGGAGCAGTCGGCTGTGCCGGACCAGGTCCGGAACCCCCTGGCAGAGGGGCCCGGGCAGGTGGTCCGGTGCATACCAGTCCGCCGCGAGGGCATCATCGCTGGCTTCCGGGGTGCCCGAGCGGTAGAGGAGGTGGACGGCGATCAGGGCGTAATGGTGCCGCAGGATGCCCGATTCGTCCCGGTCCAGGACATCCAGCGCACTGAAGGCCTCGCGGGGCTCGCCCACGATTCCCGTCTCCTCCCGGAGCTCCCGGCGGGCGGCCTCGAGGAGTGTCTCCCCCCATTCCAGCCGGCCGCCCGGAAATCCCCAGTGCCCGGCCTGGGGTGGATTGCGGCGCTTCACGAGCAGAACCCGGGGACCGTTCCAGACCACCGCCAGAACGCCGGGCCGGGGCTGCGGAGCCTCCGCCTCCCGACCTTGCTGACCTTCTCCCATGATTCCTCCGAACGACTGAAGGACGACCGGATCCGGGCGGGCCGTGACGAGCGCCGCTGGACACGGCTACACTCTGGGCCCGAAAGGCGGATTCCCAAGGCGCGCGCTCCGCGAGCCCGCAACCCGGAGACCCCGGATGACCGATGCCCAGAAGTGGCTGATCCTGGCCGGAACCGTGGCCGTAGGCTGGCTGCTCTACCTGCTGGCCCCTATCCTAACGCCATTCCTGGTGGCGGCGCTCCTCGCCTATCTCGGCGACCCCCTGGTGGACCGGATCGAGGCGCGGGGAACGGCGCGTACGGTGGCGGTGGGTATCGTGTTCATGATTCTGGTGGCCGGCCTGCTGGCGCTGGTGCTGCTGTTGATCCCCTTGCTGGACCATCAGGTGCGCTCCCTGATCCGGCAGCTCCCCGATTACATCGCCTGGGTGCAGAATGCCCTGCTGCCGTTCCTGGCCACCAATCTTGGGCTGGAGCCGGACGGCTCCACCCTGGAAGCCCTCAAGCAATCCGTTCAGGAGAACTGGCAGGAAGCGGGCGGCATCGCCGCGGGCCTGGTTTCCTCCATTTCCCGCTCCGGACTGGCCCTGGTGGGCTGGATGGCGAACCTGCTGCTGATCCCGGTGGTGACCTTCTACCTGCTGCGCGACTGGGACCATCTGGTGGCCGGGGTGCGGGACCTGTTCCCGCGTCCCTACGTGGAAACGGTCTCCAAGCTGGCCCGGGAGTCGGACGAGGTGCTTGCCGGGTTCCTGCGCGGCCAGTTCCTCGTCATGCTGGGCCTGGGCGGGGTCTATGCCGTCGGCCTCTGGCTGGCCGGGCTGAATCTGGCCTTCCTGGTGGGACTGGTGGCCGGCCTTGTGAGCTTCGTGCCGTATCTGGGCTTCATCCTGGGCATGCTCATGGCCGGGATCGCCATGATCGTCCAGACCGGCTCGCCGCTGGACCTGTTGCTGGTGCTCGCCGTATTCACGGCGGGGCAGGTGCTCGAAAGCGTCCTGTTCCAGCCGCTCCTGGTGGGCGACCGGATCGGCCTCCACCCGGTGGCGGTGATCTTCGCGGTCCTGGCGGGCGGTCAGCTGTTCGGCTTCGTCGGCGTCCTGCTCGGCCTGCCCGCGGCGGCCGTGATCGCCGTTTTCGTACGCCATGCCCATGAGCGGTATCTGGAGAGCCAGCTCTATCATCAGGGAGCGGAGGAGGAATGAGCGGTATCGAGCCGTCCGCGCTGTTCCTGGGTGCCGACGTGGGGACCTCCGGGGTCCGGGTGTGCGCCTTGACCGAGACCGGAGCGCCGTTCGCGCAGGAAGAAGCGACCCTGCCCGCCGGGTACCGCTCCGGCAGCGGGCACGAGCAGGACCCGGAGAGCTGGTGGGAGGCACTGGTTGCGGCCATCTCGAAGCTGGCCGCCGCCCTGCCTGAGGTGCCGGTCCGGGGGCTGGCCTTGGACTCCACCTCCGGGACCCTGCTGCTCGCCGATGCACGGGGCGCTCCGTTGGGGCCGGCGCTGATGTACGATGACCGGCGAAGCCGGGGGGAGGCGGAGCGCATTGCCCGGAATGCGCCGGCCGATAGCGGCGCCCACGGCGCGAGCAGCAGTCTGGCGAAATTGCTGTACCGGGCCGGCCGGGGGGAGACGGCACAGGCCGCCCACGCCTTGCACGCCGCCGACTGGCTGACCGGATGCCTTCTCGGGCGGTACGGGGTAAGCGACGAGAACAATGCCCTCAAGCTGGGGTACGACCCGGTGCGCCGGACTTGGCCGGACTGGGTGCACGGGCTGGTGGATTCCGGGCTTCTGCCCGAGGTGGTGCCGCCGGGAGCCCGGGTGGGTGAGCTATCCGCGGACGCCGCGCGGCGATTGGGACTGCCGGGAGGTATTCCGGTCATGGCGGGCACCACCGACAGCGTTGCCGGCTTCCTGGCCACCGGTGCCGGAGGGCCCGGCGAAGCGGTGACCTCCCTGGGCTCCACCCTGGCGCTCAAGGTGGTGGGGGAGCATCCGGTGTTCGCACCGGAGTACGGGGTGTACAGCCACCGCCTCGGCGAGCGCTGGCTGCCGGGCGGGGCCTCCAACAGCGGCGGGGCCGTGCTTCGCCGGTTCTTCAGCGACGCGGAGCTGACCGAGCTCACGCCATATCTGCACCCGGAACGACCCACCGGGCTTGATTACCTGCCCCTTCCCGGTCCGGGAGAACGGTTCCCGGACAACGACCCGGATCTGGAGCCGCGGCTGGAGCCGAGGCCGGCGGAGCGGGCCGAGCTCCTGCAGGGCCTGCTGGAGGGCATCGCCGCCATTGAGGCGCGCGGTTATCGCCGACTGGCGGAGCTGGGGGCTCCAAATCCCGACTCCGTGCGCACGGTGGGCGGCGGGGCCCGGAATCCGGCGTGGACCCGCATCCGCGGCGATCTTCTGGGGGTGCCCATGCTGGGAGCCGGGGATGCGGAGGCGGCCTGCGGCACGGCCCGGCTGGCGGCGGGACGCCTGGAATAAGGATTCCGTGGGGAATCGGGGCCGGACTCCGGATCCTCGCACGGGTACGACGATACGGTTCATGCCCCGGATCGCCGTGGAAGGGCCCCAGGCGGGTGCCTGACGGGAAGGGGCTACCCGGAAGCGGAATCGAGGAACTGCAGCACCCGGCGAATACCGGGAACCCCTTCCTCCAGCATCAGATCCACCGGCCTCCGTTCCTCCAGGCCGGCCTCGGGCGTGACCATCCAGGTATAGACACGCGGGTCGTCCGCGGGATAGTGATCCGCCAGCTGCTGATGGATGGCGAGCAGGGCGCTGGCCCTGCCCAGAATCTCCGGCTCTTCGGGTAGTGGCTCCCCTTTGCGGAACCGGTCCAACTGTTTCTTATCCCGCCGGGACAGCCCCAGGAGGCCCGTCTGCTCGGCGTCCTCCAGGCCCCAGCGCTTGAACAGGGTGGTGACATTGTAGGCCAGGTAGGTCCGCTCCGTGGGCTCGGTGGTCGGCGAGCCGGACATACATCGTCCCTCCTCGGTGCAAATGGCGATACCGTATCACTCGTGCTCCCCGCGCGGGCATCCGTTCCGATCCCGTCCCGGCTCCGGGGGAATGGGCCCTGAAAAAACCGTATGAAATGTATTTCACTTTATCCGCCCGGAGATTGCGGAGGGGCTCGGCCGCCTCGGAACGCCCGACTTCCAGGGGCTTGGATGTCCCGGCCAGGGTATAGTCCCGGAAAAAAGCGGACCAACGGTTTTTGATGCTCGGGTCAGCGCGTTCGGGCGAGGGCCGGATACGATTGAAGGCGAAGACCGCCGGCTGGGGGCGCCGGTGCTAGGGGGAGGCCGGGGCGGACAGCTCCTGCAGGAATCCGTCCATGGCGGAAACGGACTCGGCCAGATTCTGCTCCGCGCTGCGTCCGGACCGCTTGCGCGGGGCGAGGTCGTGGTTGCCATCCTCCGCCCAGTGAAGGCGCATGGTCGGGGAAAGGGGGTAGCCGGCAACCTCTTCGGCATTGCCGAAGGGGTCCCGCGTGCCCTGGACGATGAGCGCGGGCGTCGCCAGCTCCCGCAGGTGGTCGATGCGGAGGCGGTCCGGCTTGCCGGGGGGATGAAAGGGATAACCGAGGCAGACCAGTCCCGGAACGCCGGATTCCTCCGCCACGAGGCTCGCCATGCGCCCCCCCATGGACTTGCCGCCGATGACCAGGCCTTGCGGGCCGAGGTCGGCAATCACCGCCCGCCAGGTGTCGAGCAGCACCGGTTGGCGGTCGGGGGGGCGCTTCTTGCCGTCCTCCCGCCGGCGCACCATGTAGGGAAACTCGAAACGGGCCACCCGCCAGGAGCGGGCGGCGAGGGCCTCGGCCACCTCCTCCATGAACGGGGAGTCCATGGGCGCGCCCGCGCCGTGGGCGAGGGCGATGGTGAGGGCGGCGTCCTCGGGGCCGTTGAAAAGGTAGTCCATGGCGCGTTCGTTACCGGCAGGGGAGCTTAGCCGCCGATGTGCGACATCTCCACCTTGGGAAGGTGGGCGGTCTCTTCGGTGCGCAGCTCCGAGTAGCGGTCCGCTCGGAGGGACCAGAGGCCGCTCAGGAATTCGGAGATCTCCGCATCGGAAGCGCCGCCGCGCAGGAGGGCGCGGAAGTCGTGTCCGCGCGATCCGAACAGGCAGGTGTACAGCTCCCCCTGAGCGGACAGGCGGGCGCGGGTGCAGGAGCCGCAGAACGGCTCGGTTACCGAGGAGATGATGCCCACCTCGCCGGCGCCGTCCCTGTAGCGATAGCGGCTCGCCACCTCGCCGGGATAGTTGGGGTCCAGGGGCTCGATGGGCCATTCCGCGTCCAGGGTATCGCGGATCTGGGCGGCGGTTACCACGTCGTCCATGCGCCAGCCGTTGCTGTTGCCCACGTCCATGAACTCGATGAAGCGCAGGATGTGGCCCGTTCCGCGGAAGTGGCGGGCCATGGGGAGGATCTGCTCCTCGTTCATGCCGCGCTTGACCACCATGTTGACCTTGATGGGACCCAGCCCGGCGGCGGAGGCGGCGTCGATACCCTCCAGCACCCGATCCACGGGATAGCCCACATCGTTGATCTGCCGGAAGACCTCATCCTCGATGGCGTCCAGGCTCACCGTGATGCGGCTCAGGCCCGCCTCCCGCAGCGCCTCGGCCTTGCCGGGGAGCAGGGTGGCGTTGGTGGTGAGGGTGATGTCCTCGATTCCTTCCACCGCCGCGACCATGGCCACGAAATGCTCGATGTCGTGCCGCACCAGGGGCTCGCCGCCGGTGATCCGGAGCTTGCTAACGCCGTGCTCGGTGAAAATCCGGGTAAGCCGGGTGATCTCCTCGAAGGAGAGGATCTCGTCCCGCGGCAGAAAGGCGTGCCCCGAGCCGAACAGCTCCTTGGGCATGCAGTAGACGCAGCGGAAGTTGCAGCGGTCGGTGACCGAGATGCGCAGATCCCGGAGCGGTCGATTCAGCGTGTCGCGGATACTCATGGCAGATGGGTCCCGTCGCCGGCCCCGGGCGCCTGGGAATCCCGGGCCGGGCGTAATTCCTGAGAGGGAAGCTCAGTCATTTGAGCCGATTATAACCCTAGTCCAGGCGGATAACGGCGTCAAACCACCCCAATGGGTAGGCAGTGGCGGACCGATGCGGGTTCCCCTTTGCCGGCCTATCCGTGGAGGCCGCGCCCGGCGGAAGGCCTAAGCCTGGACGCCGCCGGAAAATCCTTAACTTTCATTGGTCTGGAAGAAGAAAAGGGCTTGTGCACCCGTTTGTCGTTGGCAGAAGACGCGGGAAAGATTCGCGTAAGCCCAGGATGCGCAAGGGATTCAGGCTTGTCCCGGGTCCTGAAGCGGTGGCGCCCCGGTGCGCCGCGTCGGTAAAAGGAGACGCCGCGGCGAACGGGAAGAAGGATTTCCTGAGAAAACAGAAGGCATAACGCGCTGGCCCGGTGTTTGCTTAATCGGGGGTACCGACGTTCCACTTCTTGTTACCGGAGGCCTGACTATGTGGAGCTCCCTCTCCCATAATGCGATATCCCAGATCGAATCCTTCCGCACCATGGCGTCGATGGGGCTCTCTTCCTTCTTCCTGTTCGCGGCCTTGGCCATGGGCGGTATGGCGCTTTTCGAGATGCTACGCGGTTTATACGGCCTCCTGGCGGCGGCCATGCACAGCGGGGAATCCGTGAGCGGATTCATCCAGGGCCTCAATACCGCCGTCATAGCCATGGCTGCCTATGATCGGGCCACCTCCTGGCGCAACCCCCTCGTGGACAATAGAGGATAGCGGCGCTCAGCAGCGCATTGTCCTTCGGGCAGCGGGGCTGCCACGCCGTAAAAGGAAGCCCGCTCCCGGGACGCCGCGCTACCTGCTCCATACCGGCTCTCCGGCGGACTCGGCGGCGAAGGCCCGGCGTCCTCGTGGGAAGGGCCGGTGAAGCCGGGCGGCGGCAGGCCCCCGGGCACCGGAGCTAGAAATAGCGCCGCATCTGGCTCACCACCACACCCTGGATTCGGACCCGTTCCGGAGCGTATTCCTGCGGCGCGTGATCGGCATTGGCGGGATGCAGAACCACCTTGTCCGGGCGTTGCTCGATGCGCTTCAGCGTGGCCTCCTCGCCGTCTATGAGGGCCACCACCAGCTCGCCGTTGTCGGCGCGGTCCCGCTCCTCGACCACGACCCAGTCGCCGTCGAAGATCCCCTCGTCGATCATGGAGTCGCCATCCACCTCGAGGACGTAGCAAGGCTGGTCGCGCCGGAGCTGGGTGGGCACCTCGAGGGTTTCCGGCTGGGGGAGGGCGGCGATGGGCTGTCCGGCGGCGATCCGGCCCAGGAGGGGCAGCTCGTCGTCCCGCTCGTGCGTAGTCTCGGCGAGCCGCACACCCCGTTTCTTGCCGTCCATGGGCTCCACCAGGCCCGCGTCCACCAGGGCCTGCACGTGCCGGTGCAGCGATCCCCGGGAGCGCATGCCGAGTCCCCGGGCCAGCTCGTCCAGGGTGGGGGGCGGCTCGTCCGCGTGGGCCAGGAGGTATTCGTGGATCTCGCGTTGGCGTCGCGTCAGCGGCGTGTCCATGGCGCTTGTCCCTGAATGGGTTTTGGGGCTAGTATCGCATACGGAGAACATAACGAGAACACCCCCGTGCCCGAAACCATTCCGCCCCCGGCTGCCACTGACGATGACCCGGTCCGCGCCCTCGCCGAACGGCTGAAGGCCAAGTACGGCGGCCGGATCACGGGGCAGCGCGTCCTCCCGGCCCGGGAAGGGAGCTACGCCCCGTTCCCGGAGGAGCTCGACGGGCGGGTGCGCGCCGCCCTGGAGGCGCGCGGCGTTACCGCCCTCTACAGCCACCAGCGTGCCGCATGGGACCGGGTCCGGGCTGGCGGACATGCCGTGGTGGTCACGCCCACGGCCTCCGGCAAGACTCTGTGCTACAACCTCCCCGTCCTGCACGATGTGCTCGGCACGGGCGCCAAGGCCCTCTACCTCTTCCCCACCAAAGCGCTCTCCCAGGATCAGGTGGCCGAGCTCGCGGAGCTCAACGAAGCCGGGGACCTGGGCGTGCGGGCCCATACCTTCGACGGCGACACGCCCGGGGACGCCCGCAAGGCCGTACGCAGCCGCGGCGACATCGTGGTCTCCAACCCAGATATGCTGCACCAGGGGGTCCTGCCGCATCACACCAAGTGGGCGCAGTTCTTCGAGTCGCTGCGCTACGTGGTCATCGACGAGACGCACACCTACCGCGGCGTATTCGGTTCGCACATGGCCAACGTGATTCGCCGCTTGCGGCGGGTCTGCCGGTTCTACGGCGCCGATCCCGTGTTCATCCTCTCCTCCGCCACCATCGCCAACCCGGCGGAGCTGGCGGAACAGCTGGTGGGGGAGCCGGTATCCGCCATCACCGAAAGTGGCGCGCCGGCCGGAGAGAAGCACCTGCTGCTGTGGAATCCGCCGGTGGTGAACCCCGATCTGGGCCTGCGCGCCTCGGCGCGCTCCCAGGTGACCCGGATCGTGCGCACCGCCATGCGCACGGGCCTGAAGAGCATCCTGTTCGCCCGCTCCCGGCTCATGGTGGAGGTGCTCACCAAGTACCTGAAGGATGTATTCGATACCGACCCGCGCCAGCCGCAGCGTGTCGCCGCCTACCGGGGCGGTTACCTGCCCACGGAGCGCCGGGCCACGGAGAAGCGTCTGCGCGAGGGCGACCTGGGCTGCGTGGTGGCCACCTCGGCCCTGGAGCTGGGGGTGGACATCGGCGCCCTCGACGTCTGCGTGCTCAACGGCTACCCGGGGACCATCGCCGGGACCCTGCAGCGCCTCGGCCGGGCGGGCCGGCGAAGCCGTGCCGCGCTGGGGGTGGTGGTGGCCTCCAGCCTGCCGTTGGATCAGTACGTGGTCCGCAATCCGGACTTCTTCTTCGGCGGCTCGCCGGAGCACGCCCGAATAGACCCCGACCAGCTCCTGATCCTGCTCGATCACGTGCGGTGCGCCGCCTTCGAGCTGCCCTTCCGGGAAGGGGAGTCCTTCGGCGGGGAGGACCTGGAGGCTCTCCTGGACTATCTGGAAGAGGAGGGGCTGCTGCACCGGGAAGGGGAGCGCTGGCACTGGACCGCCGACAGCTACCCGGCCAATGCCGTCAGCCTGCGCTCCATCGCCGAGGGCAACTTCGTGGTGGTGGATATCACGGACGGCGGTCGGACCATTGTCGCCGAGGTGGACTACGCCAGCGCCCCAATGACCATCTACGAGGGCGCCATCTACATGATCCAGGCCCAGCCCTACCAGGTGGAGCAGCTGGACTGGGAGGGTCGCAAGGCGTACGTGCGCGCCACGCGGGCCGACTACTACACCGACGCCATCGACTACATCCGCCTGAAGATCCTGGATGCATTCGAGCGGGCGGGGCAGGGCAGTGGCGAGGCCGCCAACGGCGAGGTCCACCTGGTGCGGCGCATCGCCGGCTACAAAAAGATCCGCTACTACACCCACGAGAACGTGGGCTTCGGTGACATCAGTCTCCCGGATCAGGAAATGCACACTACCGCCGTCTGGTGGCAGCTTCCCGGCGGTGGGCTGGAGGCGGCCTTCGGCAGCCGCCAGGAGGCTCTGGACGGCTTTCTGGGCGCGGCCTACGCCGTGCACCACGTGGCGGCGCTGCGTGCCATGTGTGAGCCCGGCGATCTGGGCCGGGCCGTGGGCGACGGCGACGCCGAGTGGTTCGCCATCGTGGGTGCGGCCGGCCGCGGCCAGATCAAGCATTTCGATGGCAGCGACGGCGACCCGGAAGCCCAGGGCCGCTTCGTGCCCGCCCTGTTCCTCTACGACAACTACCCCGGCGGCGTGGGCCTGTCCGCGCCCCTGTTCGACCAGCGTCAGGCGGTGGTGACCCAGGCCCGCGAGCTGGTGGCCGCCTGCGACTGCGCCTACGGCTGCCCCGCCTGCGTAGGGCCGATACTGGCCTCCGACGCCGAGCGCGGCTTCTCGCCCAAGGGGGCGGCGGCGCGGGTGCTTGAGCTGCTGGGAGGCGCGGAATGAGCTGCTTCAAGGCCCATCTCGCTCCAATCGCCGGCCCCGGATGACTTTATCCTATCTATTGGGTATGGGGCATATTTCGATATTATGTTCTATATCCGATAATTCAAAGTTATGCGTTATCTCGCATAAGGCGGGCGGGAGTGGGACCGATGGCCGATCTCGTGCGGACGCCGGAGCAGCTCGGAAGTGTGGTACGCCGGGCCCGCAAGAAGCAGGGGCTGACCCAGGCAGCTCTCGGGAAGGTGGCGGGGGTGCGTCAGGAGACGATCTCCATCATTGAGACGGGCAATCCCGCGGCCAAGCTGGAAACGCTCCTGGCCGTCTTCGTCGCTCTGGATCTCGACCTCCGCATCGATCCGCGGTCCAAGGGCGGGGGCGTGGATCTCGAGGAGATCTTCTGATGCCGCGTCGGCCTCGGTACGAGCCGCTGCGAGTCCTCCTGAACAATCGCCCAGTCGGGCATCTCACCAAGCGCCCGGGCGGGGAGATCCGTTTTGGGTATGACCCCGCTTGGCTGGAATGGAAGTACGCCTTCCCGGTCTCGCTCTCCCTCCCACTGCGCGAGGATCCTTATCGGGGGGAGCCCGTCTCCGCGGTGTTCGACAACCTGCTCCCGGATGCCCAGGTCCTGCGGCACCGGGTCGCGGAGCGGGTGGGGGCCGCCGGGACCGATGCCTATAGCCTTCTTGCCGCCATCGGCCGCGATTGTGTCGGTGCCCTGCAATTCGCCCCGGGAGAGGAGAGGGAGGCGGTCGGCCCGGATTCCACCATGATCCATGGCGAGGCGGTCGACGGGGAGGCCATCGAGCGGCTTCTCCAGGGGCTCGCCCAGGCCCCTCTGGGGCTTGGCCGCGAGGACCCGTTCCGCATTTCGGTGGCCGGGGCCCAGGAAAAGACCGCGTTACTGTGGGACGGCGGGCAATGGCTGCGGCCGCACGGTACAACCCCGACCACGCACATCCTCAAGCCCCAGATCGGGACCCTGCCCTACGGCATGGACCTATCGAACAGTGTCGAGAATGAATTCTATTGCCTGAAGATGGCCGAGGCATTCGGACTGCCGGTGAACCACGCGGAAATCCGGACCTTCGGTAGCACGAAGGCCCTGGTGGTCGAGCGTTTCGACCGGCAGTGGACACGGGATGGCCGGTTGCTACGGGTCCCGCAGGAGGATTGCTGCCAGGCCCTGTCGGTCCCGCCGACACGCAAGTACCAGAACGAAGGCGGGCCGGGCTTGGTGGATGTGCTGGGCCTGCTGCGGGGAAGCGATCAGCCGCACGCAGATCAGGCCACGGTCCTCAAGGCGCAGACCCTGTTCTGGCTGCTGGGGGCAACCGATGGCCATGCCAAGAATTTCAGTGTGTTTCTTGCTCCGGGGGGCAGTTATCGCCTGACCCCGCTCTATGATGTGGTAAGCGTCCAGCCAAGCCTGGAATCGGGCCAGATCCAGCCCGAGCACATGCGTCTGGCCATGTCCGTGGGAGCCCGTCGTCACTACAAGGTCCATGAGGTCCTCGGCAGGCATTTCGCCCAATCCGGCCAAGAGGCGGGGCTGCCGGAAAGGCTCGTACACGATGCCCTTGAGGAGATGGCGGGCAGGGCTCGGGAAGCGGTGGAAAGGGTCGAGGCCGAGCTGCCGGCCGGTTTCCCCGAAGAAATCCATGAATCCGTGAAACGGGGAATGTTGGATCGAATCCGCAGGCTGGAGCGGGAATAGGCACCGATATGGCGAAGGGGGCTGAGAAAATGCGGGATCCTTGGGAGGAGCTGGTAGCCGCCTATCCATTGGAGGCACGGGCACGGGAGCAAGGGCCGGGCCGTCTGGGAGGCTCTGAATGAGCCGCCTCAAGGGCCGCCTCGCCGACCTGCGGCGCCAGACCGGCCAGCGGCCGGATGCGCCGGCGCCGGAATCGCGCCCCGCGCCCGCCGGCCCCAGCCTGGCCGAGCGGGTGCAGCGCGCCGGCGGTGCCCGCCGCCCGCCCCGGGAGAACCTGGGTCCGGAGGAACTGGCCGAGCGCATCGGCGCCGAGCCCCTGGCCGAGGGCGTGCTGGTGCGCGACCGCCGCCTGTCCCTGGCCGAAGGCTCCGAAGGGGCGGCGCTAGGCGGCGCGGCCGGTGTGCCGGAAGCGCTCCCCGAGGCCACCGGTTGGGATCCGGGGCGTGCCGTCTTTCTGGACACGGAAACCACCGGCCTCGCCGGCGGCAGCGGCACCGTGGCCTTCCTGGTGGGGCTGGCCCGCATCGAGGGGGACGCCCTGGTCCAGCGCCAGCTCCTGCTCACCCACTTCGGTGGCGAGGCCGCCCTGCTCGCGGCGGTGGCGGACTGGCTGGGGGAGGGCGATTACCTGGTTACCTTCAACGGCAAGCGTTTCGACGTGCCGCTGCTGACCACCCGCTGCCTGCTCGCCGGCCGTGCCGACCCCCTGGCCGGGCGGTCCCACCTGGACCTGCTCTACCCCTTCCGCCGCTTGTTCGGCCGGCGATTCCCCGACTGCCGCCTGGCCACCGCCGAGCAGCGCCTGCTCGGCGTCACCCGCCCCGACGACCTCCCCGGCGCCGAGGCGCCCCAGGCCTGGTTCGACTTCCTCCACGCCGGCGATGCCGGCCGTCTGCCCGCGGTGGTGCAGCACAACGAGCGCGACCTGCTGGCCCTGGCCGCCCTGGTTCCGGTGTTGGACCGCATCCATGCCGAGCCCGGCGCATGGGGCGCCGACGTCCTGGCCGCCGCCCGGGGCCACCTCCAGCGCGGCGCGGAGGAGCAGGCCTTCGCGCTGCTGGCCGCCCAACGCGACGCTTTGGACGGCGAAGGCCTGCGCGAGCTGGCCCGGCTGCACCGGCGCCGCGAAGAGTGGCCATTGGCCCTGGCCCTCTGGGAGGAGCTGGCCGCCCGGGGCTGCCGCGATTCCCGGGAGCGGCTGGCCAAGTACTGGGAGCACATTGCCCGTGACATGGAAAAGGCCCTGGCCTGGGCGGCGCCCCTGGCGGGAACCCCGGAGGGGGATCGCCGCTTGGCACGGTTGCGGGAGAAAGGAGCGGTAGACCGTGATTTGCAAGGGGAGAAAAGGCTCGGCGGCTAGGCTGCGCGGCTGTGGCAATCAGGGCCTTACCCAGAGCATGCCATCCACGATGGCAACCAACGGCGAGTCGGGGTCTGCTGTCAGCAGCCCCCCGACCACGATCCCCGTCCCCCCGGTTCCTGTCTAAAGCTACGCCACTTTCCTGAAAAGCCCTGCCAACGGACATCATCTTCCGCCCATTCCCCTTTCTGCCGTGCGTTCTTGTTGTGAGTCTCGAGATCTCCTGTCTCCCAGCGTGGACAAGCGTAGCCCTTCGGCCGGATACGGCCCTCCAGAGCAAAGCCCGAAAATTTTTCTGGGTTGCCCCCGATACTCAAGAAAAGTAGTTTTCGGTCAAGCAATTGCGCGTTGCTCCCGAAGCATTCCGATAGGGAGTAAGGACAGCAGGATCGTGTCGGGACGAGAAGCGAGGCGAGGAAGGCTCGGCGGCTCTCGAATCCGGGGAGCAGGCGGCTTCCAATACCATCAGCAGTGGCGTAGGTAAGTGCAATGGCAAAGGCGGGTTGGCAGCGCATTAAGAATCGAAATGGCTGGGGTCTGGTCCTGGTTGCGGGAGCCATGCTCCATCTACTGAGCGGCTGCTCCGGAGGAGGCTCCGGGGGATCGGAGGATAATGATCCTTCGCAGACGGACAACGGCGCCCCCACCGCCGAAACCGCCAGTCTGACCACGGCCCGCGGCCTGGAGGCCACCGTCTCCCTGACCGCCAGCGACCCGGAAAACGACACCCTCACCTACGCGGTGAGCGCCGCCCCCGACCACGGCTCGGCGGACATCGCCGGCGATGGCACGCTGACCTATACCCCGGACGCCGGATTCCTCGGCGATGACGCCCTCACCTACCGGGTCACCGACGGTAACGGCAACGAGGCCACGGCCGAGGTCACCGTCGCCGTGCCCGGCCTCAACGACACTGGCATCACGGCCTGCGGCGACTACGCCTACGGCAATACCGGCAATCATGACAACCATGTAGATTGCGATGACACTGCCGAGGCCACGCAGACCGAATCCGGCACCGATGCGGAAGGCGATCCGGTCCCCGCCGGCCAGGACGCGGTCTACGGCCGCGACGCCGCCGAGCGCAACGGTACCCTGACTAAGGAGGGCGGCGGCAGCGCCGGCTTCGACTTCACCAAGATCGGTTCCAACGGCAACGCCCTGGACGCCAATGCCACCGACTGGACCTGCGTGCGCGACAACGTTACCGGCCTGATGTGGGAGGGGAAGACCGATGACGGCGGCCTGCGGGACAAGGACCACACCTACACCTGGTACAGCCCCGACGGCGATACCAACGGCGGCAGCGCCGGCACCCAGGACGGCGGCACCTGCGCCGGGGGCATCGACTGCGACACCGAGAGCTACGTGGCTGAAGTCAACAACGCCGCCCTGTGCGGCCACAGCGACTGGCGCATGCCCACCCCGGCCGAGCTGGCCTCCATCGTCGACAACAGCACCATTGGCCCGGCCGTGGACACCGGCTATTTCCCCCATACCGCTGCTTCAAATTACTGGTCGGCCTCGCCGTACGCCGGGAATTCGAGCTATGCGTGGGACGTCTACTTCTTCTCTGGCTTGGTCGGCAACAATTTTAAGGGCGATGCCAACGGTGTTCGCCTCGTGCGCGGCGGACAGTGATGGGCTTTTGGGAGCCGGGAAGAAGGCGATGAAGCCCAAACCGAATAGGAACCTGGAGTAATCCCCATGCGCGCAACCTTGATCCGGCAATCCGTGGTCGCGGTGCTGGCCCTGGCCCTGGCCGGGCCCGCGGGCGCCCAGACCTGCAATGACAGCATCCCCAAGACCGCCCCGGACAGCCGCTACATTACGGACAACGGCACCGACGGCACGGTGACCGACAAGAGCACCGGCCTCACTTGGAAGCGCTGCTCCGAGGGCGAGACCTGGGACGGCTCCACCTGCACCGGCAGCGCGGCCACCTACACCTGGCAGGAGGCCCTGCAGCGGGCGCAGAATGTTAATGAGGGCACCGCGGGCGACAGCCTCGGCCACAGCGACTGGCGCCTGCCCAACAAGAACGAGCTGGCCTCTCTGGTGGAGCGGGCCTGCCATTCACCGGCCGTCAACGCCACCATCTTTCCCAACACGGGCGCTTCGTGGTACTGGTCGGCCTCGCCTTACGCCGACTTTTCGAGCCGCGCGTGGAAGGTCGACTTCGATGATGGCGTCGTCAAATTCAGCGATAAGGACGATGCCTACCGCGTTCGCCTCGTGCGCGGCGGACAGTGATTGGGCCTTTTGGGGCTGGTCCAGGGGCGGGAAGCCCGGCTGGCTGGCGAAGGCCGGGGCGGGATGGGCATGGGTCAGCCCTGCTCGCGGGTATGCCAGGCCCGGATGACCATGGGCCGGTCGCCCTCCAGCCGGTGGCGCAGTACGTACGCGCCGGCCCCGAACGCGGCAAACGCCTCGCCCCGCCCGCTGATCCATTCACCGGCAGCACCGCTAGAACGGGACCGCCGAAGAGGTTCTGAAACGCTGGACGGCCTCCCCTTTTCGCGGCCTTTCCCGTTGCAGGGGTTCCGACCGGGGCCACCTCCAGAGCGGGGTGGAGGAGTGGGCTTATGCGCTGCTGGCGTGGTTGCGTGGAAGGTGGACGGACAGGTTGACCCTACTGGAAGGGAGTTGGATAGATACCCCTATCTTTGTGTATGGAAGGGTGTGATGGTCATGCGGACCAGTATCGAGCTGGATGAGGAGCTGTTAGAGGCGGCGTTCCGCTACGCCCCGGTGAAAACCAAGCGGGAGCTGGTGGATCTGGCGCTGCGGGAGCTCCTGGAGCACCATCGCCGCAAGGATCTGCGGGAGCTACGCGGACAGGGGGGTATCGCTCCGGACTATGACCACAAGGCCCTGCGCGAGCGCGGGGGCTCTGCGTGATCCTGGTGGATACTTCCGTCTGGATCGATTATCTCCGGGGGGGCGTCCACCGCGGCGATGGAAGCGCTGGAGCGCACCATGGCCGGTGGCGCCCCCTTTGCCATCACCGGGGTGGTTTACCAGGAAATCCTGGAAGGGGCCGACTCCCCCGAGAGCCATGAACGGCTGCGGATTACTTCGGCACCGAGCGCTTTCTCCACCCGCTGGACCCCGTAAAAACCCATGCGGAGGCCGCGAGCATTTTCGGGCAGTGTCGGGGGGGAGATCACGGTGCGGAGCACCATTGATTGCCTCATTGCAAGAATCGCCATCGAGCACGGCGTGGCCCTGCTGCAAAGCGCTAGGGATTTCCGTTAAATGGCTACTGCGGTTCCCGGGTTGCAGCTCATTGAAGGCTAGAGGGGCGCCCCGTCACCCCTGCTCCAGCAGGTTGCGCAGGTCGATGACAGCGGCGTTGGCCCGGGCCATGTAGGAGGACATGGTCATGGAGTGGTTGGCCAGCAGGCCGAAGGGCTCGCCGTTGAGCACCATCCAGGCGTCCTTTTCGTGCAGGGCCATGCGCAGCTCGCGGATGACGTGGTTCATGCTGGGCAGGGCGTTCTTGTCCTTGAGCACCGGCCGGAAGTCGTGGCGGATGCCCTTCAGAAGATGGAGCAGGCCGTAGCTGGCGCCCCGCGCCTCCCACCAGACGTTGTCCACCTCCATCCAGGGCGTGGCGATGACCTCGTTGGAGGGCTCGTGCTTGGCCTTGGTGCCGGCGGGCTCACGTTCCAGATTGCGTTGGACACGGATCTCGGTCCGTGCAGCAGCGAGCTGCTGGGCGTAGTCGCCTAGACGCATCTCCACGGTTTTCAGCCAGTCCCGCAGATTGTCGGCACGAACGTAGAACTGGGCCTCGGCGCCGTTCTCCGCCTCGGCCAGACGGTCCAGATAGGCGCGCAGGGCCTCCTGGCCCTTACGGTACTCGTGCTCGGTGGAGGTGATGAACAGCACGCCCCATTTGTTGAAGTCGAAGGAGAACTGCGGGTCCGCCATCGCCAGGTCCGGGTCCTCGCGGGACTGGGTCTGCGAGCGGGTCATGTCGTCACGCAGCGCCTCGGCGAAATCGCGGATCTGGATGACCACGCCCCGTTCGAAGGAGGGCATGTTGTCCATGAGCATACCGGGCGGAAGGATGTCGTTGTGCAGGTAGCCGCCAGGCTTGTCCAGGAGGAAGCTAGTGAGCTGATCCAGGGCCGCCACGGAAACGTAGCCGGGTGTCAGCTCGCCCGTGTCCGGGTGACCGCGCTCCGCGGCCAGTTGTCGGGCGTTCTCCACCACATTGAAGCGACCGGGCTGAATGCCCCACCAGAGACTGAGGAGGAAAGGAATCACCAAGCCCAGGGTGAGCACTCCTCCGGCGAGGTAGCCGGTCCAAGCTCCCCCGGGCATCCACTGAAAGCTGAAGAGTCGACGAGCTCGTGCATAGATTTCTTGGAGGAAGTCCAGCAAGCGATTGAGGCGCTCCCCCCAGTCGATGGGCTCGTCCTTGGTGGTCAATGGTGGCTCCTATCCCGTAATTGATTGGGTACCGGTTTGGGCATGTCCCCCCGGATGTCCGGGCCGGGATTATAGCCCGCCATTTTGGGGCGCTCCAGCAGGGTGGGCCGATGGAGCTTGGCGCTTGTCCCTCGGGCTCTTTGGGGGGGTAATTAGGCCCAACGGCCGAGCGCGCCGTTGTTCGGAAAGGGAGGCAAGGCTACCGCACAAGGAGCCCTTTGTGGGAGCCCACTTTAGTGGGCGAAGGCCTAATTTGGCACTGTGCGGAGGTTGGGAATCGCCACTAAAGTGGGCTCCCACGGGAGGCGTTTTCCATTAGCGGAGCGCAATAAAGTGCGCTGCCGTAGTTTTTTGCAGCGCACTTTCGAAACAGGACACCAGGGGCCGGTACAACCCGAGGCGGTGCCATTCCGCCCTCGGCCAACAGGCGCCGAAGGCCTATGGAGCGGCCTGGCGGGGTGCCGCGTAAACCAACCTGTTACATATCCACTGACGGGGTAACTCCAGTCCCCCTGTTCCTTTCAATCCGGCGGACCCGCCTCCCTCCGGGCGGAAGGTGGTGGTCGGGCCCTCCCCGCCAGGAATGAATTGGCCGTCGAATATGGCTCAACCCTGGGGGCTCTGCTCCATTTCCCCGCAATACTTTTGCAGGTGCTCGGGAATATCGGATGGGCACTCGCCGCACGCTTGGTTCCCTGGCACGGCGTGGTCGATGAATTTGGGGTGGGCCAGGTTGAGGTTGCTCATGATCTCCAGGAACTCCGCCTCGCTTTTGCCCTGGCCCAGGCGCGCATTGCGGCCCTTTTCCTGACCGATTGTGGAGACCCAGCGTCCGTGGTAGTCGTGGCCCGGGTGGACGAGCTGGTCATCGGGCAAAGTGAACAGCTTGTCGTGGACGCTGCGATAGAGGGTGGGGGCGTGGCCGTTCTGGAAATCGGTGCGTCCGCAGCCGTCGATCAGCAGGGCATCGCCGGTGAGCACCCGATCGCCCAACTTGTAGGCCATATGGTTGTCGGTATGCCCGGGGGTGTGCAGCGCCTCCAGGCGGACGTCGTCCATCTCGAAAGGGTTGGCCTCGTCCACGGGCACATCCGTACACGGCAGGCCGTCCAGGGAGGGGCCGGCAATACCGCTGCCCACCTCCTGCTTCATCATGCGCGCCGAGGTTATGTGGTCGGCGTGGATGTGGGTTTCCAGGGTATAGGCGAGTGTCAGGCCGAGGTCACGGGTCACCTCCAGGTCCCGCTGCCAAGTTGGCAGCACCGGGTCCACCAGGATGGCGCGGCCCGTTTGCTCGCTGCCGATGAGGTAGGTGTAGGTGCTGGATATGTCCTCGAAGAGCTGGCGAAAGATCATGGTCCGTCCCCGCTAAGTTGTGGATCCTAATAGTGAGGCCACGGGCGGGACGGAGCCGTTCCCGGCAGGGGTGTGCCGCAGTGTGATCGCCTACGGATGGAGCGGGTGTATGGGCGGGGAGCACCGCCCGGGCCGCGGCGCGGATATCGCTTTGCCAATCAACGGTGCCGGTGCGGCGGCCGTGGGGTTTTATTGACCCGGCCACGGTAAGGCCATAAATTTTATGTGGTCTTTCCCGAAAAACCAGCAGGAGGGAGTACCATGGCCACATCCGGATCCAGGCCCGGAGCCCGGCGGTATTGGTGCCGCAAATGCGGTAAGGAGGTGGTTCTGGACAGCGACGACGAGGTCCTGCCGGATTGCCCGGCCTGCGGGCATTCCGAGTATCTGCCCTAGTACTACTTTGTTATTTAAGGTCCGGCACGAGCCTTTTGGGCCTCGGTAATGATCTGCTCAAACAAGGTTGTCAGGACACGGCGCCTCAGGGCGGCGATGCTCACCCGGTCCGCTGGGGGGAAAACCCCCGGGATCCGGGGGCTCGTTCCCCGGATCGCCGTCCTTCGGCGGCGGCCTTTCCGTGCTCGGGCCCAGTGCCCGCTGCAAGGCCAGGTAACTGTGTGCCAGCATGACCAGGGCCACATGGCGATGAAAGCCGGGCCATAGCCGGCCCTCGTAATCGTCGAGCCCCAGCTCGCCCTTGGCGTCCTGATAGAACCGTTCAATGGCCCAGCGCACGTGGATCAGGGCCACCAGCTCGGCCAGGGGCATCTCATCCAGTCCCCAGGCGAAGTAATACTTGGTGTCGCCCGCATGACCCGGCCGTGGACGCTCGCCGACCAGCCAGCCCCGGGTGGGCCGATGGGCGCCCCGGGAACCGCTTCGGTAGACCCGGTGAGCCGCGAATTCTTTGACCAGCGCGCCCTGCGTGCCCTGGCGCCAGGCCACCTCCTGCCAGGCCGATTCCGGCAGCTCACCAATCAAGGCCTCGGCCGTCGCCTTGGGCACCCGGTCGGCCAATGTGCTCGCCTTCCGCGGTCGGCCCACCCCCTGGTAGGGCGGCGGCTCGGGGTCGCCGGGATCCGATTCCACGGCGGCCGCGTCCCGGAAAGGGGCCTGCTTGCCCACGGCCACGGCATAAGGCTGGTCCCGGGCCTCCAGGCCATCCAGAAACGGCGCCTGATCGCCGTACCCGGCATCGGCCACCACGGCCCCCACCGTCAGGCCGGCCACCCGGGCCTCGTCGAACAGGGTCAGGGCGATCTCGCCCTTGGTCCGAAAGGGCACCGCTTCCGGCACCTGAGCCCGCCTCCGGCGGGCCGGATCGTCGGCCCAGTCCTGCGGCAAATACAGGCGGGCGTTCACCGGCCAGTCGAAGGCCCGGTCGACGTAATGGGCCGTAACCAGAACTTGGCAGTTGTCCACCCGGCCCAGCGTGCCCGAATACTGCCGCCCCACGCCCACGGAGGCACCGCCCTTCTTGGGCAGGCCCGTGTCGTCGAAGATCAGCGCGCCTTGCCCGGCGCGGGCATGCCAGCTCAGGTGCTGGATCCGGAGCCGGTCCATGGCCTCGGCGTTCCAGCGCGTTCGCGTCAGCAGCTCCTGGAGCCGTTGCCCATTCGTCCCGGGCAAGACCTCTCCCATCGCCGAGGCCGTCTTATGCGGAATGTTCGCCAAAAGCCCCGTCGTGTACCGTTCCAGGGCATGACGGCTCTCGGAGCGCTTGAGAAGCCTCCCAAAGGGGGCCAAAAACGCCTCCAGGTCCGGCAAAGGGTCTTCGCCCGCTTGCGGTATGCCCATCGCATCCCTCCTGATGGTCCAGGATACGAGGGCCAACATGCCGGACAAGATCGGATCTGGCAATAACTAACAAAGTAGTACTAGGGCAGATACTCGGAACCCTGTTCGCCCCGGGCAGCCACCCGTGCCCCGGGGCGCAGCTTGCTCGGGGGATGGACGATCACCCGCTGCCCCTCCTGAAGCCCGGCGAGCACCTGGGCGCGCAGACCCCCTCGATGGCCGACCTCCACTTCCCGCCGCCGTGCCTCGCCCTCCGCCACCATGAACACCGCCCAATGGCCCTTATATCGGAAGAGGGCGCTTTCGGGGACCTGTAAGGCGTCCTCGGCAGCCCACAGGATGAAGCGCGCATCCACCCGATAGCCGTGGCCCAGACGCCGCCATTGCGCACGGGGGCTCGTGAAGTCGGCTACCACGTCCACCCGCTGTTCCTCCACGCCAAGGGCGGAAACCTTCGTGTAGCCCGCCGGCTCAACGCGCCGGACGCGGCCTTCGAGGGCGCCCTCGCCGCCCCAGCCGATGAACTCCACGGCGGTGCCGGCCCGGATGCGGACGGCATCGCTGGACAGGACGTCCATGACTGCCTCCAGCGAGGCCGTATCGCCGATGGTGAGCAGCGGTTGGCCGGGTTGCACCGGGACGCGGCTTTCCTCCTGCACCGCCAGGATTTTTCCGGAGACAGGTGCCGTCAGGACCAGCGGCCGCATTGCATCGGTGCCCCGTTCGAGGGCGGTGCGGGCCATGTTCCGCTCAAACTCCGCGACCCGGACGCTGAACCGGGCCGAGCGCAGACCGGCATCCGCTACGCGGGCCCGGTTGCGGGCCTGGTCCAGCTCGGCGTCGGAGGCCTTGCCGCCCTGGTGCAGCCGGCGGATTCGGTTCAGGGAGTGCTCGGCGAAATCGGCCTGGGACTCGGCGGCCTCGAGCTCCGCACGCGCCCGATCCATGGCGGCCTCGGTCTGGGCAGCCCGGGCCTCGGCCCGGGCGCGGCTGCGGGGGTCGAGGAGGGGAGAGGCGGCCGGGTCGATACGCAGCAGCTCCTGGCCCTTTTCCACCCGGTCGCCCACCTCCCAGTCGTGGCGCACGAGCCGTCCGGTGACCGGGGCCGCCACCACGAAGCGGTCGCGAACCCGGGTCTGGCCCTCCTGCTCGATGGTCTCCCGCAGCGGCCCGCGGGAGACCACCGCAGTGTCCACCGGAAGGGGGCGGGGCCAGAAGCCGTAGGCGAGGGCGACGGCCAGCAGCAAGCCCGCCGTTCCCCCGATCAATCGCTTGCGCCAGTGCATGCGCCTCTACTCCCGTGCCTTGAGGGCTTCGATCATGTCCAAGCGGAAAACCCGGTACGCCATGACCGCCCCGGATAGCAGGCCGGCCACTAGCACCACCAGGGCGGCGAAGGCGTAGTCATCGGGCTTCAGGATCAGCGGAAAACGATACATCTCCGTCTGGAAGGCGGTGACCACCGCCGCGGCCATGGCCCGGCCCAGGAGAAAGCCGGGCGGGACGGCGGCCAGGGTGAGGATGGCCAGCTCCCCGAGCAGGATGTAGGCGGTCTCGCCACGGGTGTAGCCCAGCACACGCAGGCTGGCCAGCTCCCGGCTGCGCTCGGAAAGGGTGATGCGGGCGCTGTTGTAGACCACGCCGAAGGCGATGATGCCGGCCAGCACGGTGTTCACGGCGGCGAACACCAGGATGGTCTCCGCCAGGGTGTCGTAGAAGCTCTCCAAGGCCGTGCGCTGCAGACCCACGGCGGCCACCCGCGGCGCCTCCTCCAGCTCGTGGAAGATGGCGCGGCGCCGATCCGGGTCCGTGAGCAGATAGGCCCCGGAGACGGCGCGGCCCTCCTCCAGGAGGCGGTTGAGGGCGGGCAGGGCCATGTAGCCGGATACGCCCATGAAGTCCTGCGCCACCGCCGCCACCGGTACGCGGGTCACGGTGCGCGCCCCCTCCAGCACCTCCACCCGGAGCGAATCCCCCGCCCGCACCCCGAGCTGGTCGGCGAGGAAAGCCGAGAGTACCAGGCCCTCACGGGGCAGGGAGATGGGCTCGGTTTCCTCGTTCAGGACCCTATGCAGGTAGGCGTCGGGCCGGAAGCCCTGGATGGCGGTGCGCTCCGTGCGGTGCTCGTGCACCAGGCGCACCGGGGCCTGACGGAAGGGCTCGGCGAGGCGCACCCCGGGCATGGCTTGCAGGGAGTAGAGGGCGTCCCGGGAGGTGGGCTCGTAGAAGGTGACGGTCATGTCCTCGCGCTGCGCCTGACTGAACTGCACGTCGATCATGTGGTCGATGGCGCTCTGCTGCAGGGTGCCCACCAGGAGGATGCCCACGGACAGCCCGATGCCGAGCACGGACACGGCGGATTTGAAGGGGTGGCTCAGGATGTGGCGCAGGATCATGCGGGTGGGCTGGTCCAGGAGCCGCCGCAGGCCGGTGCGCTCCAGCCAGGACTCGCGGTAGCGCGGCGGCGGTTCCGGCTGCATGGCCTGAGCCGGGGGCAGGCGCGCGGCGCGGTGCACGGCGGCCAGGGTGCCGGCCAGGGCGGCCGCTGCGGTGACGCCCACCGCCGTCAGGACGGTGCCCAGGTCGACGACATAGGTGAGGAAGGGAAAGCGGAAGAACTCGCGATAGAGGGCGCTCAAGGACTGGCCCATCCAGATGCCGGCGGCGGTGCCGATGACTGCGCCGAGGCCCACGATGAGCCCCACCAGGCCCAGGTAATGGCGCGCCACCGCACCGTTAGAGTAGCCGAAGGCCTTGAGCAGGGCGATCTGGCTGCGCTGCCGCGCCAGGAGGCGGTTGAGGACTACGTTCAGGAGGAAAGCCGCCACGGCGAGGAACAGGTAGGGTACCGTCTCCACGGTAGCCTCGATGCCCCGGATCTCCTCGGCCAGGTAACGGTGCGAGAGCTGGTCGGCGCGCGCGTAGGCCCCCGTTCCGCCATAGGGGTCGAGGAGGCGGTCCAGACGGTCGATGACCGCCTCCGCCCGGGCGCCTCGCTCCAGGGTGACCGCCACGCTGTTGAAGGCGCCGTTCAGGTCGTAGGCGGCCGCCGCCGGGGTGCGGTTCATCCACAGCACGCCGTAGCGCTTGTAGTCGGGGAACAGGGCGCCGGGCCGGATCTGGTAGATGAACTCCGGCGACAGGGCGATCCCGGTGATGGTCAGCTCGCGCCGGCGGCCGTTTATGACGGCCTCCAGGGTGCCACCGGGGGAGAGGCCGTGGGCCTCGGCGAAGGGCTCGCTCACCGCTACCTCGTCGCGATGGCCCGGGGCGGGCAGGCGTCCGGCGCGCAGGTAGAGGCGGTTGAGGGGTGGCTGGCCGTGGTCGGGCAGGGAGACGATCTGTGCCGACACCGGCTGCTGGAAGCCGCCCACCTCCAGGGTGGCCTGGCCCATGATCCGGGTGTGGGCGGTCTGGACCCCCGGCAGGGCCCGAATCCGGTGAGTCAGCCGCTCGGGGGCGCGCTCCAGGACGGCGAAGGCCTCGGCGAAGCGGTAGTCCTGGTAGAACTCGGCGCGCGTGCGCTGCAGGCTCTCCAGGGTGCTCGATGAGCCCACGTAGGTGGCCACGCCGCTGGCCAGTACCAGGGCGATGGCCAGTGCCTGACCGCGCATGCCCCAAAGGTCACGCAGCAGCTTGCGCAGCAGGGCCGGCGGCGTCACCAGGAGAGCTCCGCCGGCTCCAGCTTGGCCTCGTTCACCTCGATGGAGCCGATGGTGCCGTCGTGGATCCGCACCACGCGGTCGGCCATCCGCGCGATGGCGGCGTTGTGGGTGATGACCGCGGTGGAAGTGCCCAGCTCGCGGTTGACCCGCTGCAGGGCCTCCAGGACCCGAATGCCCGTCTGGGAGTCAAGTGCCCCGGTGGGCTCGTCACAGAGGAGCACGGCGGGATTCTTGGCGATGGCGCGGGCGATGGCGACGCGCTGCTGCTCGCCGCCGGAGAGCTGGGCGGGGAAGTGGTCGAGGCGGCCCTCGAGGCCCACCAGCCCCAGGGCCTCCTCGGGCGTCATGGGCCGTTCGGCGATCTCCGTGACCACCGCCACGTTCTCGCGGGCGGTGAGGCTGGGGATCAGGTTGTAGAACTGGAAGACGAAGCCCACGTGGTGGCGGCGGTAGCGGGTCAGCTCCGCCTCGCCGGCGCTGGTGAGCTCCCAGTCGCGGTAGAAGGCGTGTCCCGAGGAAGGGACATCCAGGCCGCCGAGGATATTCAGCAGGGTGGATTTGCCGCTGCCGGAAGGCCCGAGGAGCACGGCCAGCTCGCCTTCGTACAGGTCCAGATCCACCCCCCGCAGGGCATAAACCTCCACCGCGCCGTTCCGGTAGACCTTGGTGATGGCTTGGGCCCGGAAAACCGCGTGGCTCCGGGCATCCTCTTGCGGCTCGTCCATTTCAGGGGCCCCTCCGGGAGCGGGTGGAGGAGCCGGAAAGCCCGGCGACCGGGGCGGAGCGCGTCGGAATAGGCATGGGCGATCGGGATCTCCCGAAAGGAGTGGGCCCGCTGGACACGGAGGCGCGGACCGGCGGACAGATTCTCGGCCTTAATGTACCTTTCACTGCGGACCGGGGCCAATGCGGGACGGCTTGGCGGCGTTTGTCGGCATTGCTCCCACTTTGTCCGGTCACCTGTGGTAGCCTTTGAAGCCGTGCGCTCGCCGTTACAAAGCCCCGGAGGCGCGATGACTCCAGCCGGTCACCGAATCGCCGCGGTCTCGCTTTTCGCGGGGCTGTCGGGCCTGGCCATCTGGCTTCGGCTCCTCTACCAGCAGCTGTCCGTTGCCCAGCAGGCCACCGCCAACCTCGTGCCGCTGGTTATCGGCGCCATCGGGATGGCGCTGGCGTTGTGGTTCCACCGCAGCCGCGTCGTGCTCGCCCTGCTGGTGCTGCTGGGGGCGTATGGGCTTCCCCTGGTCTTCCTTCCGGACAACGGCGTTTCCGCGGCGGTCCTCTTTTCCGGAGTTGCCCTTCTGGTGCCGCTCAATCTCGCCGTGCTCGCCTTCCTGCCCGAGCGCGGGCTCTGGACCGGAAGCGGCATCGCCCGGGCTGCCTTCCTGCTGGTACAAGCCGGATTCCTCGCCTGGGCCACGGTCCACCCGCAAGGCCGCCTCGGCGAGCTTCTGCAAAGCCCCTGGCTGTTTTCCGGGAGTAGCCAGGCCGGCGGACTGGCCCCGGTGGTCCTGGGCATATACGCGCTGGCCGCCGTTGCCCTGCTCGCCGTCTGGGTGCTGCGGAACAGTCCGCTCGACGGCGGGTTCCTGGGCGCCCTGGTGGCCACGGCGCCGCCCCTGGCCTGGGGGGGCGAGGCGGGCATGACGGTGGCGTTCTGGGGGCTTGCTGTCCTGGTGCTCAGCACCGCGCTGGTGCAGGAATCCTATCGCCTGGCCTTCATGGACGAGCTGACCGGGCTTCCCGGGCGCCGGGCACTGGAGGAGCAGCTCCAGCGCATGGGGGCCGGGTTCGTGATCGCCATGGTGGATGTGGACCATTTCAAGAACTTCAACGATACCTTCGGGCACGACATCGGCGACCATGTCCTGCGCATGGTCGCCGGGAAGCTGCGGTCGGTGGGCGGCGGGGGACGCGCCTATCGCTACGGGGGGGAGGAGTTCACGGTGCTGTTCCCCAACCGGACCCTGGAGGAAGCGGCGGAGACCATGGACCGCGTCCGCGAGGAGATCGCCGGGTCCGGATTCCGGCTGCGCGGCGTGGACCGCCCGGAATCCCCGAAGAAAGGCGCCAAAAAGCGCGGCAAGGGGCAAGGGCAGGGCGGCAGGGTGCAGGTGACCGTTAGCGCCGGACTCGCCGAGCGCACCGGGGATCGGATGCGGCCGCAGGAGGTGATCAAGGCTGCCGACGAGCTGCTTTATCGGGCCAAGAAGAAGGGCCGTAACCGGGTATGCCGCTAGTGTCCTCTCAGGACACTAGTACCCGGCAAGATCGTCGTTCCATAAGGGTCGTGTATGCGCGCTGCAAGCTGGACGCTGTTCCTGGCCGGGGGGCTGGTGCTTCCGCTACTGAGCGGACCCGCCCCGGCGCAGACCGAGGGGAAGGGCCGGTCCGCGGAGGGGGAGCACCGCAAGGAGGATCTGGCCGAGGAACTGGAAAGCCAGGAGCGCCGCATGGAGGAGCTCCGGGCGGAGCTGGAGAGCCTCGAATCCATGGTGCCGGGCACCAACGGCGCAGAGGCCGACATGCCCGAGGAGCCTCCCATCCGGATCGGCGGTGCCCTGCGCTTGAATTATTCCTGGCTGGGCTACGCGCCGGGCTCGCGGGAACGCGGCGGTGATCTGGGCCTGGAGCTGTTCCGCCTGAATGTGGACGGCACCAAGAACGGCGTCGAATTCTCCGCCGAGTACCGGTGGTATCCCTACCTGGACGCCGTGCATCACGGCTGGGCGGGCTTCCCGATGGGCGAGGCGGGCACGGTGCGGGCGGGGATCATGCGCGTGCCTTTCGGGCTGCTGCCTTACGCCGCCCACAACTACTGGTTCGGCGTGCCCTATTTCATGGGCTTCGCCGACGATTACGACGCCGGGGTGCAATACCTGCACAAGCGCGGGCCCCTGGACGTCCGGGCGGCCTTCTTCAAGAACGCCGAGCTGGGCAATCCCGCCAATCTGGAGCGGTATTCAATCGACGTGGTGCAGGTGCCACGCACGCCCGCCAACAATGCCAAGGGGGACCTGAACCGGGAGAGCAACCAGGCCAATGTGCGTCTGGCGTACACCCTGGGTGCCCAGACCGCCTGCAGCACCGAGCTGGGAATCTCCGGCCAGGCCGGCGCGCTCTACAACGCCGACACCGGGAAGAGTGGCGAGCGATGGGCGGCCGCCGGGCACCTGGATCTTCGCTGCGGGCGCTGGAACCTCCAGCTGGAGGGATTCCGCTATGCCTTCAGCCCGGAGAATCCGGCGGGCATCGGCGACGAGACCATTACCGTGGGCGGGCTCGCCAGCTCCTATCCGTTGGCCACCCGGGGTACGGTGGGGGTGCTCAACGTGGCCTACAACGTTCCGGTCCAGTGGGGTCGGATCGACCTGCTCACCTGCTACAACGATTTCAGCATCCTGGCCAAGGACGCGGACGGCTTCCGCGATTCCAAGCTGAATACCACCGGCTGTGCCGTGGGGTCCGGACCGCTGTTCGTCTATCTCGACCTGATCCAGGCGCAGAACATGGTGTTCTTCGGCGGGGACGGCTCCCTGGGGGCCGGGGGAAGCCGGGGCTGGGACACCCGCCTCAACCTGAACCTCGGCTATTATTTCTAGTTTCCGTCCGCGGCCCGCGAACGGCAGGAGAAAGACAGTGCCTAGGCGAATGGTCCGTACGCTCTTTTTGACGGCCGCCCTGTTCACCGCGTGGTCCGGCGCTTCGCCGGCCCGGGCCGCTAGCGAGGAGCTGACGGTGGTGTCCTGGGGCGGCGCCTATACGCGGAGTCAGATCCTGGGCTTCATCCGCCCTTACGAGAAGGAAACCGGTGTGGCCGTCGAGGTGCTGGATTATGACGGCGGCCTGGCGGAGATCCGGGCCCAGGTGCGGTCCTACAACGTCAAGTGGGACGTGGTGGACCTGGAGCTCGCCGACGCCATCCGGGGGTGCCGGCAGGGACTCCTGGTCCGGGTGGATCCGGATACGCTGCCGCCTTCTCCGGAGGGGATGCCGCCGGGGGCGGATTTCCTGGAGGGGGCGCTGCGCGAGTGCGGCGTCGGCAGCGTGCTCTGGTCCACGGCCTTCGCCTTCGACGGGGGTGATTTTCCCCGTAGGAAACCGCAGAGCGTGGAGGATTTCTTCAACGTGACGGATTTTCCCGGGCGGCGGGGGATGCGGCGCACCCCCAAGGGGAACCTGGAATGGGCGCTGATCGCCGATGGGGTGCCACCGGACCGGGTCTACGACGTGCTCGGCACCTCCGCGGGGCTCGACCGGGCCTTCGGGGTGCTCAGCGCCATCAAGCCCTACGTGGTCTGGTGGAGCACCGGAATGGAGGCGGTGCGCCATCTGGAGAACGACGAGGTGGCCCTGACCACGGTTTACAACGGCCAGATCTACGATGCCAACGTGAACCGCGGCAAGGACTTCAAGCTGTTCTGGGATCATCAGATCCTGAACATGGATCTCTGGGGGGTGGTCAAGCATACCCCTAACCGGGAGAAGGCGCTGGGCTTCGTCCGCTACGCCACCTCGACCCGGAGCCTGGCCCGGCAGGTGCAGTACATTCCCCACGGGCCCGCGCGCCGATCCTCGCGGGAGCTGGTTCCGGAGGCCATGAAACGCTACCTACCCACGCTTTCCCACCGGCTGGAAGGTGCTCTGCGACTCGATGCGCAGTGGTGGGCGGAGCATTACGAGCGGATCAATGCCCGCTTCCAGCGTTGGCTGGACCGGCCCATCCAGGTACCCCGCGCCCTGCCGCACTAGGCCGAGCCTCCCCGCCCTCCCCGGAGGCCACCGGCCAAAACGGCGAGGCGGACCGGTTCCCGGCTGAATGCCCCAATCCGCGGGAGGGCGCCTCGCCACGCCGCCGGGGCTGCTCCCGAGCCCTTCCCCACGGGCCCCTCCCCTTGCAGTACCAGCCGCGACCCCGGAAATCCGGACGATTCCGCTTGCCCAATGCAAAAGGGCCGGATCGCGGGCGTGAAGGCCCGCATCCGGCACCCGGTAATGGCATGCTGGGTAGGTTGGCCCGGCAAGGGAGGGGAAAAATGGTCCAGCTTCCGGTAGTCCGGCTTGCGTCCGAGGATTGGCGAGCCCTGCAGCGGGCGCACTTCTTCCTGGAGCACCCGAGTCTCGCGGCACGCTTGACCAGCGTGGTGGGGTCGCCCATGGAACAGGCCTTCGCCTTGCTGCCTCGGAGGGGCTATGTCCGGCTGCAAAAGGCATCGCGCCAGGCCGTATCACGGGCCATGGAAACGGCGGTGTATACTTTGGGCACGCCCGCCCGCATGGGTACCGGATCGCAGGCCAGGAGCCAGCGCCTGCTAGGAGTGGGTACCGGGGCCGCCGGCGGCTTTTTCGGCCTGCCGGGACTCCTGGCGGAGCTCCCCGTAACCACCGTGCTCATGCTACGGGCCATCGCCACGGTGGCCCAGAGCCAGGGGGAGGATCTGTCCGATCCGGAGGCGCGCCTCGCCTGCATCCAGGTATTCGCCCTGGGGGGACGCTCCCGCGACGATGATTCGGCAGAGATGGGCTATTTCGGGGTGCGGGCCGCGCTGGCCTATCACTTCTCCCCCGTTTCCTATCACTTGGCCAGGCAGGGACTTACCGCCATGGACCTCCCGGTCTCGGTGCGCTTCGTCTCCGCCATCGCCGGGCGTTTCGGCGTTCCCGTCTCGGAGAAGGCCGCCTTCCAGATGGTGCCCCTCATGGGCGCAGCCACCGGGGCATTGATCAATACCATCTTTTTTCACCATTTCCAGAACATGGCCTGGGGGCACTTCACCGTGCGCCGTCTGGAGCGGCGCTACGGCACCGAGCGCGTACAACGCTGGTACCGACGCATTCCCGACGAAGCGGGGGCCACCGAAAACCTGGGGCCTTGAGTGCGGACGTCCGTCACCGATGGCGGAGCGACCCTTTAATCGGCTGCATTTCGTCCCAATCCTCCTTGGAAGGGGCCGAGGTTCCGCCCATCAAAACGGCTCCCGGATCCCCATTCTCACTGAAAACCGTCAGCCAAGGAGGGGCAGCCATGGACGGCAAGCTCCAGGGGCGGCGTATCGCCCTGTTCGCCGCCGATCTCTTCGAGGACATCGAGCTGTATTATCCGTATTACCGTCTGGACGAAGAGGGCGCTGAAGTGGTGGTGCTCGGCGGGACCAGGCGGACCTATCACGGCAAAAAGGGGCTTTCCGCCGAGGCGCAAACCACGCCCGAGGAGGTGACCACCGGCGACTTCGATGCCCTGGTTCTTCCCGGCGGATATGCGCCCGACCATCTGCGCAGGGAGGAGCGGCTCCTGGAAATGGTCCGGGAGGCGGACCAGGACGGTAAGCCCATCGCCGCCATCTGTCACGCGGGCTGGGTGCTGGTGTCCGCGGGGATCGTCCGCGGCCGCCGGGTAACCGGTTACTGGTCCATCAAGGACGATCTGGTGAATGCCGGTGCCGAATACGAGGACAGCCAAGTGGTACGCGACGCAAACCTGATCACCTCCCGCTACCCCAATGACCTCGGGGCCTTCTGCCGGACCTTGATCGATTCGCTGGCCTGAGGCGGCCTGCCCGGAAGGGGAACCGCTGGGGCCCTGGGTAACCGCCGGTATTGCCACGTTAGCCGGTATCGGCTAATCAAGGGGCTGGGGCCCCGTTCCGCGCCCCGCCGCCCGTTCCGGCTGTACGCAAGAGGTGGCCATGCCCAAGAACGTATTCGTGATCGGTCCCGATGCCTTCAATCTGGCCCGGCTCGAAGAGCTGTCCCGGTCCGGCGCGGTCCGGTTCCACCCCTTGCTGCGGTACGAAGACGTCCGGGGCGCCCACTATCCCCTGGAGGCGCTCCTTGATCGGGCCGAGTCGGAGGTGCGCTCGTTCGAGGGCAGCATCGACGGCTTGGTGGGCTTCTGGGATTTCCCGGTGAGCGACATGGTTCCCATCCTGTGCCGACGCCTTGGGCTGCGCGGGCCGTCGCTGGAAGCGGTGGTTAAGTGCGAGGACAAGTTCTGGAGTCGGCTGGAGCAGCGCAAGGTCATCGCCGACTGCGTACCGCGGTTCTGCCGGTTCGACCCCTTCGAGGAAGCCCCCGCATCCCGCGTGGATCTGGAATATCCTTTCTGGATAAAGCCGGTGAAGGCGTGGCGCTCGCAGCTGGGGTTCCGCATACGCAACGAGGCCGAGCTCCATGAGGCGATCGGGATTATCCGCGAGCGAATCGGGCGGTTTTCCGACCCCTTCAACCGCCTTCTCGGGCTGCTCGACCTGCCCCGGGGCATCCCCATGGAGGAGGGCAGCTTCTGCATCGCCGAGGAGATCATAGGCGGCAGGCAATGCACCCTTGAGGGCTTCTCCCTGGACGGGGAGGTGGGCATCTACGGCATCGTGGATTCCATCCGCTACGCCAACGAGACCACCTTTTCCCGCTATCAGTATCCCTCCGACCTGCCGGCGGACATCCAGGCGCGCATGATCGAGAAGTCCCGGGCGGTGGTCCAGTTCCTGGGCCTCGACAACACCACTTTCAATATCGAGCTCTATTACGACGAGAAGCGGGACCGGATCTGGCTGCTGGAGATCAACCCCCGGATCTCCCAGTCCCACAGCGTTCTATTCGACAAGGTGGACGGCTATTCCAATCTCCGGATCCTGGCGGACGTGGCACTCGGCAATCTGCCGGATCGGGTGCCGGGACGGGGTGCGTTCCGTTACGCCGCGAAGCATTTCATCCGCCACTTCGAGGATGCCCAAGTGGCCGCGGTGCCCGGCGAGGAGGACATCCGGGCGCTTCAGGAGGAGATTCCCGGCACGCTGGTAGATATCCACGTGCAGCCGGGTATGCGGCTGTCCGAGCTGCACGAGCAGGACAGCTACAGCTATGAGCTGGGGTTTCTCTTCGTGGGCGCTGAGGACCGGCGCCAGCTTCTGGAGCGTATCCGGCGCTGCGAGGAGCGCCTGCCCTTCAAGCTGGAGCCGGTGGCGGGATGAAGGAGCGTGAGCCGCGGCCGGGCTAGCGGACGCGCAACAGCTCCATGGTGGTGAAGGGATGGGAGTGGCGCTCGTCGGCTGGGTGATATTCGCTGCTCATCACCTTCCACTTGTTGGGGTCGGGATCGGAGATGAAGGTATCGCCCTCGAAGTCCCCGTGGACCCGCGTGAGCAGGAGCCGGTCGGCAAAGGGCCAAGCCTCCATGAAAACCGAGTGTCCGCCGGCCACCATGAGCTCCTCCTCGTCCAGGGCCTCGGCCATGGCCAGCCCTTCCTGGACGGAGCCCACCGGTACCACCTCGTCGTTCTCGTAGGGGAACTCTCCGGGGCGCCCGGTAACCACCAGCAGCTTGCGACCGGGCAGCGGATTCGGTTTCTCGGGGGTGGGCTCCAGGGACTTGTAGGTCCCGTTGCCCATGAGGATCATCTTGCCCCGGGTCTGCCGGACGAAGAAGCGGAGGTCATCGGGGAGGTGCCAGGGTAGCTGGTTGTTGAAACCGATGACCCCATCATCCGACGCTACCATGATCATCGTTATCTGCATGAATCACCCCCTGCGCCCGTGCGGGATCATGGTCACTGACTACCCCGTTCGGGTCAATTTCTCATTGCAAATGGCATAACGGAACACACGACCCGGCCGGGAAACCAATTTCAGAAGGGGTACGGCCTGCAAGGTATGCGGCCCCGTCCCGTGGTTCCCCCGGATACGGAGTGTGTCATGCTCTTCGAGCAATTCTATCTGCCCAGCCTGGGCCACGCATCATACATGATCGCCTCGGAGAGTACCGGGGAGGCACTGGCTCTGGACGTGCGCCGGGATGTGGACACCTATTACCAGTATGCCCGGGACCACGGCCTGCGCATCCGCTACGCCGCGGATACCCATCAGCACAACGACTACCTCACGGGCATTACCGAGCTTCAGCAGCGCAGTGATCTGGAGCTGCTGGCAAGCGCGCGCTCGGAGCTCGGATATCGCGCCAAGCCCCTGGAGGACGGGGAGCGCCTGCAAATGGGCGAGGTGGAGCTCGAGGTCCTGCATACCCCCGGCCATACCCCCGAGCACATCAGCCTGCTGGTCCGCGATCGCTCCCGCGGGGAGGACCCCCTCATGCTCTTGTCCGGCGGCGCGCTTCTGGTGGCGGATGTGGCGCGCCCGGACCTCCTGGGCGACTGGGAGCAGACCCAGCGCCATGCCCGGGAGGTGTGCCAGACGCTGCGCGACAAGATCCTGCCGCTCCCCGATCATGTAATGGTGTTCCCCACCCATGTGGCCGGCTCCCTGTGCGGAGGATCCATTGGCAGCATGTTGTTCACCTCGCTCGGCTACGAACGCCGGCTCAACGGAATTCTTCAGTCCGTGGAGGACGAGAGCGCCTTCACGGAGCAGTGCCTGAGCCTGGAGGGGTTGCCCACGGTGCCGCCCTACTGGCCGCGCATGCGGGAGCGGAACCTGGCGGGCCCCGAGCCCCTGGGCGTGCTCACCGAGCCCGAGCCCCTGGGTCCGGAGGCGGTGGAGAGGGCCCGATCCGACGGGGCCTTCGTTGTGGACTGCCGCACCCCGGAGGCTTTCGGTGGCGGGCATATTCCCGGCGCCCTCAACATCGGGCTGGGCAATTCCTTCCCCACCTGGGCGGGCACGGTGCTGCCCGGGGACGCCCGGACGGTGCTGGTGCTGGACGATCCGGCCGACCTGTGGGAGGCCGCTTGGCACCTGCTCCGCATCGGCTATCCGGTGCCGCAGGGGTGGCTGAAGGGCGGCATGTTCGCCTGGCGCACCTCCGGGCGGCAACCGGAATTCCTGCCCCAATGGACTCCGACGGAAATGAACGCGGAGCGGGAGAAGAACGGCGACCTGCTGGTGCTCGATGTCCGCCAGCCCAACGAGTGGCAGGCGGGGCACGTTCCGGGGGCCATGCACCTGTCCGGCGGGGACATCCACCAGCGGCTTTCCGAGGTGCCATCGAACCGCCCAATCGCCGTTTATTGCGGCAGCGGTTACCGCTCCTCGGTGATCGCCAGCGTGCTCAAGCGAGCCGGGCGCGGTCCGGTTTTCAATACCCTGGGCGGATTCAACGGGTGGCGAAACGCCGGTCTTCCGATGGAATCCTGAGCCCGTCAGAGGTGGGGCCGGGACGCACGGCGTGATCCGCTCCGGAGCCAGCGGCCCGTCCGCCCCGCGGGAGCGGGACTCGGCCGCGGCAACGGTCGGGTATCTTGGCGCCGGGGCTCGGAGTGGGGCAGGATGGTGTGATCGAGGCCACTTCGAGGGCGACACCGTGATCGACGATTACGCCTTTGGCCGGATCACCATCGAAGGCCGGGTGTATACCAAGGATGTGCTCCTTCTGCCCGGTGAAGAGGTGCATTCGCCATGGTGGCGGAGGGAAGGGCACTCCCTGGACCCCGCCGACCTGGAGGCGCTGCTGGAGGATCCGCCGGAAACGCTGGTGATCGGGACCGGCTTCTACGGCAACATGGATGTTCCGGAGAAGACCTTGAAGGCCCTGCGCGACAAGGGGGTGGAGCCCCGAGTAGCACGGACCACCCAGGCGGTGGAGGAGCTGAACCGGCTGATGCGGACCTCCGCCCGGATTGCCGCGGCCCTGCATCTGACCTGTTAAGGCTTCGAGGTCCTCGCTAACTTCCCCGTGCCAGTACCCGGCTTGGCCCTCGCGCATGGAATGTTCCAACCTGGTTGCTGAGAGGCTCATGAGCAGGGATTTGCCCGAGCTGTCAGCGGGGGTGGTGGTGATCCGTGTGGTGGAGGACGGATGCAGGTTCCTACTTCTGCGGGCCTATAATTACTGGGATTTCCCCAAGGGCCTCGTGGAGCCCGGCGAGGAGGCGCTGGAAACGGCCGCCCGAGAGGTGTGGGAGGAAACGGGAATCGTGGATCTTACGTTCCCTTGGGGGTATGACTGCCACATTACCGAGCCCTACAACCGTGGCCGGAAGAAGGCGCTCTATTTCGCGGGAAGGACCCGGCAGGAGCGGGTCACCCTGGGAGTGGGCCCGGAGCTCGGCAGGCCGGAGCATCATGAGTACCGATGGGTTACTGCTCCGGAGGGTCGAGCGCTGGCTGGGGAGCGGGTGGGCCGAGCCCTGGAGTGGACCCGCGAATATGCCGGCTGTCCGGAGGGGTAGTGCGCTGTCGCGGGAATTCCCTTCAAAAAAGCTGTGGGAGCCCAGTAAGCGGGGCAGCAGGGAAGCCCCCAGGGCAGGGATCCCTTCGAGCACGGAGCCCTTGTCCCGTGTCCAGGGGGTCATTTGCGGCGCTTTTCCGGGAGAGCGCACCAGTGGGACGGCAAAAGTTGACCGTTTTCTCCGGACTCCGGGGGAAAACCGCTACAGGAATTTGGGCCGCGACCGGCTCAGCTCTCGCCCCTCGGGATCGAGATAGAGGTCCCCGAGCTGCACGCCCCGTACGAGCGCTCCCTCCACCGGGAGCGGAGCAGCAGCTTGCGGGCGCGGAAATCAAGGTGCTCCAGCACGCCCAGACCAACGCAAGTCCCCTCGGTATCCAGCATTCCACAGAGGAGGCCGCGCTCGAAGCCGGCCGGAATCCGTTTGGTCCCCGGGTCCGGTAACGCCCGGTTCCCCACTACCACGCGCCCTTCGACGGTATCCTCCGCATACAGGAAGCCGTGGGGTTCGACAGGGACTCCCGTGAACAGGAGGCAGCGCTCCATGCGCAGGTGCTCCAGGTCCAGGTCCAGGGCCGAGCGCCGCGCTTCGCTGAAATATTGCCGGAAGGCGCCCAGCCGGGCCGCCCGGCGCTGGTCGGATGTGCGCTCCCGGGCGGCGGGGGCGGGGGAAAGGCGACGGATCCGTATGCCCGTGTGGACGGGGATCGTGCCCTGCTCCCCTTCCCGCTCAATGGCTACCAGCGTGTCCGGCGCGAGCGCCTCTGTCTGGTAGTGGCGCAGGACTCGGCCCGGGCCGCGTACCAGGCCGTCCGTATTGACGATGGCGATATCCTGTCCGTTTCCGCGCAGAAGGGCTTCGGAGCCCGTGGCTATGGGCAGGAAATGGCCCCTGGGGCTTACAGAGCCCACGAAATAGAACCCGTCGGGAGCCTCCGCCGCGGGATGAGTGGGGTGCAGGAGCTTCAGGGTCAGGGCCGCCGGGGGCCCGATGTCCTTCTGCCCCACATCCGTATCCAGGAAAGCCACCCTCTTGCCCATTTCCAGAGCGCGGGCCGCCAGGTAGCGGCAGAAGCTGGATTTGCCCCGGTCCGCGCCTCCCGCGACCATGACCCGTGTGCGGCCCTCCGCCAGCAGGGCGCTCGCGGTCCGGACCCAGGAATCGGGGATGTCCAGGTCCTGGGCCTCGGAAATCGGCTTCTGGAGCGGCAAGAAATGTCCCGGGTGCGAAGGTTTTCTATAGTAGAGTGCCTGACCACCGGCTTCCACGGAAAGGACTCCCCGCATCTTGAGTGGCAACGCGCATGACATCCTGGTGGTGGGAGGCGGCTTGGCCGGAACGCTGGTGGCCCTTTCCCTGTTGGAGCGTGGCCAGCGGGTGGCCCTCGTGGATGAGTACCGTGCGGCGTCCGCCTCCCGGGTCGCAGCGGGGCTGCTGACGCCCATCGGCGGACGGCGGCTGACCCGGGTTGGTCCCCTGGAGCGCATGCTGCCCACCGCCCGGCGCATCTATCGCAAGGTGGAGCGCCAACGCGGCCGGGCGTTCTTCCGGGAGGTCGATACCCTCCGCCTGTGCCGGAACGAGGAGGAGGCGGGCCATTACCGGCGTCGGCGGGCGGATCCCGATTACCGGCCCTATCTGGATACGCCCATCCATGGCACGGAGGACCGTCCCGAGGCCTATTTCATACGCGGCGGCGGCATCCTGGACACGGAGGCCTTCCTGGAGGCGGCCGGGGCGGTGATCGCCAGCCGGGGTGTGCGGCAGGAGGCCCGGCTGGAGCCGGGAGATGTCAGAGTGGACCGCGAAGGCGTGGAATGGGAGGGACTGCGCGCCGATCGGGTGGTCTTCTGCGAGGGGTACCGGGTGCGGGAGAATCCTTGGTTTCACTGGCTGCCGCTCACCCCGGTCAAGGGAGAGATGGTCGGCGGGCACCTGCAAGGGGAGGTCCCGGACCAACCGGTGAACCGGAAGGTCACCCTGGTCCCGTGCGGCGGCGAAGCCTTCCTGCTGGGCTCCACCTTCGACCGGCATCATCCCGATGAGCTGCCCACCGAGGCTGGCCGCCGGGAGCTCCTGGCCCACCTACCCGCGCTGCTCGGCGGCATGCCCGAAGCGACGGTCACCCGCCATCGCGCCGGGATCCGTCCGGCGCCCACCGACCATCGGCCCATGGCCGGCTGCCACCCGGAGGAACCGCGGGTGGCGGTGCTCAACGGACTGGGCGCGCGCGGCGCGCTCATCGGGCCCTATTATGCCGAGCGCCTGGCGGCCCATCTGGTGGCCGGGGAAGAGCTTCCCGAGGAGGCGGATATCGCCCGATTCCGGGAGCGCGCCTGATGGCGGCCCGGGGAGCGGTGGCCCGGGCCCATCGGGCCGTTGCGGAATGCCTATATGCCGGGGCCTGGGCGGTGGATGCCACGGTGGGCAATGGGCACGATACCCTGTTCCTCGCGCAGATGGTGGGGGAGGGCGGCCGGGTGGACGGCGTGGATACTCAGACCCCGGCCCTGAGCGCGGCGCGTGCCCGCCTCGCGGAGGCGGGGGTCCTGGACCGGGTACGGCTCCATCAGGGCGGTCATGAACGCCTGCCGTATCTGCTTCCCGGCCAAGCGGCAGGCCGGGTGCAGGCGGTCATGTTCAACCTGGGCTTTCTTCCCGGCGGTGAGAAAACCTTGATCACCCGTCCGGAGACCACCCTGGCCGCGCTAGACGCGAGCATCGCCCTATTGGCTCCGGAAGGTCGGCTTTCCGTGGTGGCCTATCCGGGACACCCCGGGGGCGCGGAGGAATGCGCCGCGGTCATGGAATGGGCGGAGGGCGGGAGCGGTAAGGAGCTCCATATCTTGGCGCGTGATGCGCCGGAGGAGTCCGACCGCGGCGTTCCGCGGATGGTGGCTCTCGAGCGTATCCCTTTCTGAGCGATTCCCCTCCTCGGAAGCGACTCGTCGCTCCGACGAGCTGCCGGGCTCTGCGAGCGCAGGGTGCATGAAGAGGGAGGGCCCCGGATGGATATCCGCGTCGGCACCTGCGGCTTCGCGGAGGCCCAGGCCCGAACCTTCCGCGACCTCGAAATGCTCGAGGACCAGAAGACCTTCTACCAGCCGCCCCGGGTGGCCACCGCCCGCCGCTGGCGGGAGCGCGCCGGACCGGCCTTCACATTCGCCGTGAAGGCCTGGCAGCTCATCACCCATTACCCCAACAGCCCCACGTATCGGCGCCTCCGGGAGTCGCTGGACGAGCGGCAGCGCCGCGAGGCCGGGGGTCTGCGCTGGAATCCCACCACCCGGATGGCCTGGGAGCGTACCCAGGCCATCGCCGACGCCCTGGTAGCGGAGGCCGTGCTGCTCCAGACTCCCGCGAGCTTCCGGCCCACGGCGGGCAATCTGGAAAACCTTCACGCATTCCTGCGAAACGCCGAACGGCGGGGCCGCTACCTGGTCTTCGAGCCCCGCGGCGGGGAGTGGACGGATGCGCTCGTTGCGGAGCTTGCCCGGGAAACGGGTGTGGTGCACGGCGTGGATCCCTTCCTGCGCGCGCCGGCCACCGGCGGTTACCGGTATTTCCGCCTGCATGGCCACCCGGCCTACGGCTACCACTACCGGTACACGGACGAAGAGCTGGACACCCTGGCGGGGTGGGCGAGGGACGAGAGTCCGGTACGCATCCTGTTCAATAACGACGCCATGGCCGAAGACGGGCGTCGTTTCCAGCGTCGGCTGAAATTGACCGGCCGGGGATGAGGAGCGTGGCCGTCCGGTGGGGCACCGAAATCGAGTTGATGGTAAGCCGACGGTTATAGTCTCTAAAGGACCTCCGGAAGCCCCTGAAGGGCTAGGTAAGGAGGCCCCGAAGGCGGGCTCCCCGGGGAGGCAAAGCTCCCCGGGCTATTGCGAGCTCTCGGAGGGCGGGGTTTCGGCCCGGCGCAGGAGGATGGCCACCGGCCGCAGGGTCGGGATCTGGTCGCAGATGATGATGATGGTGGTGGTCAACAGCACGCCGATCAACGCCCCTACCACGCCCCATACCCAGCCCCAGAAGACGATGGAGACCAATACAACCATGGGGGAAATAGCCAGGGTTCGCCCCTCCAGCCGGGGACCGACCAGATTGCCCAGGATCTGCTCGATCAGGGTCAAACCGCCCACCACGATCAGTCCGCCCCAGAGGCCGAACTGGATGAAGGCCAGGATGGTGGGCGGAAAGACGGCGATGATCGAGCCGATATTGGGAAGGTAGTTGAGCAGGAAGGTCAGCAAGCCCCAGAGCAGGGCGAAATCCACGTCCATAAGCCACAGCCAGAGTCCCGCGGAAACCCCCGATAGCAGGCTAACCGCGGTTTTAACCAGCAGATACTGCCGGACCCGGAAGGCGATGGCGTCCACTGCTTCCACGGTGGCGGCCGATTCCTCGAAACCAAGGCCGCGGCGGACCTTCACCCGCCATTCCTTGGACTCCAGCAGCATAAGCAGGACCAGGAAGAAGACCAGCACTAGCATCCCGGCCACGATCCAGAAGGACGCGAGGCTGGAGGTCAGGAAGCCGATCAGGGTGCTGGAGATTCCTTCGGTCTGCCGCAGAGTCTCCTGAAGGGGAAGTCCCTTCCGTTTCGCCCAGGCCTGGATCTGCTCCCAATACTGCTGGACAGTGTCCGCGTACTGGGGCGCCTTGTCCAGGACGGCCCCGAAGCTGTACCACATCGCCGTGATCAGTGCACCGACCACGATCAGTATCCCCAGCATGGTGGCGATGATGCTCAGCCACCACAGGCGGTCCGGAAGTATCCGGCTCAGCCAGTTCTGGAAGGGCAGAACCAGAATCGCGATGAAGAACGCCACCGCGAGGGGCATGGTGACGATATAAGTAGCCTTCAGCGCCCCGCCGACCAGGATGGCGGTGATTGCGGCCAGTAGGAACAGGGCGATCTTCTGTGCCTGGCCGGACGGATAGGAGAAACCTGCAGGCATGGTCCCGCCTTCCTGGATGGATGCCTGGATGGCGATGTCTTCCCGGCATCCAGCCGGGCGGCATCCGCATGTACATGGACCCTTCTGCTCCCATTGAGCCAGACTCGCCGGAAGCCGCGAACCCATTGGGGGAGGAGGGAAATAGCGGTAGGGGGAAGGGGCAGGACGAAAAAAACGCCCCTAACGGAATGCAGGGGCGCCGGAGAGGTGGCTGCAAACGGCTTGGTTACGCTCTAGCCCCCTTGCTTCTCCGGAATGGACGGGGCCGGAGGCGCGTCAATCTATAGCGTCGAAGAGGTCCTGCAGGTCCTGGTACATCTCGCCGCGCTCCTCGAGCTCCTGGTAGCACCGCAGCCACCACTCGGCCTGGTCCTGGGGAACTTCGGGATCGGCTTCCGGCTCTTCCACCCCGAAATGGCCGGTGGCCGAGGACATGGCCACGTTGTAGAGCCCGAGGAGCGGCGTTTCCTCCCCCATACCGGCGATGCGCCCTTCGTGCTCGAGAATCCGGGCGTTTAGATCCTGTAGCCTCATGACAATCCCCTTGCGGCAGCGACGATTCAGGGACTATTACCGTAAACAGGCGGCGGCTCCGGAAGATACCCTCGGAAGGATTACCTCTCATGGCTACTGGATCGGGTTTTATGAGGCGAAGCGGTTTCGCGGTGGGGAGAGGGGCGGGCTCACGGAGCCCCGGCGTAACACCCTCGGCGATACCTCCACCACCGCTGGTTCCGATCAGGGGGGTTGAAGGTTCCGAGGCCTTGTTGGCTCCTACTTGATCGTAGTCATCGTGCATCCCCGGTAGTGTTGGTCCTATAAATTTTGGGGTGCCGGGTTCTACCCTCAGTCATAGGACGCAGCCATGAGCCATTTTCTCGATCGACGCACCTTTTTCAAGCGGGTCCAGGGCGGGTTCGCCGTAGGCCACGGCCGAACCACCAACGAGGACCGATCCTGGGAAAGGGCCTATCGGCAGCGCTGGCAGCACGACAAGGTGGTGCGCTCCACGCACGGAGTGAACTGCACCGGTGCCTGTTCCTGGAAGATCTACGTCAAGGACGGGTTGGTTACCTGGGAGACTGAGCAGACCGAAAATCCCCGTACGTGGCCGGACCTGCCTAACCATGAGCCGCGCGGCGCCAACTATTCCTGGTACCACTACAGCGCCGCCCGCCTCAAGTACCCCGTGGTGCGCGGCGCCCTGCTGCGCTTGTGACGCCGAGCCCGCCAGCAGCATGCCAACCCCGTTGGCCTGGGCCTCCTTTTTCGATAACCGAGTGCCGCGGCTGCACCCGGATTCATTTAACGGTATGGCCCTTTCAAAACGGTAGAGCCCTGAACAATGAGGAGTTAGGGAAACCAGGGGCATTGCCCGGTAGGAGCGGGGAATACCTGTAAGGACTCGGGTGATTGTCTCCCTCCCCGGAGCCTGATGTATTTTGAGGCGCGGTCGGTGATTGAATACCTACT